>NZ_AKJP02000029.1:0-396222 GCF_000282275.2 Pseudomonas sp. GM30 | reverse complement strand
CAGGCTGCGATCTTTTGATCTTGCCTGGAAAATCTACTTCTCGAACCCGCTCGAAGGAAACACATCACTCCCGCGCCAGCGCCGCACCGAACGCTGGAAGAACAGGCTGTTCGGCACTTGCACCATGGCGCTGCCCGTCCCGAGCTCCTCGGCTTCGATCAATGTGGTGTAGAGCAGATTGATCGCCACCACCCGGCCTTTGACACCCGGCTTGTCGGTGGTGTCCACCAGCTCGACCACATCGCCCAGGCGGAACGGGCCGACGGTGAAGATCAGAATCGCGCAAAGCAGGTTCGACAGCACACTCCACATCGCGAAGAACGCCACCGCCGCCACCGCGACGAAACCCGACAGCGCCGTCCACAACACCGTGGCCGATACGCCGAGGCGCTCCAGCACAAAAATCACCGCGCTGCCCATGATCAGCCAGCGCAATACGCCACGCAGGGGCATCAGCAACTGCGGCGGAAACGGATAGCGCTCGCCCAGACGGGTGAGGAATCGCGCGACGACACGCTGAGCGAAGTAACCGGCCAACAGGATCAGCAGAATCTGCACGCCGAGCCAGATCGGCTCGACCCACATCGCCGGCAGCGGCAGCTTGAACGCTTCCATCAGGACAGCGCCTCCAGCTCCGCCTGCATGCTTTCCAGCGTCTCGAGCGCTTCCATCCAGGCTTCTTCCAGTTCGGCTTCGCGCACTTTCAGCTTGGCCTGCTCTGCCAGCAGATCACGCAATTCGTTCTTGCGCGCCGGCTCGTAGATGTCGCTGTCGCCGAGGCTGGCATCGGCCTTGGCGAGTTTCTCGTGGAGCTTGCCCAGTTCGGCTTCGAGCTTGTCGGCTTCACGCTTGTGCGGCGCCAGTTGCTGACGCAACGCGGCAGCCGCCTGGCGCTGGGCCTTCTTGTCGGTCTTGTCCGGGTTGACCGGGGTGTTGCTGACCGGGGCGTTACGCTGACGGTATTCCACCAGCCAGCGCGCGTAGTCTTCGAGGTCGCCATCGAACTCTTCGACCTTGCCGTCCGCGACCAGGTAGAAGTTGTCGGTGGTGCTCTTGAGCAAGTGCCGATCGTGAGACACCACCAATACCGCGCCGCTGAATTCCTGCAGCGCCATGGTCAGCGCCAGACGCATTTCCAGGTCGAGGTGGTTGGTCGGTTCGTCGAGCAGCAACAAGTTCGGCCGTTCCCAGGCGATCAATGCCAGCGCCAGACGCGCTTTCTCGCCACCGGAGAAATTCAGCACTGGCTCGTCAATGCGTGCGCCACGGAAATCGAAACCGCCGAGGAAGTCGCGCAGGGTCTGCTCGCGTTCGGTCGGCGCCAGACGCTGCAAGTGCAGCAGCGGGCTGGCCTTGGCATCCAGCGAGTCGAGCTGATGCTGGGCGAAATAGCCGACCACGGTGTTTTCACCACGGGTCAAGCGCCCGGCCAGCGGCTCGAGCTCACCGGCGAGGTTTTTGATCAGGGTCGATTTACCGGCACCGTTCGGCCCGAGCAGGCCGATCCGCGCACCCGGGGTCAGTTGCAGCTTGACCTTCTCCAGGATGGTTTTATCGCCATACCCCAGACGTGCATCGGACAGGTCGATCAGCGGGCTGGAGATCTTGGTCGACTCGCGGAACACGAAGTCGAACGGCGAATCGACGTGGGCCGCCGACAGCTCTTCCATGCGTTCCAGGGCCTTGATCCGGCTCTGTGCCTGACGGGCCTTGGTGGCCTGGGCCTTGAAGCGGGCGATGTAGCTTTCCATGTGCGCACGTTGCGCCTGCTGCTTCTCGTAGGCCTGTTGCTGCTGGGCCAGACGTTCGGCACGGGCGCGTTCGAACGCGGTGTAGCCGCCCCGGTACAGGGTCAGTTTGCGCTGATCGACATGCGCCACGTGATCGACCACTTCATCGAGGAAGTCGCGGTCGTGGGAAATCAGCAGCAAGGTGCCCGGATAGCTTTTCAGCCACTCTTCGAGCCAGATGATCGCGTCGAGATCCAGGTGGTTGGTCGGTTCGTCGAGCAGCAACAGGTCCGACGGACACATCAAGGCCTGCGCCAGGTTCAGACGCATCCGCCAGCCACCGGAGAAATCGCCTACCTGGCGATCCATCTGCTCGTTGGTGAACCCGAGGCCTGCCAATAGTTTTCGGGCGCGGGCATCGGCGGTATAGCCGTCGGCGCTGTCGAGTTCGGCGTGCAAACGGGCCAGAGCCGTACCATCGTGGGCCGCTTCGGCGACGGCGAGGTCACGTTGTACCTCACGTAGACGCAGGTCGCCATCGAGCACATAGTCGACCGCCAGGCGCTCGAGGGTGTCGACCTCCTGGCGCATGTGCGCAATACGCCAGTCGGCCGGCAGCAGGCAATCGCCCGAGTCCGGGTGCAACTCGCCGCGCAGCAAGGCGAACAGGCTGGATTTGCCGGCGCCGTTGGCACCGATGAGGCCGGCTTTATGGCCGGCGTGCAGGGTCAGCTCGGCGTCTTCTAGCAGACGTTGCGGGCCACGCTGTAAAGTCAGGTTCTGAAGTCGGATCATAATGGCGGCGGAGTCTACCAGCTTCGCTCACAACTGGCGCGAGTAGCACGATGTCCTCTGACCTGTGGAGCTTTTCCCTTGCCACCTACGCCCGACCGGGTGTCGAACACGCTTGCCTGCAACTGCAAACGGCAGGCGCCAATGTGTGCCTGTTGCTGTGCGGTTCATGGCTTGAACAACGCCACGTGAGCTGCACCGAACAACGTGTGCAACAGCTGAAAGAACTGGTGGGGCCTTGGGACGTGGAGGTGGTGCAGCCACTGCGTGCGTTGCGCACTCAATGGAAAACCCTGGCCGAAGACGATCCGATACTCAAGGGTCTGCGAGAACAAATGAAAGCGCTGGAGCTGGAAGCCGAACGGCATCTGCTGTGGCAATTGGAACAGATTGC
This sequence comes from Pseudomonas sp. GM30, assembly GCF_000282275.2. Taxonomy (NCBI): domain Bacteria; kingdom Pseudomonadati; phylum Pseudomonadota; class Gammaproteobacteria; order Pseudomonadales; family Pseudomonadaceae; genus Pseudomonas; species Pseudomonas sp. GM30. The sequence goes on along the minus strand of NZ_AKJP02000029.1, from coordinate 393,306 downwards.
GCAGGCCTGGCCGCGCGATGACGTCTCAGCGTCGAGGCAATGGCTGGAGAGTCTGGCGGGATCGACCGCCAGCCCGAACCGCGACGCGCTGCACGTGCTGCGCGTCGCGGCAACCGGCGCTTAGGAAGCGCTGGTCGGGTTGCTGCTGACGCTCGACGCAGCGGCTGGCGTTGGCGCCGTCGTGGTGGTCGAGGTAGAAGCAGCTGGAGCAGGTGCAGCGGCCGGCGCCGGAGTGGCTGGCTTGGCAGCCGGTGCAGTCGCCGGTTTGGCCGCAGCGGGTTTGGCAACAGCCGGTTTTTTCGCGGCAGGTTTGGCAGCCGGCTTGGCGGCTGGTTTAGCGGCTGGCTTTGCGGCTACCGGTTTGGCAGCAGGCTTGGCCGCAGCGGTCGCAGGTTTTGCTGCTGCAGGTTTGGCAGCGGTTTTAGCGGCAGGCTTGGCCGCTGGTTTGGCAGCAACCTTGGCAGCAGGTTTTGCCGCGACCGGTTTGGTTGCAGGCTTGGCAGCCGGTTTTGCAGCGGCGGTTTTCGCCGCAGGTTTGGCAGCCGGTTTAACCGCGATTTTGGCAGCAGGTTTGGCAGCAGCGGTTTTGGCCGGAGCGGCTTTGCGCGCAGCTGGTTTTGCCGCTGGCTTGGCAGCTGGTTTTGCCGCTGGCTTGGCAGCCGGTTTTGCCGCTGCAGGCTTGGCAGCAGCAGTGCGTGCGGCCGGTTTTGCAGCGCTCGCCGCAGCCGGTTTTTTCACTGCGGTTTTTGCAGCAGGTTTGGCGGCGGTTTTAGCCGGTGCCTTGGCCGCTGGTTTTGCCGTTGGTTTGGCTGCAGCAGTTTTCGCCGGGGCTTTCGCCGCAGCCGGTTTGGCTGGCGCTTTTTTCGCAGGCGCTGCTGCAGGTTTGGCAGCGCGGGAGGACAGTGCCTTGCCGGCGGCCTCTTGCACACGACCGACACCCTGGGCCAGTTTCAGGCTTTCCTGGGCATCGCGCTTGAGTTGCAGAATGTAGCCACGGGTGTCGGACTGACGATCCTTCAGCGCATCTAGCAGGTCTTCGAGTTCTTTGACGGCAGCCTTGGCCTTGTTCTGCGCCTTGGCTTTACCGGCAGTGGCTGCGTCCTGCAGTTTGGTGCGGGATTTGTGCAGTTTTTCTTGCGCCTTGCCGCGTTGCTTTTCCAGTTTGGCGAGCAGTTTTTCAGCATCAGCCAAGGCTTGGGAGCAAGCGTTTTCCAAATGCTCGAGCAGGCTGCCCGAGAGTTGTTGGAGTAAGTGCAACGGAGTGTTTACAGGCTTCTTGGTGGCCGACATGGTTTACCTCCTGGCTGACGTGAGTGCGGCTCATACTAGACCTCTGCAGTTACCGCCGCTAGGTCATCTTGACAGTAACGAAACCGTTGCGTTGCAACGCAGCGAAAATGTTCTGCACAAAGACAAAAGCAGTTCACCGTTGCAGACCTTCGCGCTGGCATAATCGCCCGCATTTCAGGACGGAGAGTGCCCATGTCGCGCTACCTTTTTTTATCCCTCTGGATGATTTTTTCCGTGGCCCAGGCCGAGGAAAAAACCACCGCGAACGATGCTCACGATCTGGCCTACAGCCTCGGCGCCAGCCTCGGTGAACGCTTGCGCCAAGAAGTGCCGCAACTGCAGATTCAAGCACTGGTCGACGGTTTGCAGCAGGCCTATCAAGGCAAGCCACTGGCACTGAGCGAAGCACGGATCGAGCAGATCCTCGCCGATCATGAATCGCAGAACGCCGAACACTCATCGCAGCCGTCGAGCGATGCCGCGATGGAAAACGAACAGCGTTTTCTCACCGCCGAAAAAGCCAAGCCGGGCGTGAAGGAACTGGCCGACGGCATCCTGCTGACCGAGCTGACACCGGGCACCGGTGCCAAGGCCGGCCCCGATGGCAAAGTCCAGGTGCTGTATGTCGGTCGTCTGCCGGACGGCACAGTGTTCGATCAGAACACTCAGCCGCAATGGTTCAGCCTCGACAGCGTGATTGCCGGTTGGCGTACCGCACTGCAGAACATGCCGGTGGGTGCCAAGTGGCGACTGGTGATTCCATCGGATCAGGCCTATGGCGCCGACGGTGCGGGCGACCTGATCGCGCCGTTCACACCGTTGGTGTTTGAAGTCGAATTGCGCGGTGCAACGAGCTGACCGACGCCGACTCGCCGGCATAAAAAACGCGGTGCGCTTTCGGCGCACCGCGTTTTTATGCTTTCGAAAAACCAATCAGGCCTGAACCGGATCTTCCTGCTTGTGCGCCGTGTGCAGCACTTCGATCAGGCAGTCTTCCAGTTCGAAGCGTTCGTGCAGCAGGCCACCCAGTTCCTTGAACTTCTCGGCGACGCATTTGCCTTCATCGCAAAGGTCGTTGAACGCGAGGAGTTTTTCGGTGATGACGTCGATGCGCGGGTAGAGGGTTTCGGCGAGTTCCAGACCACGCTTGTCGTTGAAGGCCTTGGCTTCACCGGTCAGCTGTTCGTAGATCTCGAAGTGCCCGGCCGAGACGTAATCGACCAGCACGCCGCAGAATTCCAGCAAGGGTTTACGGTTCTCGGACAGAGCCTGTGGTTTGTCACCCAACTTGTCGTAGGCACCGATCAGATCTTCACGCTCTTGCAACCAGCGGTCGATCAGCAGATGAACTCCACCCCAGCGTTCCTGAGCATTCTGACAACTTTCGAGCATGGCGATCTCTCTTCCCTTGTGGGTCATGCTGCTCTACACCCGCGCCCCTCTTCTGGCTTTTATCGCTTGGAGGCCGACCGGGCAGAGCGTCATCGAGCAACATAAATCCAATGACACGTGCGGGCCAGATTATGCCCGCACGCCTATGGCTTCAAGGTACGCAGGAGATAAAGTTCATACAAGTGTTTAATCCCCGACCAGCGTGTGGTGCGACGCTTCGCCGCTGAGCGGTCGCTGCAGAGCGCTCCAGACCAGCCGCAGCAATTGATAGACCGCCAGGATCGACATCGCCACAAAGAACAGCAGACTCCATTCCGGGATGCTCAAATCGAACAGCGTCCAGGAAATTTCCGCGCAATCGACACCACCCTTGAACATCCGCATCGTTGCACACAACCACGGCAGGTTGCTGAACAGCGCTTCGGAATCGGGCGCGCAACGGGTCATTTGCACCAGCGGATCACTCTGTAACAGCACCTGCCGCCAGGCCGCCGTGGTGCCAGCCAGGCTCAGGCCAAGCGCGGCAGCCCAATAGAGCGACAGGCCGACACGCCGTGGGCCGTGGATCGCCGCCAGCCCGCAACAGGCTGCCAGCAACGCCATGAAGAAGCGTTGCGCCAGGCACAGGCTGCAGGGCGTCAGCCCCACCGCGTATTCGAGATAATAGGAAGCTCCCAGGGCCAGTGCGCCTGCAGTGAAAGCCGTGAAAAACAAGGAGCGTGAACAGGCCAACGACATGGCTTTTCCGTAACAGTGGAGACAGGCAGTTACGGTAGAGGAAAGCTTGTCAGCCTTTCAAGGCAGGTGCATGGCGACAGTTCACCAGAAGTGTAGGGAAAACCCGACAGGCGCGAGAAGAAAAGGTGTATCCCGTTGTAGGACTTTGCCCAAGACGCCCGCCACAGGTAATTTTTCGCTCACTGAACGTTGACGAGGGAGCATGCTCCCTCGCGATATCAGGCGTGAACCGGCACCGGCAACGGCGCGGCCAGCAGGCGCTCATCCAGCAATCCGAGACCTTCCTGGAACAGCTGATTACTGCGCTCGGTGTCACCCAGCTGCGCAAGCAGGCGCGCCAGCTCGGCGCAGGCTTCCGGGTTGCGCTGCACGCGCAGACTGCTTTCCAGATAATCCCGTGCCTTGCCCCACAAGCTGGTTTGCAGGCAGAGCCGACCGAGGGTCAGTAACAGGCTCGGATCCGCCGGATGCTCCTTGAGCCAGCCTTCAGCGGCCTGCAACTGACGCGCCGGATCGCTGCCGCGCACCAGCCCATACTGACGCGCGAGATGGCTGTCGTACTTGCGCTTGAGGGCGCTGCGCAGGACTTCCTCGGCTTCCACCTGAGCACCCAGCTGACGCAGTTGTTCAGCGTATGCCAGCACCAGCGCCGGCTCCTGACGCTGCGCGGAAGTCAACTGCTCCCAGGCACGGGTGAGTGACTGCAGACCGACCTTGCCGTCTTCGTCGCGGTGTGCCGCCAGCGACAGGTTGTTACCCCAGGCGCGTCGTTCGAGTTCAGCCAGTTCGGCTGGCGGCAAAGCCTTGTCCTTGCGTAGTTCCGGCAACAGGCGAATCACCGCCGACCAGTCGCCGCGTTGCTGATGCAGACGCTGCAACTGTCGCAAGGTCTGCACGTTATGCGGATGCCGCTCGTGCATCGCCTGCAGGGTCACCAGGGCGCCGTCGGTGTCACCACGATCGGTCTGCAACTGCGCATGACTCAAGGCAATCGCCAACTCGGCCTGCGGCTGGCGCTCCAGCGCACGTTCAAGCAACTGATCGCACTCTTCGTACTTGCCTTGTTCGTTGGCCGCGCGTGCGGCGCCGAGGTAATACAACAGCGGCTGGCGCTCGGCCTCGGCGGCGCGAGACAGGTGACGTTGCGCGCTGGCCCAGCGACCCTCGGCCAGATCCAGCTGCCCGTGTTCGATGGCCACCTGTACCCGCCGGCTACGGTTACGGCGCGACCACGGATTGACCACGCCACTGGAGGCCATGACCAGCTCGACCAGGGCCTTGATGCCCCAGATCAGCAGCCACAACACTGCGATCAACGCCAGCGCCGCCCACAGGCTCGATTCATAGCGAAAGCTCTTGTAGGCAATCAGCACGTAACCGGAGTGCTCGGCAATCGCCAGGCCCAGCGCCGCTGTCGCCGCGATCACCAGAAACACGATCACATACAGGCGCTTCATGGCGTGGTCTCCTGCGCAGTGTTGGCGGCAGGTTTGGCGAACGGTTTGACCGATTCTTCAGCGTTGACGTTGCGGCGTTCCAGATAAGCCTGCACCGCGCTCAGCGTGCCGGTCAGGTCCGGGATCTTGACCGTGACCGGTTGCTGGCTCAGCTCGGCAACCTGTTCGAGCATGATTTTGCTCTGCGGATTATCCGGATTGAAATTGCCCTTGAGCACGTCCCGCGCCTCGGTCATTGCCTGGGTGTAGACCGGCGCCTGGCCATTGAGCGCAGCCCACTGCGCCTGCTCCAGCGCGAGACTCAGGGCCAGACGCACCTGGCTCAGACTTTGCCCGGCCAGCAGTGGCTTCACATTCTTGTCGGCATTGAAATCGATGCGGATGTAGCGCGACACTTGATCCCACCACTGCGCCCAGCGACTGGCACCATCGCCATCAGCAGTCAGGCCCAGCAGTGACTCGCCACGATCCTTGTACTCCGGCGCCAGCTCGGTCAGTTCGATGACCTGATCACGCAAGGCACCGATGCGCAGGAACAGGCCGGTGCGATCCGGCTGCTCGGTGCTGCGCAGGGCGACAAGGGTTTTCGCCACTTGCTCGCGGGCGGCGAAGGAGCCGGGATCGTTCTGTTCACGCAGAATTTCGTCGGCGCCCTGCACCAGCGCCTGAGCGCTGCTGATGTCCTGCAAGGCCGAAAGACGCAGACTCGCCAGACGCAGCAGATGCTCGGCCTCGGCCAGACGCCAGTCCTTGCGACTGGCGCCGAGAACGGTTTCCAGACGCTGGTTGAGGCGCTGCTGATCCCCCTGCAGTTGCGTCACCAGACGCTGACGCTCGGCGAGTTCATCGGCACCAGGCAGTTGCGCGAGGCGCTCGGTCAGGCGCTGTTCGTTGAGCTTGAGGCTCTGCGCCTGATCGTTCAGCGCCTGTACCTGTCCTGACTGTTGTGCGGTGTTGCTCTGCAGGTGACGCACCTGCCAGACACCCCAGCCACCGATCGCTACGCCGGCAGCGCCGAGCAACAGGGCGACAATGGCCAGTCCGTTGCCTCGGCGCGGCTCTTTGGCCGGCGGTGGAGTTTCAACCTGGGCATCAATCACAGGCTGGACATCATCTTTAGGCAAGGCTGTTTCGCTCACGTATCCATCCTTTGCATTAGAGAACGGGCACGGGATGCTCCCGTAACGCCGTCAGCAAAGCCGCGGCACTCGCGCCGCGGCAATCCACAACTGTTCGGGCCCCGGCGGCATGTGCCAGCTCGGCGACCCTCGGGCTTGGAACAAACAACGGCAGCTGCGCAATCGCAGGCCAGGCATCGCCAGCCATCTGGCGCAGGTGCTCGAAACCCTGTCCACTGCTGACCACCAGCCCGTTCAAGCGTTCCGCAGCAATCCGTCGCGGCAGCTCTTGCGGTGGGTAAGCCGGCAGGTCACGCCGATACAACTCCAGATACTCGACACTAGCACCAAGCGCGCGCAGGCGCTCGGCGAGCAGCTCGCGACCACCCTCGCCACGCAGGATCAACACCTGCGCGCCGGGCCCGGTGACCGCCTCGCGCAGACGCGACAATTGCAGCAGGGCTTCACTGTCATCGCCGTCGGCGGGAAAGTGTACGTCGAGACCGTGATCGCGAAGAATCTGCGCAGTCGCCGCACCGACGCTGAACCACGGCATCGACAGCGACTGAAGCCCATGAGCGTCCAGCAGATCAAGCGCAATCCGCGCCGCCGGTTTGCTGACCACAATGACCGCGCTGCAACCCGGCAGCTGCGCCAGCGCCTGACGTTTCTTGTCAGAGACCGGCAGCGGCGCTATGTCCAGAAGCGGCAGGCAACTGCTGAAAATCCCCTGCCCGGCCAACACCTCGGCCAGCGCCGCGCAGTCATCCGCAGGGCGCGTCAGCAGCAGGCGCCAGCCAGTCACTCGTGACCTGCCTCGCCATACACCGCTTTGAGAATGTCGTCGGCGCCCTGGCTGAGCAGGTCTTCGGCGACTCGCACACCCAACGCCTGGGCATCGCCACGAGGCGCACGCGCTTCGGCGCTGAGCAGCTTGCCACCGCTCGGCTCGCCCACCAGACCACGCAACCACAACTGCTCACCCTCAAGCACGGCGTAGCAGGCAATCGGCACCTGGCAGCCACCATTCAGATGTTTGTTGAGGGCACGTTCAGCGGTCACACGCGAAGCGGTGTCGGCGTGATGCAACGGTGCGAGCAAGGCGTGGATTGGCGTGTCGGCGCTGCGGCATTCGATACCGACGGCGCCCTGGCCACCGGCCGGCAGGCTGTCGTCGACGCTGATGGCCGAGGTGATGCGATCTTCGAAACCGAGACGGATCAGGCCGGCTGCCGCGAGGATGATCGCGTCGTACTCGCCGGCATCGAGTTTGGCCAGGCGAGTATTGACGTTGCCGCGCAGGAAGCGGATTTCCAGATCAGGACGACGGGTCAGCAACTGCGCCTGTCGCCGCAGGCTGGAGGTGCCAACGATGGCGCCGGCAGGCAGCGCATCCAGGCTTTGATAGGTATTGGAAACGAAGGCATCACGCGGGTCTTCGCGTTCGCAAATGCAGAACAGACCAAGGCCTTCGGGGAAGTCCATCGGAACGTCTTTCATCGAGTGCACGGCGATGTCGGCTTCGTTTTCCAACAGCGCGGTTTCCAGTTCCTTGACGAACAGGCCCTTGCCGCCGATTTTCGACAGCGGCGAGTCGAGCAGCTTGTCGCCGCGACTGACCATGGGCACCAGCGTCACCAGCAGACCCGGATGGGCCGCTTCCAGGCGGGCTTTGACGTATTCGGCCTGCCAGAGGGCCAGCGCACTTTTACGGGTGGCGATGCGGATTTCGCGAGAGGACATGGATCAATCCGTACTGAATAGATACGGCGGATAATAACAGCTCAGCCAAATCCACTTTGACTTGAATCAGAAACGGCGTGGCCTCCCTGGCCTGCAATGCCCGGCAGAAGAACGTGAAACCGTGCGCGAAGACCGGGTCAGAGGCCCTGCATCATCTTGCGCACACCGGCCACATGCCGACGGCTGACGATCAGCGCATCACCATTGAGGCCTTTGAGGAATAGCTGGAAATGCCCCAGCGGTGTGCGTTGCAGACGCTCGATGCGGTCGCGGGCGACCAGCGCGTTGCGGTGGATACGCACGAAACGCTCGCCGAATTCGTCTTCGAGGGCTTTCAACGGCTCATCCAGCAGCACCTCGCCGCTTTCATGGCGCAAGGTCACGTATTTGTGATCGGCAATGAAATAGACCACCTGATCCAGCGGGATCAGCTCGATGCCTTTTCGGGTCCGGGCACTGATATGACTGCGCGGGCCGTTACCGCTTTCGGCGGCGGGACGGGTCAGGGCCGAGAGCTGGGCCCGGTTGGGACGTTCAGCCCGTTTCAGGGCGTCATGCAGATGTTCGGTTCGCACGGGTTTCACCACATAGCCCACGGCGCTGGCCTGCAGGGCTTCCACGGCAAATTCATCGGGGCCGGTGCAAAACACCACGGCCGGCGGCGTTTCGCGTTCGCACAGACGGGCAGCAACCTGCAGGCCATCGAGGCCCGGCATGCGGATATCGAGCAGCACGATATCCGGCTTGTGGCTGTCGATCAGCGCCAACGCCTCTTCGCCATTCGTGGCGCTGGGCTCCAGGACTGTATAACCCTCGAGCTCGCTTACCATTCGGCTTAGGCGCTCGCGAGCCAGTGGTTCGTCATCAACGATCAGGACATTCATATTGCGCTGGATTCCTGCGTGAGTCTCGCACAAGGATAGCGTAGACAGGTGAAGTGACGTCCGTCACCGCGATCCACGCTAAGACTAGCCCGAGCGCCAAAAAGTGCCGTACGTCGGCCACCAATATTTGCCAGTGTCCGGGTCGTACCGCTCAAAGCCCGCTGTTTCCTGCGTTTTTCACGGGGTATGCCAAAGGACAAAACCACCCACCCCCTCTTCTTATAGTCGGCATCAAGACCTTTGCGCGATCCGCAGTCGCGCCGACCCTTATGTCCAACTGTAGACGCTTGCCGGGCCGATATTGCTCAATCGAAAAATATCCTTGCGCAACCCCCCCGCAGACAGCGCCGACTATGAATGAGCAGATGAGAAAAAAACGTATCGACCGGTGTCAGCGACAGGATTGGCAACCCTGTTATTATCCGCTTCAGCGTTTCACGCCTTCTTTCTTCAAGCCGATACGAGCGAATTCATGAGCACTGACAAGACCAATCAGTCCTGGGGCGGCCGCTTCAGTGAACCCGTCGACGCCTTCGTCGCCCGCTTCACCGCCTCCGTCACTTTCGACCAGCGCCTGTATCGCCACGACATCATGGGCTCGATCGCCCACGCCACCATGCTGGCCAAGGTCGGCGTGCTGACCGATGCCGAGCGCGACAGCATCATCGACGGCCTGAAAACCATTCAGGGCGAAATCGAGGCCGGCCAGTTCGACTGGCGCGTCGACCTCGAAGACGTGCACATGAACATCGAAGCGCGCCTGACCGATCGCATCGGCATCACCGGCAAGAAACTGCACACCGGGCGCAGCCGCAACGACCAGGTCGCCACCGACATCCGTCTGTGGCTGCGTGACGAAATCGACCTGATCCTGGCCGAGATCACCCGCCTGCAAAAAGGCCTGCTGGAGCAGGCCGAGCGCGAAGCCGCGAGCATCATGCCCGGCTTCACTCACCTGCAAACTGCTCAGCCAGTGACCTTCGGCCACCACATGCTGGCGTGGTTCGAAATGCTCAGCCGCGACTACGAGCGTCTGGTCGACTGCCGCAAGCGCACCAACCGCATGCCACTGGGCAGCGCCGCGCTGGCCGGCACCACCTACCCGATCGAACGCGAATACACCGCACAACTGCTGGGCTTCGACGCCGTCGGCGGCAACTCGCTGGACAACGTTTCCGATCGCGACTTCGCCATCGAATTCTGCTCGGCCGCGAGCATCGCGATGATGCACTTGTCGCGCTTCTCCGAAGAGCTGGTGCTGTGGACCAGCGCGCAGTTCCAGTTCATCGATCTGCCGGACCGCTTCTGCACCGGCAGCTCGATCATGCCGCAAAAGAAAAACCCGGACGTGCCGGAGCTGGTACGCGGCAAGACCGGTCGCGTTTTCGGCGCACTGATGGGCCTGCTGACCCTGATGAAAGGCCAGCCTCTGGCCTACAACAAGGACAACCAGGAAGACAAGGAACCGCTGTTCGACGCCGCCGACACCCTGCGCGATTCGCTGCGCGCCTTTGCCGACATGATTCCGGCGATCAAGCCAAAGCACGCGATCATGCGTGAAGCGGCCCTGCGCGGTTTCTCCACCGCGACCGACCTGGCGGACTACCTGGTACGCCGTGGCCTGCCGTTCCGTGACTGCCACGAAATCGTCGGTCATGCGGTGAAGTACGGCGTGGACACTGGCAAGGATCTGGCCGAGATGAGCCTGGAAGAACTGCGCCAGTTCAGCGACCAGATCGAGCAGGACGTGTTTGCCGTGCTGACCCTGGAAGGCTCGGTGAACGCCCGTGACCACATCGGCGGGACTGCGCCGGCGCAGGTCAAGGCAGCGGTGGTTCGCGGTCAGGCCCTGATCGCCAGCCGCTAAGGTCAAAAGCTTCGCGAGCAAGCTCGCTCCCACATTTGGATTCTTGTTAAACACAAAATTTGTGGCCGACAAAATCCCTGTGGGAGCGAGCTTGCTCGCGAAGGCTTCCTTCAGAGCGCTATAAAATTCATTTTTTGGCAGCGATCATCGCCAAAAACGCCGGCATCGCCGCCTCTTTGTCCGCTGCAATCTTCTGCACATGTGGATTCTGCTCAAGCCGCTCCAGCAGCGCCTTGGCTTTCGGCATCTCTGCCAGCAAGTCGATCCCGAACAGCTTCTGCCCGACCGCACAGGCCAGCGGCACGCTGTACAGGAAGTACAGATCCGCGATGCTCAGGCTGTCGCCCGCCACGTACGGGGCGAATCTGCCGTGGCGACCCAGTGCCGCGAAACCCAGCAGCAATTCGGCCTTGGTTTTCTCCTTGATCGCCTCCGGTACAGGCGAGCCAAAGAACGCTTCGCCATAACAGGCGCGGCCCGGCAGCTCGATGTACAACTCGATTTCCTTGGCAATCGCCAATACCTGCGCGCGCTCGAATGGATCGCTCGGCAGCAGCGGTGTGCCTTTCTGGGTCTGTTCGAGGTATTCGAGGATGATCGCGGTTTCGTTGATGAACCCCGCGTCGACGCCCAGCACCGGCACTTTGCCGCGCGGGCTGATCGCCAGCGATTCCGGGGTCGGCGTCGGGTAGAAGGTGACCTCTTCGAACGCCAGGCCCTTTTCCAGCAGCGCGAGTTTGACCATGTTGTAGTAGTTGCTGACAGCGAATCCGTAGAGCTTGAACATCACATAGCCTCCAGGCCGTGCGGGGTGGGCAGTCACTGTTTATAGATCGCCCGCCACGATCCTGCCAGCAGCATCACGCCGCTGAATGCGGGTAAACTGGCGCCTTTCCTTGAGGAGCCTGCCATGAGCGAGCCGACAGACATCGACAACGACGAAGAAGAGTTCACCGAGGCGACGTTGATCGAAGCCATCGAGAACCAGATCGAAAGCGACAACCCGCCAGCGGCCAAGGCGACCTTCAACAAGCTGACGCTGGTGGGCGTCGAGCGTGAAGAGATCCTTAATCTGATGGCGCACGTGCTGGCCTATGAGATTGACGCCATGCTCGACGAAGACCGCGCGTTCGATACGGAGTGGTATGAAACCGCACTGCGTGCGTTGCCCGAGTTGCCGCCGGAAAAGCAGTAACGCAAATTTTCCAGACTAGACTCTGTGGCGAGGGAGCTTGCTCCCGCTCGGCTGCGCAGCAGTCGTCAAGATTTTGGGGCCGCTACGCGCCCCAACGGGAGCAAGCTCCCTCGCCACAGACAGCATTTCAAGGCAAAAGCCTGTTTCCGGCACTGGACATGCCGCCAAAGCGGGTTCACCTTAGGGGCGCTGTCGTCCAATTCCTAGAAAGTCTGGAGTCCTTATGTCGCTTACCCCTGAGTTGGTTGCCGAACTGGAAGTCCTCGCACTCTTCAACCTGGACAGTTCCCAGGAAGGTTTGAAAATTCATCAGACCGCTGCCCCGAAACATATCGCCGCCGCCAAACGCCTCTTCGAGAAAGAACTCACCGACCAGCCTGATGGCGGGTACCTGACCAGCCTGGGTCGCGATGCCGCGCAAAATGTGCAAACCGTGCTGACCATTCTGAGAGAGCAGGCAACCGCCTGATTTTTCCCGTCTTTGCCCACGGGAACTCCTGCCACGGGATTTCCGCGGGCCCACTTGGCACCCCCGCTAAAAATCTGACGTCAAAAAACAAATTCAGCTTAAAAGTCCCGCTACGCAAAGGCTAAACTGCCTCCCATTCCGAGACCTTATTCGTCCGGCCTGCGAGCCGGTTTGAGCTGACATGACGCGCACCCACGAAATCCGCCCCGACCTGGATGAAGGCATCGACCGCAAGGTACTCAGCCAACTGCGTGCGCGTTTTCTCAAGCTCAATGAAGGTCGGCTCGGCCGGGCACTTGAAGGCTTGTCGACCCGCCAGCAAGGTGTATTGACCCTGCTGCCACTGTTCTTCCACGTCAATCACCCGCTGCTGCCGGGTTATGTTTCCGGCAGCACGCCAGCCGGGCTGTCCAATTACGAACCGGACGCCAATGCGCTGGCCGAAGCGCAGCGCCTGACCCGCTCGTTCTCCTATAAGCCACGCCACGGCAGCAACCCGCCACGGCCGATTCACGGTTTGTTCCTGATGGGCAGCCTTGGCACCCTGGCTCAGGCCGATCAGAGCGACATGGACGTGTGGGTCTGCCATGCGCCAGACCTGACGGACAGCGAACTTGCGGAACTGAGCAAGAAATGTCAGCTGCTCGAGGCCTGGGCCGCGACCCAAGGCGCCGAGGCGCATTTCTTTCTGATCGACCCGGTGCGCTTCGTCAAAGGCGAACGCGACACCCAGCTCAGCTCCGAAAACTGCGGCAGCACGCAACACTATCTGCTGCTGGATGAGTTTTATCGCACCGCGATCTGGCTGGCCGGGCGTACGCCGATCTGGTGGCTGGTGCCGGTCTACGAAGAACGCGCTTACGACCTGTACACCCACACCTTGTTGTCCAAGCGCTTCATTCGAGCCGACGAGACGCTTGATCTCGGGCATCTGGCGACGATTCCGCCGGGCGAGTTCATCGGCGCCGGCCTGTGGCAGTTGTTCAAGGGCATCGAGTCGCCCTACAAGTCGGTGCTCAAGCTGTTGCTGACCGAGGTCTACGCCAGCGAACACCCGAACGTGCAGTGCCTGAGCCTGCGCTACAAGCAGGCCGTGTTCGCCAATCAGCTGGATCTGGATGAGCTGGATCCGTACATGGTCGTGTACCGACGCATCGAGGAATACCTCAGCGCCCGCAACGAGCCGGAACGTCTGGAGCTTGTGCGTCGCGCGCTGTACCTCAAGGTCAACCGCAAGCTCACCGGCAACAGCCGCAGCCAGAGCTGGCAGCGCTCGTTGCTGGAACGCCTGGCGCACGAATGGCATTGGGATCAGCGGCAACTGGCCTTGCTCGACAGCCGCAGCCAGTGGAAAGTCCGTCAGGTCAGTGCCGAACGCCGCGCCTTGGTCAATGAGCTGAACTACAGCTATCGCTTCCTGACCCAGTTCGCCCGCAGCGAACAGACCGTCAGCCTGATCAACAAGCGCGACCTGAATGTGCTCGGTCGTCGCCTGTACGCCGCGTTCGAGCGCAAGGCCGACAAGGTCGAATTCATCAATCCTGGCATCGCCCCGGATCTGGCCGAAGACACCCTGACCCTGGTGCAATCGCCGAACAAAAAAGAGCCCGGGCAAACCCAGTGGGGTTTGTACAACGGCAGCCTCAACGCGCTGGAGTGGGAGCACTTCGCGCCGATCAAGCGCAGCCGCGAATTGCTTGAACTCCTGACCTGGTGCCACCGCAACGGCGTGATCGACAGCAGCACCCGACTGGCGCTGCACCCCGGCACCAGCGACATGAGCGAGTTCGAGTTGTTCAACTTGCTCGGCAGCCTGCAGCAGTGCATCGCCCTGCCCCTGCCGACCGTCGCCGAAGAACCGCTGCTGCGCGCCGCCGTGCCGAGCGAAGTGCTGATGCTGGTCAACGTTGGCGTCGATCCGCTCAAGCATCACCGCGACCTGAATATCCTGATGACCACCGAGCGTACTGACTCGCTGAGTTACGCCGGGGTGCGCGAAAACCTCGTGCTGACCCTCGATCAGGTCACGCTCAACAGCTGGAACGAGGTGCTGGTCAACCGTTTTGACGGCCCCCACGCACTGCTCGACTGCCTGCGCGACTACCTCAACAATCTGCCGCGCGGCCCGCAGCAGCCGTCATTGAAAGTGCGCTGCTTCTGCCACAACCGCGCACAGTTCATTGCCCGCCGTGTCGAAGAAATCGTCGACACGGCGCAGAACCTGCTGCTCAGCGAGTTGAACCATCGCTACCTGATTCAGGTACAACAGCACTATCACGTGCTGGAGCTGGTGCCGGGCCAGGTCAACCATGTCGCTCTCGCCACCCTGCCAGCGCTGCTCGATTATCTGGGCGAAGAACAGCCGCGCTACAGCCCGCTGCACCTGGACCCGATGGCGCTGGAGGATCACGACCTCGCGTTGATCCTGCCGATGGGTCAGCCGGAATCGATTCAGGTGTTCTACCGGATCAGCGAACAACAGGCCGAGCTGTACGTGCTGGATGAGTTCAACGCGCTGTGGCAACAGCATCTGCCGTATCACGATGAACTGAGCCTGCTGGTGCCGCTGCAGCGCTTCCTGCAATCGATCCAGTACCGACGTGAAGCGCTGTTGCCGATGGACGGCAGCCCGGCGGTCAGCCTCGACACCTTGTATTACCAGTTATTGCCTTCAGGCCTTGGGCGCGCGCGCCGGGTCGAAGCACGGCCGGCGCCGCAGACACCGGTCAACAAACCGTTCTACGACGTGCAGGCGATCGTCGGCAAAGCGGCACCGGGCGAGGTGCAAGTCACCTTGTATTGCAATCAACGAGAATTCAGCGAGCTGGAACATGGCGATCAGCTGTTCCACGTGGTCGCCCGGGAAATCGTCGAGCAGCGCCGCGAGACCGAGCGCTATCGCTGCTACATCACCGACCTGGACCTCTCGGGCCTGCTCGGTGATGGTCAGAGTTCAAGCAATTTGTATCTGCGCTACAAGGCCGACCTGGAGCGCGCCCTGAACGAGGCGCTCGAACAGGTCTGAGGCGGGGTCACTCGCGGAATTCACCGCCGTTGGCCGGCTGCGATTCGACTTCCAGCAACGTCAGTTTCAGGGTCTTGCCGCCGGGCGCCGGCCAGTCGATGTGCTGACCGACCTTCAGGCCCAGCAGCGCGCTGCCGACCGGTGCGAGGATCGAGATCTTGCCTTCATCGGCGTTGGCATCCTTGGGATAGACCAGCGTCAGGTGATAGTCCTTGCCACTGCCTTCTTCGCGGCAGTGCACGCGGGAATTCATCGTCACGACATCGGCGGGCACTTCATCGTGGCCGACCAGCGTATCGGCGCGATCCAGTTCGGTTTGCAGCGCGATCACGCCCGGCGCAGCCTGGTCTTTCTCGTTCAGGTTGTCGATCAAGCGCTCCAGACGTTGCACGTCCAGACGGGTAAGGGTGATGGAAGGTGCGGTCATGATCCGGGCAGACTCCTTTCTTCTGCACACAAAAAAAGCAAAACCCCGCCAAAAAAGACGGGGTTTTCACCAGGCCTCGATGGGTTGAGGCGTGTTCGGACACTATCACAGCTCAAAAAATATACAAGTCACCGCCCGGCAAACCCCACTCAGCCCTGAGGGAAACTTTGTGGTGAGGGGATTTATCCCCGATGGGTCGCGCAGCGACCCCAAGCTTTTGAGCCTGCTGCGCAGTCTGTCGGGGATAAATCCCCTCACCACAGGGTTGAGTCAGGCCACGGATCTGCGAGCAGCGGCCTGCGCAACGATCACCCGGCGCCGCTCATCATCGGCCGACCGCCATTCACGAATGTCTTCGACATGCCGCGCACAACCGAGGCAGACCTTCTGCTCATCCAGCCGGCACACGCCGGTGCACGGCGACGGCACGGCCGGGCTGACGTTGCTGTAGAGCGGTTTCGGGGGACGCGGGGCAACCTCGGTCACGATCAGATCTCTTCGAAATCCAGCTCGAGGCCGGCCTGGTCCTGGACACAACGAGCCAGCACTTCACCGAGCAACTCTTCGGACTTCTCGCAGCTCCACTTGCCCGACTCTTCGTCGTAGTCGAAATGGAACCCACCGGAACGCGCCGCCAGCCACAGCTGACGCAGCGGCTCCTGGCGGCTGATGATCAGCTGGCTGCCGTTATCGAACTTGATGGTCATCATGCCGGCGGTGATCTCGATATCGTCGGCATGATCCTCCAGCAACTCTTCCAACGCCTGCTGGGTGGCATCGACCAGATCGTGGAAACGCGCTTCGGACAAACTCATTGTGGCAACCTCAAAAAATGTCTGATCAGGCTCAAGCGCCGCAAGATACGGACGCTGCCGGCCGATTGCAAAGGATAACGACCAAGGGCCCGCCGGCACATCAACACCGAACCCTGTGGGAGCGAGCTTGCTCCGGGCGGCGATCCGACGAAGGCGGAGTGTCTGGCAGCAAACATATCGAATGTGCCGGCCTCTTCGCGAGCAAGCTCGCTCCCACAGGAATTACCTGTATCCACCCAGTATCCAGACAGCCCCGCCGGACGGGAACCCCCTCGCATAGGCAAGCTGCCGGGTGGCCGGTATACTCCGGCGCAATTAACGCATTTTCAAGGATTTCGCCATGAAGCGCCTGATCTCTTCCCTTGCTGCGCTCGTCGCGGTTGCCTGCCTCGTTTCGGCCTGTGGTCAAAAAGGCCCGCTGTACCTGCCGGATGACGATCAGGACCCGGCCGAGCAAGCCCAGTCTTCGCAGAAGCAGCCGTCCAAAGCACACAAGCACGACGTTTACCAATAAGGGATCGCCATGGACGCTTTTAACTACCGTGGCGGGGAGCTGTTCGCGGAAGGTGTGGCGCTGTCCGCCATCGCCGACCGCTTCGGCACGCCCACCTATGTTTATTCGCGCGCACACATCGAAGCCCAGTATCTGGCCTACGCCGATGCCCTGGCCGGCATGCCGCACCTGGTCTGCTACGCCGTCAAGGCCAACTCCAACCTCGGCGTGCTGAATGTTCTGGCCCGTCTCGGCGCCGGTTTCGATATCGTTTCCCGTGGCGAACTGGAACGTGTACTGGCCGCTGGCGGCAGCGCCGACAAGATCGTGTTCTCCGGCGTCGGCAAGACCCGTGACGACATGCGTCGCGCGCTGGAAGTCGGCGTGCACTGCTTCAACGTCGAATCCACCGACGAGCTGGAGCGCCTGCAAGTGGTGGCTGCCGAGCTGGGTGTTCGCGCCCCGGTCTCGCTGCGCGTCAATCCGGACGTCGATGCCGGCACCCATCCGTACATTTCCACCGGTCTCAAAGAGAACAAGTTCGGCATCGCCATTGCCGACGCCGAAGACGTGTACGTGCGTGCCGCGCACCTGCCGAACCTGGAAGTGATCGGTGTCGACTGCCACATCGGCTCGCAACTGACCACCCTGCCGCCGTTCCTCGATGCCCTCGACCGTCTGCTGGATCTGGTCGACCGCCTCGGCGATTGCGGTATCCACCTGCGCCACATCGATCTCGGTGGTGGCCTGGGCGTGCGTTATCGCGATGAAGAGCCGCCACTGGCCGGCGACTACATCAAGGCTGTGCGTGAGCGTCTGAACGGGCGTGACCTGGCGCTGGTGTTCGAACCGGGCCGCTTCATCGTCGCCAACGCCGGCGTACTGCTGACCCAGGTCGAGTACCTCAAGCACACCGAACACAAGGATTTCGCCATCGTCGACGCGGCGATGAACGACCTGATCCGCCCGGCGCTGTACCAGGCCTGGATGGACGTCACCGCGGTCAAGCCGCGTGACAGCGCCGCACGCCAGTACGACGTGGTTGGCCCGATCTGCGAAACCGGCGACTTCCTCGCCAAGGATCGTGAGCTGGCGCTGGAAGAAGGTGACCTGCTGGCCGTGCATTCGGCCGGTGCCTACGGCTTCGTGATGAGCTCCAACTACAACACCCGTGGCCGTGCCGCTGAAGTGTTGGTAGACGGTGATCAGGTTTTTGAAGTGCGCCGCCGCGAAACCGTGGCCGAGCTGTTTGCCGGCGAAAGCCTGCTGCCGGAGTAACCCATGCTGCTGCGTTTTACCAAAATGCACGGCCTGGGCAATGACTTCATGGTTCTCGACCTGGTCAGCCAGCACGCGCATATTCAGCCCAAGCACGCCAAGCAATGGGGCGACCGGCACACCGGTATCGGTTTCGACCAGTTGCTGATTGTCGAAGCGCCGAGCAACCCGGACGTGGATTTCCGTTACCGGATCTTCAACTCCGATGGCTCGGAAGTGGAACAGTGCGGCAACGGTGCACGCTGCTTCGCCCGCTTCGTTCTGGACAAGCGCCTGACCGCCAAGCGGCAGATTCGCGTCGAGACCAAGGGCGGCATCATCGAGCTGGACGTGCGTAACGACGGCCAGATCGGGGTGAACATGGGCGCGCCGCGTCTGGTGCCGGCGGACATTCCGTTCGACGCGCCGGCGCAGGCCAGCAGCTATCAGCTGGAAGTCGACGGCACCACGGTCGAACTGGCCGCCGTGTCGATGGGCAACCCGCACGCCGTATTGCGCGTGCAGGACATCAACAACGCACCGGTGCATGAACTGGGGCCGAAAATCGAACACCATCCGCGCTTCCCGGCGCGGGTCAACGTCGGTTTCATCCAGGTCATCGACCGCAACCGCGCGCAGTTGCGTGTCTGGGAACGCGGCGCCGGGGAAACCCAGGCCTGCGGCACCGGCGCTTGCGCCGCGGCTGTCGCGGCCATCAGCCAGGGGTGGATGGATTCGCCGCTGTTGATCGACCTGCCCGGCGGGCGTCTGTCCATTGAATGGGCAGGCCCTGGCCAACCGGTGCTGATGACCGGCCCGGCAGTGCGTGTATACGAAGGACAAGTGCGTCTTTGAGTGAGCAGAAGCCATGACCGATAAGCCTCAGGTACCCGCCCGACAGTCCGACGAATCAGCGTCCGAGAGCCTGGAGGCGGCAGCGGTTGCCGCATACCTGGAGGCTCATCCGGACTTCTTCGTCGAGCACGAAGAACTGCTGCCTGCCATGCGCATTCCCCACCAGCGCGGTGACACCGTTTCGCTGGTCGAGCGGCAGATGAGCATCCTGCGCGACCGCAACATCGAGATGCGTCATCGCCTCTCGCAGTTGATGGACGTCGCCCGCGACAACGACCGGCTGTTCGACAAGACCCGCCGCCTGATCCTGTCGCTGATGGACGCGGCCAGTCTGGAAGACGTGGTGATCAGCGTCGAAGACAGCCTGCGCCAGGACTTTCAGGTGCCCTTTGTCAGCCTCATCCTGCTCGGCGACAACCCGGTACCGGTTGGCCGCTGGGTGACTCATGCCGACGCGCAAACCGCGATCGGCGGTCTGCTCACCGAAGGCAAGAGCGTCAGCGGCACTCTGCGAGAACATGAGCTGGACTTCCTGTTCGGCGAAGAACAGCGCAAGCAGATCGGCTCCACCGCGGTAGTCGCGGTCAGCCATCAAGGCATCCACGGCATTCTGGCGATCGCCAGCCGTGATCCGCAGCACTACAAGAGTTCGGTCGGTACGCTGTTCCTCAGCTACATCGCCGAGGTCATGGGCCGCGTGCTGCCACGGGTCAACAGCTCCCTGCGCTCGGTACGCTGAACATGGAACGACAACTGGACGCTTACTGCGAACACCTGCGCAGTGAGCGACAGGTGTCGCCGCACACCCTGTCGGCTTATCGCCGCGACCTCGATAAAGTGCTCGGCTGGTGCCTCAAGCAGAACATCGGCAGTTGGGCGGCGCTGGATATTCAGCGCCTGCGCAGCCTGATCGCTCGCCTGCATGCGCAGGGCCAATCCTCTCGCAGCCTTGCCCGATTGCTTTCGGCGGTGCGCGGGCTCTATCACTATCTGAATCGCGAAGGCCTGTGCGACCACGACCCGGCGACCGGTCTGGCGCCGCCGAAAGGCGAACGGCGCTTGCCGAAAACCCTCGACACCGACCGTGCGTTGCAACTGCTGGAAGGTGCGGTCGAGGACGATTTTCTGGCGCGGCGCGATCAAGCGATTCTCGAACTGTTCTATTCCTCAGGCCTGCGCCTGTCCGAGCTGACCGGGCTAAACCTCGATCAGCTGGATCTGGCCGACGGCATGGTTCAGGTGCTCGGCAAGGGCAGCAAGACCCGTCTGCTGCCGGTCGGCAAAAAGGCGCGCGAAGCGCTGGAACAGTGGCTGCCGCTGCGGGCCATGACCAACCCGGCCGACGATGCCGTGTTCGTCAGCCAGCAAGGTCGGCGCCTCGGCCCACGGGCGATTCAGGTGCGGGTGAAACTGGCCGGCGAGCGCGAGCTGGGGCAGAACCTGCACCCGCACATGCTGCGGCACTCTTTCGCCAGCCACTTGCTGGAGTCCTCGCAGGACCTGCGCGCGGTGCAGGAATTGCTCGGCCACTCGGACATCAAGACCACGCAGATCTACACCCACCTGGACTTCCAGCACCTGGCGGCGGTCTACGACAGCGCCCACCCACGGGCCAAACGCAGCAAAGGCGACGATTCATGAACATCCAGTTGATCACCTTCGACCTCGACGACACCCTGTGGGACACCGCCCCGGTGATCGTCAGCGCCGAAGCGGTATTGCGCCAATGGCTGAGCGAACATGCACCGAACCTGGGTGCGGTGCCGGTGGAACACTTGTGGGCGATTCGCGAGCGGGTGCTGGCGAGCGAACCGGGCCTCAAGCATCGCATCAGCGCTTTGCGCCGACGGGTGTTGTTCCACGCACTGGAAGACGCTGGCTATGCCCATGGCGAAGCTTCCGAGCTGGCGGACAAGAGTTTTGAGGTGTTTTTGCATGCACGGCATCAGATCGAAGTGTTCCCGGAGGTCGAACCGACCCTGGAAATCCTCGCCAATCATTACGCCCTCGGCGTGGTCACCAACGGCAACGCCGACGTGCGCCGGTTGGGGCTGGCGGATTACTTCAAGTTTGCCTTGTGCGCTGAAGACATCGGTATCGCCAAACCGGACGCGCGTCTGTTTCAGGAGGCGTTGCAGCGTGGTGGCGTGAGTGCTGAAGCGGCCGTGCACATTGGTGATCATCCAGGCGATGACATTGCCGGGGCGCAGCAGGCGGGCATGCGCGCG
This sequence comes from Pseudomonas sp. GM30, assembly GCF_000282275.2. Classification (NCBI taxonomy): domain Bacteria; kingdom Pseudomonadati; phylum Pseudomonadota; class Gammaproteobacteria; order Pseudomonadales; family Pseudomonadaceae; genus Pseudomonas; species Pseudomonas sp. GM30. The sequence goes on along the minus strand of NZ_AKJP02000029.1, from coordinate 372,053 downwards.
ATCTGGTTCAACCCGGCGGGCAAGGACTGGGAAGCCGAGCGACTGCCGGATGCGGAGATCCGCAGCCTGACCGATTTGCCAGCAGTGCTCGCCCGCTGGAATGCCACCTCCACCTGACGCAAAACCGGCTTCTTGTGGCGAGGGAGCTTGCTCCCGCTCGGCTGCGCAGCAGTCGTAAAACCAGCCAACACAATATTCCTGAAAAACTGCGCCTGCAGATTTTGGGGTCGCTTCGCGACCCAGCGGGAGCAAGCTCCCTCGCCACAATGTCGCAGTGAACGAGCGCTTTTGTTTCAGGCATGAAAAAGCCCGCAGCGACGGCGGGCTTTTTCAGCAAGCAGGTAGCACGCCTCAGATAGGGCGGCTGCCGTACTTGTTGTCCGGCTTCTTGGGCGGATCGGCGACCACGTTGGCCTCCACTTCCTGCACCTTGCCGCCGCGCGCAAGGAATTCTTCCATGGCCTTGGCCAGGGCGTCACGCTCCTTGTTCTTGGCTTCGATGCTCGGCAACTCGTCTACCGACACCGCAGCCTTGGCTTTGCCTTTGGCAGCCGGGGCCGGCGTATCGTCACCGCCATCGTCGTCAGCAACGTCTTCCGCTGCTGCTTCCAGGCCTTCCTCGGCCTCGTCTTCGTCGCCTACTTCGAGGTCGTCGTTTTCCAGATCATCGTCGCTCATGTTCTACCTCATGACTTGCGAAAAGCAGATTAGTTATAGACCAGCTTTGGCGACTGTCGAAAGTCGCCGGGAAAAAATCGGTAACCGCTGGTGACCAACGGTTTACGCCCCTTCACCGTGCAAGGTGGCGAGGACTTTACGGGCACCGCCATGATCACGGTGCTCGCCCAGATAAACGCCTTGCCAGGTTCCCAGTGCCAGGCGACCTGCCGAAACCGGCAGACTGATCTGGCAGCCAAGTACGCTGGCCTTGAAGTGCGCCGGGAGGTCGTCCAGGCCTTCGTCGTTATGCTCATAGCCGTCTGTTCCTTGTGGGATCAGACGATTGAAAAATCGTTCGAAGTCGCGACGGACCGCCGGATCGGCGTTCTCGTTGATGGTCAACGATGCCGAGGTATGCTGCAGCCACAAATGCAACAGACCGACCCGGCACGCCTTGAGTTCAGGCAGGCCGGCGAGTAACTCGTCCGTTACCAGATGAAAGCCCCGGGGCCGTGCCCGCAGGGTTATCAGAGTCTGTTGCCACATACAGTTCTCCGCACGTTCGGGGCGCATTCTAGCGCGCTCTGGGAAAAAACAAAGACCCTAATATTCCTGCAATGATGTAAGCGATTGGCCGCAGAAAAATGCCCGCCGTAAACACGACCAAAGCCGTACGAAAAATCCTTTCAGCCTTCCTTTCAATGACAAATTCCAGACAAAAAAATGCCCGGCGAACCGGGCAAGTTTTTTAATGCGCGTACTTACAGGTTGTAGCCGCGTTCGTTGTGTTGTGCCAGATCGAGACCCACCGACTCTTCTTCCTCAGTCACGCGCAGCCCCATCACGGCGTCCAGGACCTTGAGGATGATGAAGGTGACGATCGCGGTGTAGATCACCGTGAAGCCGACACCTTTGCACTGAATCCACACTTGAGCGGCGATGTCGGTGACGGTGCCGAAGCCACCCAGCGACGGTGCAGCGAATACACCGGTGAGGATCGCACCGAGGATACCGCCGATACCGTGTACGCCGAAGGCATCCAGGGAGTCGTCATAGCCAAGTTTGCGTTTCAGGGTGGTGGCACAGAAGAAGCACACCACGCCTGCCGCCAGACCGATCACCAGTGCGCCCATCGGGCCAACGGTGCCCGCAGCCGGAGTAATCGCCACCAGACCGGCAACCACACCCGAGGCGATGCCCAGAGCGCTTGGTTTGCCGTGAGTGATCCACTCCGCGAACATCCAGCCCAGAGCCGCTGCAGCGGTTGCAATCTGAGTGACCAGCATCGCCATGCCGGCAGTGCCGTTGGCGGCTGCGGCGGAACCGGCGTTGAAGCCGAACCAGCCGACCCACAGCATCGCCGCGCCCATCAGGGTGTAACCGAGGTTGTGCGGCGCCATCGGGGTGGTCGGGAAGCCTTTGCGCTTGCCCAGTACCAGGCACGCTACCAGACCGGCGATACCGGCGTTGATATGCACCACGGTGCCGCCCGCGAAGTCGAGTACGCCCCAGTCCCACAGCAGGCCGCCATTACCGGACCAGACCATGTGTGCGATCGGCGCATAGACGAGGGTGAACCAGACGCCCATGAAGATCAGCATCGCGGAAAATTTCATTCGCTCGGCGAACGCACCGACGATCAGTGCCGGGGTGATGATCGCGAAGGTCATCTGGAAGGTGATGAACACCGCCTCAGGAAACAGCGCCGCAGGGCCGGTAAGGCTCGAAGGCGTGACCCCGGCGAGGAATGCCTTGCCCATGCCGCCGAAGAACGAGTTGAAGTTGACGACGCCCTGCTCCATCCCGGTGGTATCGAACGCAATGCTGTAGCCATAAATGACCCACAGAACGCTGATCAGACCGGTAATGGCGAAGCACTGCATCATCACCGAAAGAATGTTTTTCGAGCGCACCATGCCGCCGTAGAACAGCGCCAGGCCTGGAATGGTCATGAACAGCACGAGGGCTGTGGACGTCAGCATCCAGGCGGTATCGCCGGAATTGAGGACTGGAGGCGCCACCGGATCTGCCGCCATGGCCAGGCCGGGCATTACGATGGACAACAGGGCGCCTAGCCCTGCGAATTTACGCAGAGTCATATTGTTTTCTCCTGGGGCGTTGGGTTTGTGGCGGCGTTTAGATCGCGTCGGTATCGGTTTCGCCGGTACGGATGCGGATCGCCTGTTCCAGATTGACCACGAAGATCTTGCCGTCACCGATCTTGCCGGTGTTGGCAGCCTTGGTTATCGCCTCGATAACCCGATCCAGATCCTTGTCGTCGATGGCAACGTCGATTTTCACCTTGGGCAGAAAATCGACCACATACTCCGCGCCGCGATACAGCTCGGTGTGACCCTTCTGCCGGCCGAAGCCTTTGACTTCAGTTACGGTAATGCCCTGCACGCCGATTTCGGACAGCGACTCGCGCACGTCGTCCAACTTGAACGGCTTGATGATGGCAGTGACTAGCTTCATGAAACTCTCTCCCGAATTGGTGGACTTGCCCCAGGAAAACAAACCCGACTCAAGTCTAAGCGCAGTGCCTGGCTTTGTAACGCATCGTCGGCCTTACCTGCCCGACTGACGCCAGCTAACCGCTGCCGACGAAACTCCCCGCTCCGTCTGCCGCACTGCATTCGTCACAGCGACTGCATCAGTGCATGGGTCACTACCGACTAAGCAGAAAGCTTGCCATCTCGCCAAATTCCTCTGATTTCAATCCCTTGGCAGCCGCCACAGGCGTTTGCCCGAAAAACGCCCGACGGTTACGCACAACAACGGTGCGCTGCCGTCCGTCCGCCTGCGCGAAAAGCGTGCATCCGTGCCTGCGTCAATGACTATAGACACTGCGTGATACACTGCCCGCCACTGTTTACAGGACACATTCCATGCTCGCGCCCAAAGACTTCCTCGACGCCCTGAGCGGCACCGCCTCCCGCCTGTTCAGCGGCGACACCCCGCTGCCGAAAGCCGAAATCGAAAGCCAGTTCAAGATGCTGCTGCAGAGTGCCTTCAGCAAACTCGATCTGGTCAGCCGTGAAGAGTTCGATAGTCAGATGGTTGTATTGGCGCGTACCCGTGCTCGCCTCGAAAGCCTTGAGGCCAAAGTCGCCGAGATGGAAGCCAAGCTGACGCCGCCCGCTGAATAATCCGCTTCCCCTGTAGGAGCTGCCGAAGGCTGCGATCTTTTGGTCTCCAGCCCTTCAAACATCCCGGCAACGTCCTACAACCTGCACCACCGCCGTCCGATTGCGCCGAAAAGCCCAGGTTTCTAAGCTCATCCGATGCTGAATGTTCAGCACCGGGTTTGGCGACCTGGATCGAATTTGACGCAATGCAACTAAACTCACAGAGAGGTCTTTTCTCTCAACGAGCTATGGCGGCTTTGCGTGGGAGACCTCAGGGTCTGCCGGTTTCGAATTCACCGGTTCGCCAACCCGCGCATAGCTGCCACCCTTTCGTTTGGCGACGAACAGAAGCAGTTTTCTTCACTTGAATTCGAGAACTGAACCATGGACGAAAACTATCTGACACCTAGCATCTTCACCCGCCACAAACTCCCCCTCCACGCCCTGCTCATCCAGAACCAGCCCTGGTTCTGCGCCCGAGACCTGAGCCGCCTGCTGCACATCTACCTCAACGAACGCATGCTGCGAAAACTCGACCCCGACCAATACCAGACCCGCAAAACCCTGATCCACAACCAGATCGAAAACACCCTGCTGATCAGCGAATCCGGCATCTACGCCCTCCTCGTCTACCACTACTGCCCCGAATACCGAGCGCTGCGCGAATGGCTCACCCACCAGGTCATCCCCACCCTACGCGACGCCCAACACCCCACCACAAGCGAACGCCCACACCTGAGCCTGCTCAGTTGGCCGGACATGACGTTGAGTTTGTTGCATTGGAATAATCAGCCGTGGATACGGTTACAAGATGTGCCGCTGATGATGGTGGAACGGGAACAGACCAAGCGCCCAATGACGGGGCCATGGTGGAAAAGGGCTTCGCGAATGCTGCAATCGCTATAAACCCGCATGCCGGAGCTGGGTCCTGCGCAAATCGTAAGTCGATTGCAGATTCATCCAGAACTCAGGCGTAGTGTTGAGATGAGTGGCAAGGCTGATTGCCAGATCGGCGCAGATCCTGAGCTGGCATTTCACAAGCTTTTCGATCTCGGTTTCAGGCCAGTTCGTGGGCATGGCCAGGTCCATGACAGTCATGCCCAACGGCTCCATGAATTCCTTATTCAAAACCTCGCCCGGATGAATCGGGCGCATACCATTGCGGTCCATTTTTCGCCTCCAGAGGCTGCATTGAGTGGCCAAACTGGAGCATCCGACTCCCGGATACAAGACCTTCATCCCCCTTCCGCCGGCGTCCTACAACTATTAGGGCATGGCCCTACAAACATCAGCGTCTGCGCCCAGTTACGCAGCCCTTACGCATGCATGTCATTACATTGGCAAACGAAATACGCCCATCAAGATGGAGGTATCTGTGAAGGATAAGAAGAGGAAGGAAAAGCTATTTCAGATTGTTGATTTTCACCTCGAAGCACTCCGTTTGGCTGGGGATATGTCAGCCAACCAACGGCGATTTATTGAAGTTGCTGTTACATGTGGGCCAGCGCTTGAGCCAAGCGGCGCGCTGGCTGGTAGAAGGTCGTGATTGAAAAATAAAAAAGGCGTCCATAGGACGCCTTTTTTGTGTTCAGAGGAGTAGTCGCAGCGATTCTTTAGCTCCCGACTTTACGGCCTTGGGTTCAGAATCCGACAGGCTAGCCCGTCGTCATTACTTCAGAGAAACCAGTTTTCTCTGCTGCCAAAAATGCGGGGGAGCTTTTACTGGTGCTCAGTCCCGACGAATGCGCAGTTGCAGTCCTCGAGCGTGAGGATCCTTCAGTACCGCTCAGGAGTCAAAGCTCATGTACGATCGAGAGCAGCGCAAAACCCTCATCCATGCCGGTATAAAGCATTGCCTCTCCGCCCTCTCACACCCTGAACTGGCCATCTCCAACTTCCTTCACTAACGCAAGCCCAGTCCTACGAGGACCGTCCCCTACGTCTGATTACGTAAGCATCAATGCCTTCGATATCGTCTGCATATTGATCCCGACAGAACAAGACGATGCGAAGAAAAGGCAAAGGTACCGAGCTTCGAAATCAGACACTCAAATCTGAATCGCGCAAACTTGCACATCAAACAATGTCCATGGACCCAGAAGCCCTGGCAGCTGGAGTTGATGCTCTATCACTCAGGATCGATCCGATAACTCCAGTAGCAATCAACGCGTTCCACCAGTGGACCGGCCCCGTTGGGTATCCCTGGGACGCTGTTTTGGACTGGAAGACCAAAGATGCAAAAGGGCTGGACTTGGCGTTCTGGTACGAAGAAGAACTGTGCGGACTGTGCTACGCAACGCCGCGAAGAAGCACGATCTGCATGAAAATCGTCCTTTTGCAGGGACACACCTGCAAGACAAATACCTTGCGGGGCTGGATCGCTCCGATGGCATTGCTGACAACAGAATTCTACGCCCGGAAGCTGGGGTGTACGCAAATCGAAGTACAAGAGCCAGACTCAGGCGCCATCCCTTACTATCAAACGCTGGGATTTTATTTTGATACAACCGGTCGCCTTGTCTTTCCATTGGACGACCAATAAGATCGAATCAAGCATCCCGGCACGTGAGGTGTTTATGAAGCAGAAGAAGCAGAAAACCCAACCGGCTCGGGCATCCAAACCGGGTACCGAGGCACTCGGATTGCCGGACAGAGTTTCAGCCAGTCAGCGGCATTTTCTGAAAGTGGCCGCGACCTATGGCAAGGAAATGGAGCCCGATGGCTGGCTCGCCGGTGGTGGAACCTGAGCACCGCAACAATGACCGCCTGACAGGCGGTTTTTTTATGCCTGATGATTAGTCCTCCAGCAACATCCAGAGAAAGTTCGCTCTCAAAACTGTCCGACCAACGCCCATTCCCCAGACTACCCTTCAAAAACCCGCAGGAAGCGGCCCCCGATTCAGCTCAAGGAATGACCATGTCCCTCTCCATCGTCCACAGTCGCGCCCAGATTGGCGTGGATGCTCCCGCTGTCACTGTCGAAGTTCATCTGGCCAACGGTCTGCCGTCGCTGACCATGGTCGGCCTGCCCGAGGCGGCGGTGAAGGAGAGCAAGGACCGGGTGCGCAGCGCGATCATCAATTCCGGGCTGCAGTTTCCGGCGCGGCGGATCACCTTGAATCTGGCGCCGGCGGATCTGCCCAAGGATGGCGGGCGCTTTGATCTGGCGATTGCCTTGGGGATTCTGTCGGCGAGTGTGCAGGTGCCGTGTCTGACGCTGGATGATGTGGAGTGTCTGGGTGAATTGGCGTTGTCCGGCGCTGTGCGGCCGGTGCGCGGGGTGTTGCCGGCGGCGCTGGCGGCGCGCAAGGCCGGAAGGGCGCTGGTGGTGCCGCGGGCGAATGCCGAGGAGGCTTGCCTGGCGTCGGGGTTGAAAGTGTTTGCGGTGGATCATCTGCTCGAGGCGGTGGCGCATTTCAACGGGCATACGCCGGTTGAGCCTTATGTGTCGGACGGGCTGATCCATGCCGCGCGACCCTATCCCGACCTCAATGAGGTGCAGGGCCAGCTCGCGGCAAAGCGAGCGTTGCTGATTGCGGCCGCCGGGGCGCACAACCTGCTGTTCAGCGGTCCGCCGGGGACGGGCAAGACGTTGCTGGCCAGCCGATTGCCCGGGCTGTTGCCGCCGCTGGCCGAGAGCGAAGCGCTGGAGGTCGCGGCAATTCAGTCCGTCGCCAGTGGCGCCCCGCTCACTCACTGGCCACAGCGACCGTTTCGCCAGCCCCATCACTCGGCATCGGGGCCGGCGCTGGTCGGTGGCAGCTCGAAACCGCAACCCGGCGAGATCACCCTCGCCCACCACGGTGTGCTGTTTCTCGACGAGCTTCCGGAATTTGATCGCAAGGTGTTGGAGGTGCTGCGCGAGCCGCTGGAATCCGGGCACATCGTGATCGCCCGAGCCAAGGATCGCGTGCGTTTTCCGGCGCGCTTTCAACTGGTGGCCGCGATGAATCCCTGCCCCTGTGGATATCTTGGCGAGCCCAGCGGCAAGTGTTCGTGCACACCGGACATGGTGCAGCGCTACCGCAACAAGCTATCGGGGCCGTTGCTGGATCGGATCGATCTGCACCTGACGGTGGCGCGGGAAGCGACGGCGCTGAATCCGGCAGTGAAGCCAGGCGAGGACAGCGCCAGTGCGGCAGCCGTAGTGGCCGAGGCGCGGGAACGCCAGCAAAAGCGTCAGCGTTGTGCCAATGCGTTCCTCGATCTGCCAGGCTTGAAGCGGCACTGCCAGTTATCCAAAGCCGATGAGAAATGGCTGGAATCAGCCTGTGAACGGCTGACCTTGTCACTGCGCTCAGCCCATCGTTTGCTCAAGGTCGCCAGAACCCTGGCAGACCTTGAGCAAGTCGATGCAATCAGCCGTGAGCATCTGGCCGAGGCGCTGCAATACCGCCCGGCGACGCCTTAATGCTCGGTCAGATCCACCAGCGGCGTCTGCCGCACTTCGGTGTCACGCCCGGCCTGGATTTCGCTCACGCGCTTCAACGCATTATCCACAGCACCCTTGTCTGCCAGCAGGCTGTAGCTGATCTGAAACTGTTGACTGGCCTTTGGCGCAATGGTCGGCACCAGATTCAGCGGACGCTGATAGCGGCGGTTGTAGGAAAAGCTGGTGCCTGGCTCAAGGCCCGTGACATAGCCCTGCCCTTGGGTGTCGGTGTTTTTCCACAGGGAAAACACTGGCAGTTGCTGTGTATTGAAGTCAACGGAAACACCGAGGCTGCCAGCCTTGTTGTGCAAAACCGTCAGCGTTTCGCCTTTGGCGTCTGCATAAGGCACAACGTTGTATACCGTTTCGTCGTAATCCTTGGTCGGCCCGCGATAGGTCTGCCAATCCGCCAACTCCGCCTTGGCCTTGTCGTTGAATGGCGAGACCTGTTTCACCGGCGCCGCGAACCGTGCACCCTGCTCGAGGAACGGCGTGCTGAAGTTGCTGTGATACAGCGCCTGGTATTCCTTCGGATAATCGCCGTTGTTGGTCAGCGTATCGTTGAGGGCAAAACGCACGCTGCCCGGCTCGGTGACCAGCTCAGTGACGACCGAGAAGTCGACTTTCTTGAAGGCCTGCTCCTTCAGTTCGCCGCGCAGGCTGATGGCGTACGGCGGCTTCTCATCAATGTGCAGGGTAACGCTGCTGGCCGGGATGTTGGCGGCGCGCCCGTGCAGAGTCAGCAACTCGCCATTGTCCATGCCGGGATGGCCGACCCATTCGTAACCGCAACGGGTGACCAGCTCGTTGAAGCCCTCCAGCCAGCCCAGGCCACCGCGTCCATTGAGTTCAATGAAGGCCGGGTTGACCACTTCCTTGACCGGCGAATCCCAACCCATACGCACGTTACCGACCGACGCCTGCAAGACATTCATGCCACGGGTCGGCACCACCGAGAGTTTCATCGTGCCGTTATCGATATCGACGATGCTGACACCTTCCTGACGTCCGCCGTGCAAGGTTCGCAGACTCACGGAGAAAGGCTTGGCGGTTTTCACCCCGAGCTGCTCACTGGTAATGCTCCAGTTTTGCGCGGGCTTGTTGGTATCGAGGAGTACGTAATCCCACGCCATGGCGTGGGAAGCAGCAGAGAGTGCGCCGAGTGCAACGGCGAGTTTTAGCGGGGTCATGGCAGCAGCCTTTATTGGAGTTGTGCCATTTTTATAGCGCTGCGGAAACGTTTCAGCAAGTACAATGGAGCTTGCGATCGTGTGATTTACCAAGAATTGGCGGGGATCCATTCGCGAGCAAGCTCGCTCCCACAGGGATCTCGGGTGTTCACAGAATCTGTGATTCACGCCGGAAACTGTGGGAGCGAGCTTGCTCGCGAAAGCTATATCAAGGCTGTATCAACGGAAGCGATCAACCTCGGAACGCAAGTCCGCCGCCAGCTTCTCCAGCTCCTTGGCGGTGACCGCGAGGTTCGACACCACCTCACGCTGCTCACTGTTGGCCAGCGCAATACTCTGCAGATTGCTGCTCAGCAAGGTAGCCGTGCTGCTCTGCTCCTGCGTCGCGGTGGTAATCGCCGCGAACTGCTGCCCTGCCGAACGGCTCTGCTCATCGATCCGCGCCAGCGCCGAGGCAACATTGGCGTTACGCGACAGGCCTTCCTGCATCAGTACATTGCCCTGTTCCATGGTGCTGATGGCGTTGCCGGTTTCCTGCTGGATGCTGTGAATCATCCCGGAAATTTCATCAGTGGCCTGACGGGTGCGCGATGCGAGGTTACGCACCTCATCAGCGACCACGGCAAAACCACGGCCCTGTTCACCGGCACGCGCTGCTTCGATGGCCGCGTTGAGCGCCAGCAGGTTGGTCTGTTCGGCAATCGAGGTGATCACGCTGACAATGCCGCCGATTTCCTGGGAGCGCTGACCGAGGGTGTTGATCACGGTAGCCGTGGTGTTCAACGCGCCAGCGATCTGCTCCAGCGAGGACGAGGCTTCTTCCATCGAGCTGCGACCGATCTGCGTTTGCTGAGCGTTTTCCTGGGCCAGACGCTGGGTCGCGCCCATGTTGTCGGCGATGTTCAGCGAGGTGGCGCTGAACTCTTCAACTGCGCCGGCCATGCTGGTGATTTCGCCGGACTGCTGCTCCATGCCTTCGTAGGCACCACCGGACAAACCGGACAGCGCCTGAGCGCGGCTGTTGACCTCTTCCGAAGAACGACGGATGTGCTCGACCATGGTCGACAGCGCCTGGCTCATCTGGTTGAACGCGCGCGACAGCTGACCGATTTCGTCGTTGCTCGCTACGTTCAGGCGCACGCTCAGATCACCGGCGCCCAGCGCTTCGGCCTGACGCACCAGGTCGCCCAGCGGTTGCAGCTTGCTGCGCAGCAGCCACATCGCCGCCCCCACCGCGATCAACATCGCCAGCAGGCTGCCGATGGCAAGTTGGGTGCCGACACTCCAGGTCACCGCGCGAATCTCGGCTTTCGGCATGCTCGCCACCACCGACCACGGCCCGCCGTCGAACGGTACGGCGATGCTGTAGAAGTCTTCAGCGGTGTCGCTCCAGAACTCACCCTTGCCCGGCTTCGCCGCCAGACCCTTGATCACCGGAACGGCCTGATCCAGCGCTTGCACACCGGCCGGGGCGACCAGCCATTTGTTTTGCTCATCGAGCAACGCCAGCGAACCGTTCTGGCCGATACGGAAGCGCTTGAGGTTGGCGAACTGGGCGTTCTGCGCATCGGTGTAGTCGAAGCCGACGAACAGCACCGCAATCACCTTGCCGCTGCCGTCGCGCACTGGCGTGTACTGAGTCATGTAGGAGCGGTCGAACAGCAAGGCGCGACCGACATAACCCTGCCCGGCCATCAACTTCGCATAGGCCGGGTGGGCGTGGTCGAGCAAGGTGCCGATCGCACGAGTGCCGTCCTGCTTGGTCAGGGATGTGCTGACGCGCACGAAGTCTTCGCCGCTGCGCACGAACAGGGTGGCGACCCCAGCGGTCATCTGCTTGAACTCGTCGACTTCCTTGAAGTTGTTGTTCAGCACTTCGCTGCCCAGATGCAGGCCCGGGGTCTGGGTGCCTGCGACACTCACCGGTTCATCCGGGTGAATGCTCAGGCCGGCACTGAAGCGCTTTTCGAACAACCCGCTCAGACGCTGGGTGCTTTCGCGCAACGTGCCGTGAAAGGTACTCAACTGGTCGGCCAGCAGTCGCGCCTCACTGGCGAGGTGTTCTTCACGGGTGGCAAGGTTGGCGGTATCCAGCGAACGCAGGGCGAACACCGTACTGCCACTGATGACAATCGCAAGAATCACGGCGAGCGCAAGACCCAGCTGCGAGGCGATCCGGGCACGAGGTTGAGACATGGACAGCTCCTGGCCGAGCCACCGGATCCTCCCTGATCGCAGCAATTGCTCGGAATGTTCTAATAATGGGGGTGAATCGTGGCAACCGGCACGGCGGTTCCACATGCTCATTTTCGGCGGTGAACGCGAATACTTGAGTAAATAGCGGGGTTATGGCCCGAGGCCGGCATTGTGCGGGCTCGAACGTTTCAGCTCAAGCGCTTGACCACCGGCAACGCCATGGCACGCACTTCGCCTTGCAGGAAGTCGCTGAGACGGCGCAAACGTTCACCTCCCGGACGGGTTTTCGGCCACACCAGGTAATAATTCAGCCCACTGGCGACGGCAGTCGGCCACGGCAGACTCAAGCGTCCCTGCGCGACATCCTCGGCGACCATCAGCAGATCGCCCATTGACACACCGTAGCCTCGGGCGGCGGCAATCATCCCCAGTTCGAGGGTATCGAATACCTGCCCCCCCTTGAGCGACACCTGATCGGACAACCCCATGTGCTCCAGCCAACTGCGCCAGTCGCGCCGATCCGGGGTCGGGTGCAGCAGTTCGGTGGAGGCCAGGCGTGCGACATCCCATGGCTGGTCATTCAGCAGATTCGGCGCACCCACTGGAATCAGCTCTTCCGGAAACAACAGGCTGGCCTCCCAGTCCGGCGGAAAATGCCCGTCACTCAGCAGCACGGCGCAGTCGAAGGGCTCGTTGTTGAAATCCACCGAGTCCACATCCATCCAGGCACTGGTCAGTTGCACTTCGTTGCCCGGTTGCAGATGACGAAAGCGACTGAGCCGCGCCAGCAACCAGCGCATGGTCAGGGTCGACGGCGCTTTCATGCGCAGGATGTCGTCCTCGGCGCGCAAGGTGTTGCAAGCGCGCTCAAGGGCCGCAAAACCGTCGCGAATCCCCGGCAACAGCATCCGCGCTGACTCGGTCAGTTGCAGGTTGCGTCCGCTGCGGTAAAACAGCTTGCAGGCGAAATGCTCTTCAAGCGTGCGAATGTGCCGACTCACCGCACTCTGGGTAATCGACAGCTCTTCGGCGGCGCGGGTGAACGAACTGTGCCGCGCCGCCGCTTCGAATGCGCGCAGGGCATACAAGGGAGGAAGACGACGGGACATTCAGAAAGCTCCTATAGCGGGTTGTGGCCAACTTAGCAGAATCTGCTCAGGATGAGTTTTAATCATGCCACCCATCCTTTTTATCCCTTTGTGCGAAAGCGTTTAAGCGCCGAGAATCGACGGTTCCCTGTTCCCTCTTTTTATGAGTGGTGATGACCATGCAGCATCCCGTGCGTACCGAACTCTGGGCCATCCTGCGGCTGGCAGGGCCGTTGATCGCTTCACAGTTGGCGCACATGCTGATGGTGCTGACCGACACCCTGATGATGGCGCGCCTGAGTCCCGAAGCGCTTGCCGGTGGCGGTCTTGGCGCGGCGAGCTATTCGTTCGTGTCGATTTTCTGCATCGGCGTGATCGCGGCGGTTGGCACCCTGGTGGCGATCCGTCAGGGCGCCGGCGACATCATCGGCGCGGCACGCCTGACCCAGGCCGGCTTGTGGCTGGCGTGGCTGATGGCGCTGGGCGCCGGGCTGCTGCTGTGGAATCTGAAACCGGTGTTGCTGCTGTTCGGCCAGACCGAAACCAACGTCAACGCCGCCGGGCAGTTTCTGATTGCCCTGCCCTTCGCCCTGCCCGGCTATCTGAGTTTCATGGCCTTGCGTGGTTTCACCAGTGCGATCGGCCGAGCGACACCGGTAATGGTCATCAGCCTGGGCGGCACCGTGGCCAACTTCCTGCTCAACTACGCATTGATCACCGGCATGTTCGGTCTGCCGAAACTGGGGCTGACCGGCATCGGTCTGGTCACCGCGATCGTGGCCAATTGCATGGCGCTGGCTCTGGCCTGGCACATTCGTCGGCACCCGGCGTATGACGCTTATCCAATACGCGCCGGTCTGTCGCGGCCAAATCGTCAGTACCTGAAAGAACTGTGGCGCCTCGGCCTGCCGATTGGCGGCACCTACGCGGTGGAAGTCGGACTGTTTGCCTTCGCGGCGCTGTGCATGGGCACCATGGGCAGCACGCAACTCGGCGCACACCAGATCGCTCTGCAGATCGTTTCGGTGGCGTTCATGGTGCCGGCGGGCATGTCGTATGCGATCACCATGCGCGTCGGCCAGCATTACGGCGCCGGGCAACTGAGCGATGCGCGGATGTCCGGGCGGGTCGGCATCGTCTTTGGTGCGGTGGTGATGCTGGGTTTCGCCATGGTGTTCTGGCTGTTGCCGAATCAACTGGTCGGGCTGTTCCTCGACCATAACGACCCGGCGTTTGCCGAGGTGATTCGTCTGGCCGTAAGCCTGTTGGCGGTGGCCGCGTGGTTCGAGCTGTTCGATGGCACGCAGACCATTGCCATGGGTTGCATTCGTGGGCTCAAGGACGCGAAAACCACGTTTCTGGTCGGTCTCGGCTGCTATTGGCTGATCGGCGCGCCGGCGGCGTGGTGGATGGCGTTTCACCTGCATTGGGGGCCGACTGGCGTCTGGTGGGGGCTGGCGCTGGGGCTGGCGTGTGCGGCGGTGAGTTTGACGCTGGCGTTTGAATGGAAGATGAAGCGGATGATTCGGCTGGAGCCGCAATCTCGAGGCTTCAACATCCCTCAACCTGAATGAAGTTTCCCTGTGGGAGCGAGCTTGCTCGCGAAAGCGGTGTACCTGACACATGTATATTGAACGTGTCGCCGCCTTCGCGAGCAAGCTCGCTCCCACAGGGGTTATGTGTTTAGCTCACGATTTCGAGGGCTGGCTGCTGGCTGGCACCAAACGTCAGGTAATCCACCAGTTCCGCCAACGGCAACGGCCGGCTGATCAGATAACCCTGCACCTGATCACAGCCAAACCCGCGCAGCAGTTCAAGTTGCTCCGGTGTTTCGACCCCTTCCGCGACCACTTCCAGATGCAGGTTGTGCGCGAGGTTGATCATCGCGTGCACCAGTTTGCGATTCTCTTCGCGCTGTTCCATGCCGCCGACAAAGCTTTTGTCGATCTTCAACAAGGTGATCGGCAGGCTGTTGAGGTGCACGAACGAGGAGAAACCGGTGCCGAAGTCATCCAGCGAGAAACGCACGCCGAGGCGGCCGAGGGCGTCCATGGTCTGTTTGACCAGATCGCTGCGGCGCATGACGGCGGTTTCGGTGAGTTCAAATTCCAGCCACTGCGCCTCGACCCCACGCTCGGCAATCAATCGACTGAGGGTCGGTAGCAACTGGCTGTCCTGAAACTGGCGGAACGACAAATTGATCGCCATGTGCAGCGCCGGCAGCCCGCGCTCGCGCAGCGCCTGCATGTCGCGCAGGGCGCGGGAAATCACCCAGTAACCCAGCGGCACGATCAACCCGCTCTGCTCGGCCAATGGCACGAATTCGCTCGGCGGCAACAGACCGCGTTCGCCATGGCGCCAGCGCACCAGCGCTTCGAGACCGACGATCTGCCCGTCCGCCAGATTCAGCCGTGGCTGGTAGTGCAACTCCAGTTCATCGCGACGCAGGGCCCGGCGCAGTTCGCTTTCGAGGTCGGCCATGCTCCGTGCGTTGCGGTTGATGCGTTCGTTGAAGATATGGAAGGTGCAGCCCTGCGTGCTCTTGGCCTGCTGCATGGCGATGTGCGCGTGCCACATCAGCGGATCGGCGCCGCCCTGGGCGCGGGCATGGGCGATGCCGAGGCTGGAGCCGATCAACAGGCTTTCGCCGTCGACCCAATACGGCTCGGACAGGGCTTCGGTGATGCGTTCGGCCATCCACTCGGCGCGTTGCGGCGCACGACGGGTATCAATCAGCAGGGCAAATTCGTCGCTGCCCAGCCGCGCCAGTTGATCACCGGCCTCGAGCTGGCTTTTCAGCCGCGCAACGACCTGCAGGATCAGGCGATCGCCAGCCTGATGGCCGAGGGCATCGTTGGCGTGACGGAAGTTGTCGAGATCGAGATGCCCGAGGGCCAGACCGCGCCCGTCGTTTTCCGCCAGACGCGCCGCCAGCAGGGTCTGAAAGCCCTGACGATTGGCGATGCCGGTCAGCGGATCCTGTTCGGCCAGGCGTTGCAGAGTATTTTCGAGAACGCCGCGTTCACGCACGTGGCGCAGGCAGCGGCGCAGCATATCTGCGTCGAGCGCGTCGAACACCAGCCAGTCGCTGACGCCAACCGGCGCCGTAGCCGGTTCGTGTTCCAGCAGCAACACCGTCGGCAGGCTGCAACGACCCGGGGCCGGCTGCAACGCAGGAATGGTCAACAACACCGCGTGGCGATTGTCTTCGAACAGGCTACTGACCGACTCCCAGCTCGGCGCGCTGATCAGCACCGCCGCGCTCCCCAACGGAGCCAGACACTCGCGCAATAACGCTGTCCACGCTGGCTCTTCGGCCAGTAGCAGCAAACGCAAGGGTTCGACAGGCGTAGACAAGCTAGCTCCCTAGACTCTGCAATGATGTGGGCGGGGCATTATGCCGTTGCGCGCAACAATGACCAAATGACAACGGTTATCAAAACGTTATTTTGTGTCACGAATGAGTACATTAGCCGCAAAATCACCGCGCATCCTCCGCGAAAGTAACAAAACCGGCAAATTTGAATCGCGTGGTGCGTCACAAGTCGGAGAGAGCAGCACAAATCGCTGAGCCTGTTAAAATGCCGGCCCATTTCGTCAACGACTCCCGAATTTTCGTATGTCCCGACTCAATCCCCGGCAGCAAGAAGCCGTGAACTACGTCGGCGGCCCTCTATTGGTGCTCGCCGGCGCCGGCTCCGGCAAGACCAGCGTGATCACCCGCAAGATCGCGCACCTGATCCAGAACTGCGGCATCCGCGCCCAGTACATCGTCGCCATGACCTTTACCAACAAGGCTGCGCGCGAGATGAAAGAGCGGGTCGGCACCTTGCTGCGTGCCGGCGAAGGTCGCGGCCTGACGGTCTGCACCTTCCACAACCTGGGCCTGAACATCATCCGCAAGGAGCATGTGCGGCTGGGCTACAAACCCGGTTTCTCGATCTTCGACGAGACCGACGTCAAAGCCCTGATGACCGACATCATGCAGAAGGAATACGCAGGCGACGACGGCGTCGACGAGATCAAGAACATGATCGGCGCCTGGAAAAACGACCTGATCCTGCCGGCCCAGGCGCTGGAAAACGCGCGCAATCCGAAAGAACAGACCGCTGCCATCGTCTACACCCACTACCAGCGCACGCTGAAAGCGTTCAACGCGGTGGACTTCGACGACCTGATCCTGCTGCCGGTAAAGCTCTTCGAAGAGCACGCCGACATTCTCGAAAAGTGGCAGAACAAGGTGCGTTACCTGCTGGTCGACGAATATCAGGACACCAACGCCAGCCAGTACCTGCTGGTGAAGATGCTGATCGGCAAGCGCAACCAGTTCACCGTGGTGGGCGACGACGACCAGTCGATCTACGCCTGGCGTGGTGCGCGGCCGGAAAACCTGATGCTGCTCAAGGAAGACTACCCGTCGCTGAAAGTGGTAATGCTCGAGCAGAACTACCGCTCCACCAGCCGCATCCTGCGCTGCGCCAACGTGCTGATCTCGAACAATCCGCACGAATTCGAAAAGCAGCTGTGGAGCGAGATGGGTCACGGTGACGAGATCCGCGTGATCCGCTGCCGTAACGAGGACGCCGAAGCCGAGCGCGTGGCCATGGAAATCCTCAGCCTGCACTTGCGCACCGACCGCCCCTACAGCGATTTCGCCATCCTCTATCGTGGCAACTACCAGGCCAAGCTGATCGAACTGAAGTTGCAGCACCACCAGGTGCCGTACCGCCTGAGCGGCGGCAACAGCTTCTTCGGGCGCCAGGAAGTGAAGGACCTGATGGCCTACTTCCGCCTGATCGTGAACCCGGACGACGACAACGCCTTTCTGCGGGTGATCAACGTGCCGCGCCGGGAAATCGGCTCGACCACCCTGGAAAAACTCGGCAACTACGCCACCGAACGCAAGATTTCGATGTACGCCGCCACCGATGAAATCGGTCTGGGCGAGCATCTCGACAGCCGCTTCACCGATCGTCTGTCGCGCTTCAAGCGCTTCATGGACAAGGTGCGCGAGCAGTGTGCCGGCGAGGACCCGATTTCGGCGCTGCGCAGCATGGTCATGGACATCGACTACGAGAACTGGCTGCGCACCAACAGTTCCAGCGACAAGGCTGCGGACTACCGGATGAGCAACGTCTGGTTCCTGATTGAGGCCTTGAAGAACACCCTGGAAAAAGACGAAGACGGCGAGATGACCGTCGAGGACGCCATCGGCAAACTGGTCCTGCGCGACATGCTCGAGCGTCAGCAGGAAGAAGAGGACGGCGCCGAAGGCGTGCAGATGATGACCCTGCATGCGTCCAAGGGTCTGGAATTCCCTTACGTGTTCATCATGGGCATGGAAGAGGAAATCCTCCCGCACCGCTCCAGCATCGAAGCCGACACCATCGAAGAGGAACGCCGTCTGGCCTACGTGGGCATCACCCGCGCCCGTCAGACCCTGGCGTTCACCTTCGCCGCCAAGCGTAAACAGTACGGCGAGATCATCGATTGCGCGCCCAGCCGCTTCCTTGATGAGCTGCCGCCGGACGACCTGGCGTGGGAAGGCAACGACGACACACCGACCGAAGTCAAAGCCGTGCGCGGCAATAGCGCATTGGCTGATATACGCGCGATGTTAAAGCGCTAGAATTGACCACTTTTTTAAAGCTTAGGGCGCACAAGCGCTGAACGAGGACAGCTTCATGGAAGCATTGCAGCAGAAAATCCGCGAACAAGGCATCGTGCTTTCCGACCAGGTCCTGAAAGTCGACGCCTTCCTGAACCACCAGATCGACCCGGCCCTGATGAAGCTGATCGGCGACGAATTCGCCACGCTGTTCAAGGATTCGGGCATTACCAAGATCGTCACCATCGAAGCCTCGGGCATCGCTCCGGCGATCATGACCGGTCTGAACCTCGGCGTGCCGGTGATCTTCGCCCGCAAGCAGCAGTCCCTGACCCTGACCGAAAACCTGCTGTCGGCGACCGTTTACTCGTTCACCAAGAAGACCGAAAGCACCGTGGCCATCTCGCCGCGTCACCTGACCAGCAGCGACCGCGTGCTGATCATCGACGACTTCCTGGCCAACGGTAAGGCTTCGCAAGCGCTGATCTCGATCATCAAACAGGCTGGCGCCACCGTGGCGGGCCTCGGGATCGTGATCGAGAAGTCGTTCCAGGGCGGCCGCGCCGAGCTGGATTCGCAGGGCTACCGCGTCGAATCGCTGGCACGCGTCAAATCGCTGAAGGATGGCGTGGTTACCTTCATCGAATAAAGCCCGCCACACCGCATCACCCCTGTAGGAGTGAGCCTGCTCGCGATAGCGGAGTCTCAGTCGATATATTCGTCGGCTGAAACACCGCTATCGCGAGCAGGCTCACTCCTACAGTTGTTTTGGGTCAGGCAGTTACAGTGCGGTGGCTTTGAGGCCAGTGAGCAGCAGGCGCTGGAACAGGTCTTCTTTCAGGCCTTCCGGGTTGGTCAGTTGCATACGTTCAAGGTGTTCGGGGAACGTCGAAGCCTCTGGCGCATCCAGCGCTGCCTTGCCCAGCTCCAGTATCTCGCTCAGCTTGAACTTGCTCTTCAGCCAGTTCAGCGCCCGCAGCAGATCGCGCTCGATCGCGGTGAAATCACAACCCAGCGGATACTCCGGGAACAGGTTCGGATGCTTCGCGGCAATCGCCTGCAAGCGTTGCGGGGTGTTGTCGGCAAATCGCGGATCGAGGCGGAAGTCCTTCGGCAGCTTGCCGACCTTCTGCGCCTGTTCGATCAGCCCCGGCTGAAAGCGTGAATCGCTGATGTTCAGCAACGACTCGATCACCGCCGCGTCGGTTTTGCCGCGCAGATCGGCAATGCCGTATTCGGTGACCACGATGTCGCGCAGGTGCCTTGGAATCGTGCAGTGGCCGTATTCCCAGACGATGTTCGAACTGACCTCGCCGCCGGACTCGCGCCAGCTGCGCAGAATCAGAATCGAGCGCGCATCGTGCAGCGCGTGGCCTTGGGCGACGAAGTTGTACTGCCCGCCGACACCGCTGAGCACGCGCCCGTCTTCCAGTTGATCGGCCACACCCGCGCCCATCAGCGTCATGGTGAACACGGTGTTGATGAAGCGCGCATCAAGGCGCTGCAAGCGCTTGAGCTCTTCCTGCCCGTACAGCTCGTTGATGTAGCTGATGCGGGTCATGTTGAATTCGAGGCGCTTGCTCTGCGGCAACTCACGCAGGCGCTCGTAGAAACTGCGCGGACCGAGGAAGAAGCCGCCGTGCACCGAGATGCCATCGGTTTGCGCCGACTCATCGAGAGTGCCCGCGTTGGCCTGCTCCTGAGTGTGCACGTCGGGGTAGACCTTGCGCCGGATGATCCCGGCATCGGCCAGCACCAGCAGACCGTTGACGAACATTTCACTGCAGCCATACAGGCCTTTGGCGAACGGCGCAGTGCCGCCCTCGCGCTCGATCAGTTGCGCCCACTGACTGAGATTGATGTCATCGAGCAACGCTTGGTAACCGGCGTTGTCTGCCTGCCGTGCAAGCAGTGCGGCGGTCAGCGCATCGCCCATCGAGCCGATGCCGATCTGCAACGTACCGCCGTCGCGCACCAGCGTACTGGCGTGCAAGCCGATGAAGTGATCCTGAAAGCCCACCGGCATGTTCGGCGTGGAAAACAGCGTGCTGCTGTCTTTCGCGTCGATCAGCAGGTCGAAGGTGTCGATATCGACTTCGGCATCGCCGGGCATGTACGGCAGATCGGTGTGCACCTGACCAACCAGCAGAATGGTCTCCCCGGCTTCGCGGCGCCTGGCGATCATCGGCAACAGGTCGAGAGTGATGTCCGGGTTGCAACTCAGGCTCAGGCGATCAGGATGTTCGCTGCTGCTGGCAAGCAATTGCGCCACCAGATTCAGGCCGGCCGCGTTGATGTCGCGGGCGGCGTGGCTGTAGTTGCTGCTGACGTAATCCTGCTGGGCCGGCGCGCTGTTGAGCAGGCTGCCGGGCTGCATGAAGAACTGCTGGATGCGGATGTTGGCGGGCAGGCTGTCATGCTGCAGGTCGGCGAGGAAATCAAATTCGGGGTAATCACCGAATACGCGTTCGACGAAGGGTTCGATGAAGCGCTTCTGCAGACCGTCGCCCAGCGTCGGCCGCCCCAGGCACAGCGCGGTGTACATAGTCAGTTGTCGTTCGGGCAAGTCCTTGATCCGCCGGTACAGCGCGTTGACGAAGTGATTGGGCTTGCCCAGCCCCAGCGGCAAGCCCATGTGGATATGCGCCGGCAAGCGTGCGAGCACGTCGTCCACCGCCTGTTCGATCGAACACAACTGCACCATCTGAAGCCTCCCGCCCGTTCCGTGAATAGAGGTAGACCGAGCTTGCCTCGACTTTGCTGCAAAGGACAGCGAAAGCCGTGAATCGCAGGCACAAAAAAACCGTCCGGAGACGGTTTTTTTCGTCAGAAGCGCGGCTTATTTCAGGCCGGACATCTTCTGGATCGCACCTTTCAACTCGTCGTCCGAGCAATCGGCACAGGTGCCTTTTGGCGGCATGGCGTTGATGCCGGTGATGGCTTTGGCCAGGATGCCGTCGAGGCCCCCCTGGTGATCGGCGCGTTCTTTCCAGGCCGCGGCGTCACCGATTTTTGGTGCGCCCAGCAGACCCGTGCCGTGGCAAGCATTGCAATGTTTTGCAATCACTTCATCCGGCGTCTTCGCCCCACCACTGCCGCCAGCGGAGGCAGCGACTTCCATCCCTTTGCATTCCTGCCCCTGAACGCACACCTGGCCGACCGGCTCGAGGCGTTTGGCAATGTCGTCATTCGTCGCAGCTTGAGCGCTGACAGCCCAGAGGGCCAGTACGGTTGCTGGTGCGGCCAGCATTTTCATAATTAGGTTCACGCGTTCACCCTCAATGGTGGCTATTCACGCCTGCGGCCACGGTTCGCAGGCGGGCGCAAGTATAGCGGGTAGCCCGCCACACTGAAACAACCCCATAGTCGAAGGGGTTATACCGCGCTGTGGAAAAACTCTGTGGATGCCTTCGCCGTCATGGCTTGGCGCCTCTGTGTTTAAAAATTCGCCGGCGTGGCTGCGCTGATTAGTCGCGCAGGCGCGTCGAACGGATTACGGAAACGATGCGGCTTGGTACTTTCAAAATAGTAGCTGTCGCCGGCTTCGAGAATAAAAGTTTCCAGCCCCACCACCAGTTCCAGACGACCTTCCACCAGAATCCCGGTTTCCTCGCCTTCATGGGTGAGCATTTCTTCGCCAGTATCGGCGCCCGGCGGGTAGATTTCATTGAGGAACGCGATGGCCCGGCTCGGGTGCGCGCGGCCGACCAGTTTCATGGTCACGGCGCCGTCGGAGATGTCGATCAGCTCGTTGGCCTTGTAGACGATCTGGGTCGGGACTTCCTGCAGGATTTCTTCGGAAAAGAACTCGACCATGGACATGGGAATCCCGCCCAGAACCTTTCTCAGCGAACTGATCGAAGGGCTGACGCTGTTCTTTTCGATCATCGAAATGGTGCTGTTGGTGACGCCCGCACGTTTGGCGAGTTCACGCTGGGAAAGCCCTTTGAGCTTGCGGATCGATTGCAGTCGTTCACCGACGTCCAAGGCGGGAGCCTCCTGATGTTGTAAGAATATTGAGCGTTATCATGGCGACAGCGTTCAGTATTTACAACACTTGGCCCCCGTGCTGGCCTCAACCCTCGGAATAGAGCCTTGGCACGCGACGCAGGTTGCAGAAGATCTGATACGGAATGGTGTCCGCCCACTGCGCCACTTCGCTGGCGAGGATGTTTTTGCCCCACAGCTCGACGGTCGAACCGAGGTCCGCTTCCGGCACATCGGTGAGGTCGATGCAGAGCATGTCCATCGACACGCGGCCAAGAATCCGGCTGCGCTTGCCGGCCACCAGAACCGGCGTGCCGGTGGGTGCCTGACGCGGGTAACCGTCGGCATAACCCATGGCGACCACGCCGATGCGCATCGGCTTGTCGGTGATGAATTTGGCGCCGTAGCCGATCGGCTCCCCGGCGGGCAATTCGCGCACACAGATGACTTTCGATTCGAGGGTCATCACCGGTTGCAGGCGCTCGGCCAAGGCGTTGGCTTCTTCGAACGGCGTGGCGCCGAAGAGCATGATGCCCGGGCGCACCCAATCGCTGTGAATCTGCGGCCAACCGAGCACGGCCGGCGAGTTGCGCAGGCTGACTTCGGCGGCGAGGCCCTGACGCGCCGCTTCGAACACCGCGACCTGATTGGCGCTGCTCTGCTCGTGCAACTCATCGGCACGGGCGAAGTGGCTCATCAGCACGATCTTCGCCACTTTGCCGCTGGCCAGCAGGCGCTGGTAGGCCGCCGCGTAGTCCTTCGGATGCAGGCCCACACGGTGCATGCCCGAATCGAGCTTGAGCCATACGGTGATCGGTTTGCTCAGTGCCGCCTGCTCGATGGCTTCGAGCTGCCACAGTGAATGCACCACGGTCCAGAAATCATGCTCGACGATCAGCGCCAGTTCATCGGCTTCGAAGATCCCTTCGAGCAACAGCACCGGGGCCTTGATGCCGGCCGCGCGCAGCTCCAGCGCTTCTTCGATGCAGGCAACGGCAAACCCGTCGGCTTCAGCTTCCAGCGCCTGGGCGCAACGCACCGCGCCGTGACCGTAGGCATCGGCCTTGATCACCGCCAGCGCCTTGGCGCCGGTGACTTCGCGGGCAATTCGGTAGTTGTGGCGCAGGGCTTCTAGGTCGATCAGGGCACGGGCAGGACGCATGGCGGCAGACTTCTAGGCGGTCATGGGAAGAAAAACCGGCGCCGACTGACGACGTGAACCGCCAACAGCGCCGGGAGAGGGATCTTTGAAACGGTTACGGCAACGCGGCGACGATGGAAATCTCGACCAGGATGCTCGGCTTGGCCATCTTCGCTTCAACGGTGGCGCGGGCCGGTGCGGCGCCCTTGGGCAGCCACTGGTCCCACACCGAGTTCATGCCGGCAAAGTGCGCCTCGATGTCGTTCAGGTAGATCGTCGCCGACAGCAGATGCTGCTTGTCAGTCCCGGCCAGATCGAGCAGGCGCTCGATATTGCCGAGCACCTCGCGGGTCTGCTGCTCAACCCCGGCGTTGAAGTCGTCGCCGACCTGCCCGGCCAGATACACGGTGCCGTTGTGGGTGACGATCTGACTCATGCGCTCATTGGTGAGCTGGCGCTGGATTGCCATGTTTTGCGGACTCCTGAGGCTTATTGCCGTAACGGGAAATATCGAGACCTTCGGCGCTGATCTGCGGCTTTTTCTTCGCCATCAGATCGGCCAGTAAACGACCGGAACCGCACGCCATGGTCCAACCCAGGGTGCCGTGACCGGTGTTGAGGAACAGGTTCTTGAACGGCGTGGCGCCAACGATCGGCGTGCCGTCCGGGGTAGTCGGACGCAGACCGGTCCAGAAGCTCGCCTCGGCCAGATTGCCGCCCTGAGGATAAAGGTCGTTGACGATCATCTCCAGGGTTTCGCGCCGACGCGGGTTCAGCGACAGGTCAAAACCGGCGATTTCCGCCATGCCGCCGACGCGGATGCGGTTATCGAAACGGGTAATTGCGACCTTGTAAGTCTCGTCGAGAATGGTCGAGGTCGGAGCCATGGCCGGGTTGGTGATCGGCACGGTCAGCGAGTAGCCCTTGAGCGGGTACACCGGGGCTTTGATGCCCAGCGGCTTGAGCAGTTGCGGCGAGTAGCTGCCGAGGGCCAGCACGTAGCGGTCGGCGGTTTCCAGCTTGCCGTCGATCCATACACCGTTGATGCGATCACCGGCATAGTCGAGGCGCTGGATGTCCTGGCCGAAGCGGAACTCCACACCGAGTTTCACGGCCATTTCCGCCAGACGCGTAGTGAACATCTGGCAGTCGCCCGTCTGGTCGTTGGGCAGACGCAGAGCACCGGCGAGGATGTCGGTGACATTGGCCAGGGCCGGCTCGACGCGGGCAATGCCGGCGCGGTCGAGGACTTCAAACGGCACGCCGGACTCTTTCAGCACGGCGATGTCTTTGGCGGCACCATCAAGCTGTGCCTGAGTGCGGAACAGTTGCGTGGTACCGAGGCTGCGGCCTTCGTAGGCGATGCCGGTTTCGGCGCGAAGTTCGTCGAGGCAGTCGCGGCTGTACTCGGACAGACGCACCATGCGCTCCTTGTTCACCGCGTAACGGCTGGCGGTGCAATTGCGCAACATCTGCGCCATCCACAGGTACTGATCGATGTCGGCAGTGGCCTTGATCGCCAGCGGCGCGTGGCGCTGCAGCAACCACTTGATGGCCTTGAGCGGCACACCCGGCGCGGCCCACGGCGAGGCATAACCCGGCGACACCTGGCCGGCGTTGGCGAAACTGGTCTCCATGGCTACGGCTGGCTGCCGGTCGACCACCACCACTTCAAACCCGGCACGAGCCAGATAGTAAGCACTGGCGGTACCGATGACGCCGCTACCCAAGACCATTACGCGCATTTTTGTATCCCTCATCGCGGCGGGGCCGCGTACGTCTGTTGTTAGAGCAATGATGCGCGCAGTGTAAAAAAGAATGGCCAGTGCATTTCACTATATAAGCGCCTATATTTGGCGACAATTCTCGGCAAAAACCCTTTTCACGGAGGCGCATCCCCTATGCGTACCAACACTCAGACCAAACGTGAGCTGGACAAGATCGACCGCAACATCTTGCGGATCCTGCAGGCGGACGGGCGCATATCGTTTACCGAACTCGGGGAGAAGGTCGGCCTGTCCACCACGCCATGTACGGAACGGGTGCGGCGGCTGGAGCGCGAAGGGATCATCATGGGCTACAACGCCCGGCTCAACCCGCAGCATCTGAAGGGTAGCCTGCTGGTGTTCGTCGAGATCAGCCTCGACTACAAATCCGGCGACACCTTCGAAGAGTTCCGCCGCGCAGTGCTGAAACTGCCGCACGTGCTGGAATGCCACTTGGTGTCAGGGGATTTCGACTATCTGGTGAAGGCGCGGATCTCCGAGATGGCTTCGTACCGCAAACTGCTGGGCGACATCCTGTTGAAGCTGCCGCATGTGCGTGAGTCGAAGAGCTATATCGTGATGGAAGAGGTGAAGGAGAGCCTGAGCCTGCCGATTCCGGACTGAAGATTGGCATCGCTCCATTCGCGAGCAGACTCGCTCCCACAGGGGAATGCATTTCAAATGTGGGAGCGAGCCTGCTCGCGAAGGCGTCAGCTCGGTTCCGAGTGAACCCGTTAAACCAACACCTGCCGATTCGCCGCCATGTACTCGAAGATCTGCTTTTCAACCCGCGGATGAATCAACTCCACCGGCCCCCGCCCGTTAGGGCACGGCAGGGTTTTGGTGGTACCGAACAACCGGCAAATCAGCGGTCGCTCGCCATACACCGTGCAGCCATTCGGCCCCAGGTGTACACAGTTCAGTTCTTCCATCGCCGCATCCTGCTCGGCGCGGGTCTTGCGCGGCAGACGTGACATTTCTTCCGGCGAGGTGGTCACCGGCCCGCAGCAATCGTGGCAACCGGGCACACAGTCGAACGTAGGAATCTGCTGACGCAGGTCGCGAATGGTCTGGCGGTTGCAACTCATCGAAACGGTAACCCACATGAAATAGGCGGCAATTGTGCCGCAAAAGCCGTGATCCAGACAGCAACGGCCGACCAGTGTTGCCGGTCTCCGGCCGTGCGGCTTATGCTCCGTCAAATTTTCTCGACACCCAGCCGTTGGATGATGCCCATGAATGCCCGCGCCCGAACCTTCGCGAGCCAACCCCACGTTGCCTCTTACTACGCCGCCAGCAGTCTGCCGCAGCCCGACTATCCGGTGCTGCAGGGCGAGCTGAGCGCAGACGTGTGTGTGGTCGGCGGCGGGTTTTCCGGGCTGAACACCGCGCTGGAACTGGCCGAGCGCGGCCTCAGCGTGGTGCTGCTGGAAGCGCACCGGATCGGTTGGGGCGCCAGCGGCCGTAACGGCGGGCAGTTGATTCGCGGGGTCGGCCACGGCCTCGACCAGTTCAGCAACGTCATCGGCACTGATGGCGTGAGGCAGATGAAACTGATGGGCCTGGAAGCGGTGGAAATCGTCCGCCAGCGCGTCGAACGGTTCCAGATCCCGTGCGATCTGATCTGGGGCTACTGCGACCTCGCCAACAAACCGGCCGATCTCGAAGGCTTTGCCGAAGACGCCGAAGAGCTGCGCAGCCTTGGCTATCGCTACGAAACCCGTCTGCTGCAAGCCGATGAAATGCACACTGTGGTTGGCTCCAAACGCTACGTCGGCGGCTTGATCGACATGGGTTCTGGGCATCTGCATCCGCTGAATCTGGCGCTGGGCGAAGCCGCTGCTGCGCAACAAATGGGCGTCAAACTGTTTGAACAGTCGGGCGTCACGCGCATCGACTACGGCCCGGAAGTTCGCGTCCACACAGCTCAAGGCTCGGTACGGGCGAAGACTCTGGTGCTGGGCTGCAACGCTTACCTCAACGACCTCAATCCACAACTCAGCGGCAAAGTGCTCCCGGCCGGCAGTTACATCATCGCGACCGAACCGCTTTCCACAGAACTGGCGCACAGCCTGCTACCGCAAAACATGGCCGTCTGCGACCAGCGCGTGGCGCTGGATTACTACCGGCTCTCGGCAGATCGACGCCTGCTGTTCGGCGGTGCCTGCCATTATTCCGGGCGCGACCCGAAGGACATCGGCGCCTACATGCAGCCGAAGATGCTCGAAGTGTTTCCGCAACTGGCGAGCGTGAAAATCGACTATCAATGGGGCGGCATGATCGGCATCGGCGCCAACCGTCTGCCACAGATCGGCAGGCTCAATGATCAACCGAACGTGTATTACGCCCAGGCCTATTCCGGGCACGGAGTGAATGCCACGCACCTGGCGGGCAAGCTGCTCGCCGAGGCGATCAGCGGGCAGCACAGCGGTGGCTTTGATCTGTTTGCCAAGGTGCCGCACATCACCTTCCCCGGCGGCAAGCATTTGCGCTCGCCGTTGCTGGCGTTGGGGATGTTGTGGCATCGGATTAAAGAGTTGGTCTGAGGTTTTCTCTGCGTCCTTGAAACCGCCATCGCTGGCAAGCCAGCTCCCACAGGTTTTTGCGGCGAATACAAATATTGTGAACACCAAAATACTGTGGGAGCTGGCTTGCCAGCGATGAGGCCCGCAAGAAAAATACAGACTTCAGATCCGCCAGAACGGCTTCAACCCCTCCTCCTGCGCCTGCTCCCGGGTCAACCCGACGTCCTTGAGCTGCTCCGGCGTCAGATTCAAAAGCGCCTTGCGCGTGTGCAGACGATGCCAGAACAGGCCCCAGCGACTCAGACCGGACGGCGCGTTACGCATGGCGCTATTCCATGCACTGTCCTCCTGCCCTGTCTCCAGTTCCTGACTGTGTAACATCAGCCGCACATCGCTCAAGCCGTTCATTTTTGTCGCTCCTGTTTACTTGGGTAGCCAGAGATTCCATGATGCGCGGGTCGGCAAAAGCATTACAGATTCAACACATCTGTATTAATTCCATACAGATTTGCCATTCCTGAGACTGAATTACCGATTTTTGCTGCATCTGTACTGGTTTAACGAATCACCTGCATCGAGGCAGTGCCATGACCCTGTATGTGAACCTCGCCGAGCTGCTCGGTACCCGCATCGAACAAGGCTTCTACCGTCCTGGCGATCGCCTGCCTTCGGTGCGCGCCTTGAGCGTAGAACACGGGGTCAGCCTGAGCACGGTGCAGCAGGCTTATCGCATGCTTGAAGACAGCGGTCTGGCGACACCGAAACCCAAGTCCGGCTATTTCGTGCCGGTGGGCCGCGAGCTGCCGGAGCTGCCTGCGGTCGGGCGTCCGGCGCAGCGGCCGGTGGAGATTTCGCAGTGGGATCAGGTGCTGGAGCTGATTCGCGCGGTGCCGCGCAAGGACGTGGTGCAACTGGGTCGCGGCATGCCCGATGTCACCTCGCCGACCATGAAACCGCTGCTGCGCGGACTGGCGCGGATCAGCCGTCGGCAGGACATGCCCGGTCTGTATTACGACAACATCCACGGCACCCTCGAACTGCGCGAACAGATCGCCCGACTGATGCTCGATTCCGGCTGCCAGTTGAGTGCCAGCGAGCTGGTGATCACCACCGGTTGTCATGAAGCGCTGTCCACCAGCATCCACGCGATCTGCGAGCCGGGCGACATCGTCGCGGTGGATTCGCCAAGCTTTCACGGCGCCATGCAGACGCTCAAAGGGCTGGGCATGAAAGCTTTGGAGATCCCCACCGATCCGCTGACCGGCATCAGCCTCGAAGCGCTGGAACTGGCGCTGGAGCAGTGGCCGATCAAGGTCATCCAGATCACGCCCAACTGCAACAACCCGCTCGGCTACATCATGCCGGAGTCGCGCAAACGCGCGCTGCTCAACCTTGCGCAACGCTTCGACGTGGCGATCATCGAGGACGATGTGTATGGCGAACTGGCCTACACCTATCCGCGCCCGCGCACGATCAAATCCTTTGACGAAGACGGTCGCGTATTGCTGTGCAGTTCGTTTTCCAAAACCCTGGCGCCAGGGCTGCGCATCGGTTGGGTCGCGCCGGGCCGCTATCTGGAACGGGTGCTGCACATGAAATACATCAGCACCGGCTCCACCGCGCCACAGCCACAAATTGCCATTGCCGAATTTCTCAAGGGTGGCTACTTCGAACCGCACTTGCGGCGGATGCGCACGCAATATCAGCGCAATCGCGACGTCATGATCGACTGGGTCACCCGCTACTTCCCGGCCGGCACCCGCGCCAGTCGTCCGCAAGGCAGCTTCATGCTCTGGGTCGAGTTGCCGGAGGGTTTCGATACGCTGAAACTCAATCGTGCGTTGCATGACCAAGGCGTACAGATTGCCGTGGGAAGCATCTTTTCCGCCTCGGGCAAGTACCGCAATTGTCTGCGAATGAACTACGCTGCCAAACCGACACCGCAGATCGAAGAAGCGGTGCGCAAGGTCGGCGCAGCAGCAATCAGATTGCTGGCCGAAACCGACTGACCTTTTTCCAGTGATCAGCGTCCATATACCGACCTTTGCAGCCGACCGGAACGTTCCTACGTGAGCTTCAGACAGCCCCTACTCGCTTTGCTGATGTTCGCCTCGCTCCTGAGCGGCTGCGCCAGCCTTGATGTACCCCGTGAGCCGAGCCAGGCCTTGCCGGCGGCGAAGTCCAGCTTCGGCCGCTCGATCCAGGCCCAGGCCGCGCCCTATCAGGGCCGTTCCGGCTTCCGCTTGCTGTCCAACAGCACAGAAGCGTTCACCGCCCGCGCCGAGCTGATTCGCAATGCGCAAACCAGCCTCGACTTGCAGTACTACATCGTCCACGACGGCGTCAGCACGCGGATGCTGGTGGAAGAACTGCTCAAGGCCGCCGACCGCGGCGTGCGCGTGCGCATCCTGCTCGACGACACCACCAGCGATGGTCTGGACACGATCATCGCCACGCTGGCGGCGCACCCACAGATCCAGATTCGCCTGTTCAATCCACTGCACCTGGGCCGCAGCACTGGCGTGACCCGCGCCGCCGGACGCCTGTTCAATCTGTCGCTGCAACACCGGCGCATGCACAACAAGTTGTGGCTGGCGGACAACAGCGTGGCGATCGTCGGCGGGCGCAATCTGGGCGACGAATATTTCGATGCCGAGCCGAACCTGAATTTCACCGACATCGACATGCTCAGCGTGGGACCTGTGGCCGAGCAACTCGGGCACAGTTTCGACCAGTACTGGAACAGCGCGCTGAGCAAGCCGATCGACGAATTCCTCTCCAGCCAGCCGAGCGCCAAGGACCTGCAGAACACCCGCACGCGCCTGGAAGAGTCGCTGGAGGAAACTCGCAAACAGAACCATGCGCTGTATCAGCAGTTGATGACGTTCAAGACCGCGCCACGCATGGATATCTGGCGCAAAGAGCTGATCTGGGCCTGGAACCAGGCGTTGTGGGACGCGCCGAGCAAGGTGCTGGCCAAGGACGAACCGGACCCGCAACTGCTGCTGACCACGCAACTGGCGCCGGAGCTACGCGGCGTCAGCAAAGAGCTGATCATGATCTCGGCGTACTTCGTGCCCGGCCAGCCAGGGCTGGTGTACCTGACCGGGCGTGCCGACGCCGGGGTCTCGGTGAACCTGCTGACCAACTCACTGGAAGCCACCGACGTGCCGGCGGTACACGGCGGTTATGCGCCGTATCGCAAGGCGCTGCTGGAGCACGGCGTGAAACTGTATGAGCTGCGCCGTCAGCCCGGGGATAACTATGGCAGCGGCCCGCATCTGTTCTACAGCAAGTCGTTTCGTGGTTCGGATTCCAGTCTGCACAGCAAGGCAATGATTTTCGACCGGCAAAAAGCATTCATCGGCTCGTTCAATTTCGACCCGCGCTCGGTATTGTGGAACACCGAAGTCGGGGTTCTGGTGGACAGCCCGGAACTGGCCGAACATGTGCGCGAACTGGCACTGCAAGGCATGGCGCCGGCCCTGAGTTATCAGGCGAAACTGCAGGATGGCAAGATTGTCTGGGTGACCGAGGACAACGGCCAGATGCACACGCTGACCAAGGAACCGGGGAGCTGGTGGCGGCGGTTCAATGCGTGGTTCAGCACCACTGTCGGTCTGGAGCGGATGCTGTAGTCGAATTGAAAACTCATTTGTGGCGAGGGAGCTTGCTCCCGCCTGAGTGCGCAGCGCTCACGAAGTCTTTGGGGCCGCTGCGCAGCCCAGCGGGAGCAAGCTCCCTCACCACAAGAATTCTTTCGCTTTAAGAGCTGACTTAAGCAGGCTCGGCCACTGTGCCGAATGCCCCCTGACGCATCAGCAGAATCACCAGCCCGAACGCCCCGACCGCCATCAACAGCGGCAACGCATGCCCGCTGATCCACTGGCTGCCCGCCCCCGCCAGCAACGGCCCGATCAGACAGCCGACACCCCACAGCTGCGCAATGTGCGCGTTGGCCCGCACCAGCGCATCGTCGCGATAACGCTCGCCTATCAGGATAAGCGACAGAGTGAACAAGCCACCCGCGCTGGCGCCGAACAACACCCACAACGGCCAGATCAGCAGCGTATCGATCAGCATTGGAATCGCCAGGCTCGACAGCATCAGGATCACTGCGCAACCGGTGAACAACGTGCGTCGCGACAGATAATCCGCCAACGCGCCAATCGGCAGCTGCAGCAGCGCGTCGCCGACCACCACGGTGCTGACCATCGCCAGTGCGATCTCGGCGGTGAAGCCCTGCTGCAGGCAATACACCGGCAACAACGTGAGGATCATCGCCTCGAACGCGGCGAACAGTGACACCGCCCAGGCAATCGCTGGCAGCTCGCGGGCAAAACCCCACAGATCGCTGAACGTCACGCTGCTGGACTCACTGCTCGGCGCACCGCTGCGGCCCATCAACAGCAATGGCGAAACCGTCAGCAGCCCGACCCCGACCCAGAACCCGTAATCATGTTCAGTGCCCAGCGCGCCCAGCAGCAGCGGACCAGACAGTTGGCTCAGCGCGTAGCTGCTGCCATACAGAGCGACGAGACGACCGCGCCAGTGTTCGACGACCAGTTGATTGATCCAGCTCTCGCCAAGGATGAATACGATGGTCAGGATCACCCCGATCATCAGGCGCAGCACCAGCCATACCGGATAACTCGGCAACAGCGCCAGCAAGCCGATCGACAACGCCCCGGCCCACAGGCACAGGCGCATGAGGTTGGCGGTGCCGAAACGTGCCGCCAGATGACTGGAAATCTTCGCCCCCAGCAACACGCCAATCGCCGGCATCGCCGCCATCACACCGATGGCAAAAGAACCGTAACCCCAGCCCTCCAGGCGCAACGACACCAGCGGCATGCTGACCCCCAGGGCCAGACCGACACTCAAGACAGACGCCAACACGGCGAAATACGTCGCCCAACGCATGGTCCACGCTCCTGTGGATATTTTTATGTGCGCCACAAAACCAAATGTGGGAGCAAACCCTGTAGTGAGGGGATTCATCCCCGACAGGTCGCGCAGCGACCTCAAAACCTGCACCATCAAATGCACTGGTTTTGCGACTGCTTCGCAGCCGATCGGGGATAAATCCCCTCACCACAGAGACTTGCTCCCACAGGGATCTCTGTTCGATTCGGGAGCCTGATTCACTCAGGCTCCCATCAGCGATTTACAGCTTGATCCACGTCGCCTTCAGCTCGGTGTACTTGTCGAACGCGTGCAGCGACTTGTCGCGACCGTTGCCCGACTGCTTGAAGCCGCCGAACGGTGCAGTCATGTCGCCGCCGTCGTACTGGTTGACCCACACGCTGCCGGCGCGCAGTGCTTTGGCAGTCAGGTGCGCTTTGGAAATGTCCTGAGTCCAGACGGCAGCTGCCAGGCCGTACGGCGTGTCGTTGGCGATCTGGATCGCTTCTTCGGCGGTGTCAAAGGCAATGACCGACAGCACCGGGCCGAAGATCTCTTCCTGAGCGATCTTCATCGCGTTGCTCACGCCGTCGAAAATCGTCGGCTCGACGTAAGTGCCACCGGTTTCCTGAAGGATGCGCTTGCCGCCCGCCACCAGTTTGGCGCCGTCGCTGTGACCGGATTCGATGTACGACAGCACGGTGTTCATCTGCTGGGTATCGACCAGCGCACCGACGTTGGTCGCCGGGTCCAGCGGATTGCCCGGCTTCCAGGTTTTCAGCGCCTCGATCACCATCGGCAGGAATTTGTCCTTGATCGAACGCTCGACCAGCAGACGCGAACCGGCGGTGCAGACTTCGCCCTGGTTGAAGGCAATGGCACTGGCGGCGGATTCGGCAGCGGCTTGCAGGTCCGGCGCATCGGCGAAGACGATGTTCGGGCTCTTGCCGCCGGCTTCCAGCCACACGCGCTTCATGTTCGATTCGCCGGAGTAGATCATCAGCTGCTTGGCGATCTTGGTCGAACCGGTAAACACCAGCGTGTCGACGTCATTGTGCAGGGCCAGCGCCTTGCCAACGGTGTGGCCGTAGCCCGGCAGCACGTTGAGCACACCTTTTGGAATGCCTGCTTCCACTGCCAGCGCAGCGATGCGGATGGCGGTCAGCGGGGACTTTTCCGACGGTTTGAGGATCACCGAGTTACCGGTCGACAGCGCCGGGCCGAGTTTCCAGCAGGCCATCATCAGCGGGAAGTTCCACGGCACGATGGCACCGACCACGCCGACCGGCTCACGGGTCACCAGACCCAATTGATCATGCGGAGTGGCGGCGACTTCGTCGTAAATCTTGTCGATCGCCTCACCGCTCCAGCTCAGGGCCTGCGCCGCGCCCGGGACGTCGATGTACAGCGAATCGCTGATCGGCTTGCCCATGTCGAGGGTTTCGAGCAGCGCCAGCTCTTCAGCGTGCTGCTTGAGCAGGCTGGCGAAACGAATCATGGTGGCTTTGCGTTTGGTCGGCGCCAGGCGCGACCACACGCCGGAATTGAAGGTGGCGCGGGCGTTTTCCACGGCGCGCTGGGCGTCGGCGGCATCACAGCTGGCGATCTTGCCCAGCAGACGGCCATCGACCGGACTGATGCACTCGAAAGTCTCGCCGGAGACGGCGTCGGTGTATTCGCCGTTGAGGTAGGCACGGCCTTCGATCTTCAGGTCGCGAGCACGTTGTTCCCAATCGGCACGAGTCAGGGTGGTCATTCGAGTGTCCTCCTCTTGTTGAATAGAGCGCCGCGTTCTTCGCGGACGTCTTCAGGAATGCTGCCCGGCCAGCCTGCTTTTCGGCCCAAGGCACCCGCCACCCTAAACCAGCCGCCGGGGTTGTTTCAATATATTTGACATAAGCGCGCCATACGCCCTTGCGGTGTTCATTTTAATAAACATAGACTTTGACCCTTTCAAGCCACCGCGCCGTCATCACGGGAGAAAACAACAATGAACATCCAGAACGTCGTCGACATCAGCCTGACCAGCAGCGAAGCCGAACGCTATCGCCCCGACCCGGCCAAAGTGCTCAAGGGCGACCCAGAGCAAGCGGTGTTCAACCAGTACGACAGCCCTTGTGGGCAAATGGGTGTTGGCGTGTGGGAAGGCGCGGTCGGGCAGTGGACGGTGAACTACACCGAACATGAATATTGCGAAATCCTGCAGGGGGTTTCGGTGCTGCGCGACGGCGATGGTAATGCCAAGACCTTGCGTGTTGGCGACCGCTTCGTGATTCCGGCCGGTTTCCGTGGCACTTGGGAAGTGCTGGAGGCTTGCCGCAAGATCTATGTGATTTTTGAACAGAAGGCCTGAGGATTTTCGCTGGCTGATCCGGCCCTATCGCGAGCAGGCTCACTCCTACAGGGAACCGCATTCCAATGTAGGAGTGAGCCTGCTCGCGATGAGGCCCGACGAGACACCGCAGAAATCCGAGGCAACAAAAAAGGCCCGTATCGTGAGATACGGGCCTTTTTCGTAAGTCGGGAAAAATCAATTACTTGATTTTGCCTTCCTTGTAGATCACGTGCTTGCGAACAACCGGATCATATTTCTTGATCTCGATTTTGTCCGGAGTAGTACGCTTGTTCTTGTCGGTAGTGTAGAAGTGACCAGTACCGGCGCTCGAGATCAAACGAATCAATTCACGCATGATTAGCTCCCTTAAATCTTGCCATCGCGGCGAAGTTCGGCGAGCACGACACTGATGCCACGCTTGTCGATGATGCGCATGCCTTTGGCAGATACGCGCAGACGCACAAAACGTTTCTCTTCTTCAACCCAGAAGCGGTGATGCTGCAGGTTCGGCAGGAAACGACGACGGGTTTTGTTGTTTGCGTGGGAAATGTTATTCCCGGTTACCGGACCCTTACCGGTAACTTGACATACTCTCGACATGCCTCAGCCCTCTAAAACCACATGCCCAACCCGGCATGGGTTGGCCGCTTAATCTCTCAGTCATTTGGCGCCAGGCGCCGCGTTTCTTTAGAGGTCTTACCGGCTACACCTACAGTGAAGGAACCGGGCCCCTAGAAAAGAGCGCTGCTTTATACCAGAAAGACCGGGGTGCAACAACAATGGATGTGCAATCAACCGGCAAAAAGGCGCATTTTCCAGCTGCGGACGCTTTGGATAAAGGCTGAGGCGAGTTTTGACCACTCGTCGCAGAAAACCGCCCTTACCGACGTTTCTGACTTTTCGCAGCGCGTCGCGGTCAGAAAAACGCCACTGACCTGCCCCAAAAATACAAAAAGGGGATAGTCATTTGCAATCCAGCCCTCTAGGGTAACCCTTTTCCAGACTGCACCTGCAGATGGCCTTCGATCTGTAAAGGAAGCCGACCATGCGCCTCGCTGCCCTACCCCTGTTGCTCGCCCCGCTTCTGCTGAGCCCCCTGGCCCAGGCCGCCGCCCTGAGCGTCTGCACCGAGGCCAGCCCCGAAGGGTTCGACGTGGTGCAATACAACTCGCTGACCACCACCAACGCTTCGGCCGACGTGCTGATGAACCGCCTGGTCGACTTCGACACCGCCAGCGGCAAAGTCGTACCGAGCCTGGCCGACAGCTGGGAAGTCAGCCCCGACGGCCTGAGTTACGTGTTCAAACTGCACCCGCAGGTGAAGTTTCACAGCACTGACTATTTCAAACCGAGCCGTACGCTGACCGCTGAAGACGTCAAATTCAGCTTCGACCGCATGCTCGATCCGGCCAACCCATGGCACAAAGTCGCGCAAAGCGGCTTCCCGCACGCTCAATCCATGCAGTTGCCGGCGCTGATCAAGAAGATCGACGCGCTCGACCCGCTGACCGTGCGCTTTACCCTCGACCACCCGGACTCGACGTTCCTCGCGACCCTGAGCATGGGTTTCGCCTCCATCTATTCCGCCGAATATGCCGACAAGCTGCTCAAGGCCGATGCGACCGACAAGCTCAACAGCCAGCCGATCGGCACCGGTCCGTTTGTGTTCACGCGCTTCCAGAAAGACGCCTCGGTGCGCTACCGGGCCAACCCGGACTACTTTGGCGGCAAGCCGGCGGTCGATCCGCTGATCTTCGCCATCACCCCGGATGCCAACGTGCGCCTGCAAAAGCTGCGGCGCAACGAGTGCCAGATCGCTCTGTCGCCAAAACCGCTGGATGTGAAAGCTGCGCAGGAAGAGCCGACACTGAAAGTGGAAAAGACTGACGCGTTCATGACCGCTTTCGTCGGCATCAACAGCCAGCACCCACCGTTGGACAAGCCGGAAGTCCGCCAGGCGATCAACCTCGCTTTCGACAAGGCCAACTACGTCAAAGCCGTGTTCGAAGACACCGCGGAACCGGCCAACGGCCCTTACCCGCCAAACACCTGGAGCTACGCGAAGAACCTGCCGGGCTATCCACACGACGTGGCCAAAGCCAAGGCGCTGCTGGCCAAGGCCGGATTCAAGGACGGCTTCCAGACCACCATCTGGACGCGTCCGTCCGGCAGCCTGCTCAACCCGAACCCGAGTCTGGGCGCGCAGTTGCTGCAGTCGGACCTGGCGGAAATCGGCATTCAGGCGGAAATCCGCGTGATCGAGTGGGGCGAACTGATTCGCCGCGCCAAGGCTGGCGAGCATGACCTGCTGTTCATGGGCTGGGCCGGCGACAACGGCGACCCGGACAACTTCCTCACGCCGCAGTTTTCCTGCGCGGCGGTCAAGTCCGGCACCAACTTCGCCCGCTACTGCAATGCCGACCTGGACAAGTTGATCAGCGCCGGCAAGACCACCAGCGAGCAAGGCGTGCGCACCAAGCTGTACGAACAGGCGCAGGCGCAGATTCAGCAGCAGGCGCTGTGGTTGCCGCTGGCACACCCGACCGCCTATGCGCTGACGCGCAAGGATGTGCAGGGTTATTCCGTCAGCCCGTTTGGCCGCCAGGACTACTCCAAGGTCAACCTGAAATAACCCACGTTACTGTGGGAAAAACCTCTGTGGCGAGGGAGCTTGCTCCCGCTTGAGTGCGCAGCGCTCACAAGCTTTTCAGGGCCGCTGCGCAGCCCGGCGGGAGCAAACTCCCTCGCCACAAGAGTGCACTTCTGCGTTTTACATCCAGCCACACTCCGCCATCGACAACGGCTCACCGTCGCCGATGATGAAGTGATCCAGCACCCGCACATCAATCAGGTCCAGCGCTTT
Organism: Pseudomonas sp. GM30; assembly: GCF_000282275.2. Lineage (NCBI taxonomy): Bacteria > Pseudomonadati > Pseudomonadota > Gammaproteobacteria > Pseudomonadales > Pseudomonadaceae > Pseudomonas > Pseudomonas sp. GM30. Next base: position 334,229 of record NZ_AKJP02000029.1, on the reverse strand, counting down.
CTGCAAGCGCTTGGTCAGTTGTCGATCCGCCTGGCTCGGATCGCTGTTCCCCGACGGGTGGTTGTGACAGAGAATCACCGCCGCCGCGTTGTTGGCCAATGAGCGCTTCACCACTTCCCGGGGATGCACGCTGGTGTTGTCGATCGAGCCGCGAAACAGCGCCTCGAATGTCAGCACCTGATGCTTGGAGTCGAGAAACAGGCAGCCAAACACCTCATGTGGCTCGTGGCGCAGCATGGATTTCAGGTAATCGCGAACGGCTTTCGGGTTTTCCAGCGCCGTTTTTTCGCGTGAACGCTCGGCCAGGTGCCGCCTGTTCATTTCCTGAGCGGCCTGCAACTGGGCAAATTTTGCAGGCCCCAGGCCCAACTCTCTGCTGAATGCTTCCAGATCGGCCTCAAGCAGCAAACGCAGACTGCCAAACTGATTCAACAGATGTCGCGCCAGATCTACTGCGCTTTTTCCCGCCACTCCAGTGCGCAAAAATATTGCCAGCAACTCGGCGTCCGAAAGACTCGCCGAACCTTGTTCCAATAACCGTTCCCGCGGCCGTTCCGCCGCAGGCCAATCGCGAATACTCATACACCTTCCTTGTCTGTGGGCGCCGCTGTTCCGTAGCGGTCGCTGTGATATCGTAGCCCATCTTTTTTGCGGGCGGATTCACCCTGGGGAGGGGGTTTCGCCACGTATGTCACCCACGAAATGTAAAGGCAGACCTATGCAGCGGCTGTATCGGAAACGCATCGTTCTGGGCGTCGGCGGCGGCATTGCGGCCTACAAGAGCGCCGATCTGGTTCGTCGCCTGATCGACCAGGGCGCCGAAGTGCGCGTGGTCATGACCCATGGCGGCGCCGAGTTCATCACCCCGCTGACCATGCAAGCGCTGTCCGGGCACCCGGTTCACCTGGATCTGCTCGACCCGGCCGCCGAAGCGGCCATGGGCCACATCGAGCTGGCCAAGTGGGCCGATCTGGTTTTGATCGCCCCCGCCACCGCCGACCTGATCGCCCGTCTGGCCCAAGGCATTGCCAACGATTTGCTGACCACCCTGGTGCTGGCCACCGACGCCGTGGTGGCTGTCGCGCCGGCAATGAATCAAGCGATGTGGCGCGATCCGGCGACCCAGGCCAACCTGCAACTCTTGGAAAGCCGTGGGCTGAAGACCTTCGGCCCGGCCTCCGGCAGTCAGGCCTGCGGCGACGTCGGCATGGGCCGGATGATGGAAGCCACCGATCTGGCGCAGTGCGCGGCGGATTGCTTCCAGCGTCAGGCACTGACCGGCAAGCACGTGATGATCACCGCCGGCCCGACTCAGGAAAACATCGACCCGGTGCGCTACATCACCAACCACAGCTCCGGGAAAATGGGCTTCGCTCTGGCCGAAGCCGCGGTGGAAGCCGGCGCCCGCGTCACGCTGATCAGCGGCCCGGTGCACCTGCCGACCCCGGATCGCGTCACGCGCATCGACGTGGTCAGTGCCCGCGACATGCTCGCGGCCTGCGAATCGGCCATCCCGTGTGATGTGTTCATCGCCTCGGCAGCGGTGGCGGACTACCGCCCGGAAGTGGTTGCCCCGCAAAAACTCAAGAAAGACCCTACAAGCGGCGACGGCTTCGTCCTGCAAATGGTGCGCAACCCGGACATCCTGGCCACCATCGCGACCCGTCCCGACCGTCCGTTCAGTGTCGGCTTTGCCGCCGAGACCGAACATTTGCTCGACTACGCTGCACGCAAGTTGAAAGACAAGAATCTCGACCTGATCGTCGCCAACGACGTCGCCAACCCGAGCATCGGTTTCAACAGCGAAGAAAACGCCTGCAGCGTGATCGACCGTGAGCTTCACGCCACTGTTTTCGCCCAGACCAGCAAGAGCAAGATCGCTCGCCAACTGGTCACTTTTATCGCCGAACGTCTGAACCAGGTTTAATTTACATGCACGCTTTGCAAGCCAAGATCCTCGACCCACGCATCGGTACTGAATTCCCGCTGCCGCAATACGCCACCCCGGGCTCCGCCGGCCTAGACCTGCGCGCCATGCTGGAACAGGACATCGTGATCAAGCCGGGTGAAACCGTACTGATCCCTACCGGTCTGTCGGTCTACATCGGCGACCCGAACCTCGCCGCACTGATCCTGCCGCGCTCGGGCATGGGCCATAAGCACGGCATCGTGCTGGGCAACCTCGTCGGCCTGATCGACTCGGATTATCAGGGCCCGCTGATGGTGTCCTGCTGGAACCGTGGCCAGAGCGACTTCACCATGACCGTCGGCGAGCGTCTGGCGCAGTTGGTGCTGGTGCCGGTGGTGCAGGCGCACTTCGAAATGGTGGAAGAGTTCGTCGAAACCGAGCGCGGCGCGGGCGGCTTTGGCCATACCGGCACCAAATAACCGGATATACATCATTGTGGCGAGGGAGCTTGCTCCCGCTGGGCTGCGCAGCAGACCCAAAATCTTGTGGGCGCTGCGCACCCAAGCGGGAGCAAGCTCCCTCGCCACAAAAAATGCGCTACATCGGCAGCAGGCTTTAACACCGTAAATCAAGGTTTTGCCGGCCACAAGCCACGCCAGCCGAGGCGTCATGGCCCTTTCACACCACGAACTCTCTGTGGAAAACGCCGTCATACCCTTCAGTTTGAGCCTGCCGTCGAGTGAATCGTCGGTGTGTCCCGCCACTTTCGAGATGGAGCATTTGTGCAGATGAGCACCCCCGCCAAGATCGCCCCGAAGCTTCCCGACAGCATCTTCCGCGCCTATGACATTCGCGGCACCGTGCCGGAATTCCTCAATGCCGAAACCGCCTACTGGATCGGCCGCGCCATTGGTTCTCAGAGCCTGGCCCAGGGTGAACCAAACGTCTCCGTCGGTCGTGACGGTCGCCTGTCCGGCCCGGAGCTGGTAGCAGAACTGATCCGCGGTATTGCCGAGAGCGGCTGCCACGTCAGTGACGTCGGCCTGGTCCCGACGCCTGCGCTGTATTACGCGGCCAACGTGCTGGCCGGTAAATCCGGCGTGATGCTCACCGGCAGCCACAACCCGTCGAACTACAACGGCTTCAAGATCGTCATTGCCGGCGACACCCTCGCCAACGAGCAGATTCAGGTGCTGCACGAGCGCATCAAGACCAACGACCTGACCAGCGGTCAGGGCAGCGTAACCCAGGTCGAAATCCTCGACCGCTACACCACCGAAATCGTCCGGGACGTCAAACTGGCCCGACGCCTGAAAGTCGTGGTCGACTGCGGCAACGGCGCGGCCGGCGTGATCGCCCCGCAACTGATCGAAGCGCTGAACTGCGAAGTCATTCCGCTGTTCTGCGAAGTCGACGGCAACTTCCCCAACCATCACCCGGATCCGGGCAAACCCGAGAACCTCGTCGACCTGATCGCCAAGGTCAAGGAAACCAACGCCGACATCGGCCTGGCCTTCGACGGTGATGGCGATCGTGTCGGCGTGGTGACCAACACGGGGAGCATCGTCTACCCCGACCGTCTGCTGATGCTGTTTGCCCGCGACGTGGTGGCGCGCAACCCGGACGCGGAAATCATCTTCGACGTCAAATGCACCCGTCGTCTGGTGCCACTGATCAAGGAATACGGTGGTCGCCCGCTAATGTGGAAGACTGGCCATTCGTTGATCAAAAAGAAAATGAAACAATCCGGTGCTCTATTGGCCGGTGAGATGAGCGGGCACATCTTCTTCAAGGAGCGCTGGTTCGGTTTCGACGACGGCATCTATAGCGCCGCACGGCTGCTGGAGATCCTCAGCCAGGAAAAATCCACCGCCGAAGAGCTGTTTGCGACCTTCCCGAACGATATTTCTACGCCGGAAATCAATATCCATGTGACCGAAGAGAGCAAATTCAGCATCATTGATGCACTGCACGACGCACAGTGGGGCCCAGGCGCCGACCTGACCACCATCGACGGCGTGCGGGTCGATTACGCCAAAGGCTGGGGCCTGGTGCGCGCATCCAACACCACACCGGTGCTGGTGCTGCGCTTCGAGGCCGATGACGAGGCAGAACTTGCGCGTATCAAGGCTGTGTTCCACGCCCAGCTGAAACGCGTCGCACCTGATCTCCAACTACCGTTCTGATTCACCCGGAGCCCTGAATGACCCTCGAACGCGAAGCCGCCGCCCACACCGCCCAGGTCCTGTCCGAAGCGTTGCCTTACATCCGACGTTATGTCGGCAAGACCCTGGTGATCAAATACGGCGGCAACGCGATGGAAAGCGAGGAGCTGAAAACCGGCTTCGCCCGCGACATCGTCTTGATGAAGGCCGTGGGCATCAACCCGGTGGTGGTTCACGGCGGTGGCCCGCAGATCGGTGATCTGCTCAAGCGCCTGTCGATCGAAAGCCACTTCGTCGATGGCATGCGCGTCACCGACGCCGCGACCATGGACGTGGTGGAAATGGTCCTCGGTGGTCAGGTCAACAAAAGCATCGTCAACCTGATCAACCGTCACGGCGGCAGCGCCATCGGACTGACCGGTAAAGACGCCGGGCTGATTCGCGCGAAGAAACTGACCGTCACCCGCCAGACCCCGGAGATGACCCAGCCGGAAATCATCGACATCGGTCAAGTCGGCGAAGTGGTCGGGATCAACACCGAACTGCTGAACCTGCTGGTCAAAGGCAACTTCATCCCGGTGATCGCACCGATCGGCGTGGGTGAGAACGGCGAGTCGTACAACATCAACGCCGACCTCGTGGCCGGTAAAGTCGCCGAGGCGCTGAAAGCCGAGAAGCTGATGCTGCTGACCAACATCGCCGGCCTGATGGACAAGTCGGGCACCGTGTTGACCGGCCTGAGCACCCAGCAGGTCGACGACTTGATCGCCGACGGCACCATCTACGGCGGCATGCTGCCGAAGATCCGCTGCGCACTGGAAGCGGTTCAGGGCGGCGTTGGCAGCTCGCTGATCATCGACGGTCGCGTACCGAACGCAATCCTGCTGGAAATCTTCACCGACACCGGTGTGGGCACGCTGATCAGCAATCGCAAGCGTCACTGATCGCTGAAACGCAAAAGATCGCAGCCTGCAGCAGCTCCCTACGGAAATTTCACGCACACGAAATTTGCTTTTGTAGGAGCTGCCGCAGGCTGCGATCTTTTTTATGCGCGCAAGAAACGTCTGACTCCACTCAGCGAAACGTCCGACATCTCCTCAGAACAAATCGCCCTAGGATCTTCCCTGAACCCACAGGAGATCTTCCCCATGCAAAAAGACCGCGTACCGTACGGCAGCGATGTTTCCGCAGGCACCTATGAATGTGCAGACTGCGGACGCGAGTATTCCAACCAGTCGAAAACTTCACTGCCGCCCTGCCCTGACTACCAACCCAGCACCCACGTGCTCAATGGCTGGAACATCCTGACGGGCCAGGGCGACGCTGCTGCCGATCCGTATCCGGGCCAGTCTTCCAAATAAACAAGGGAGACGAGCCATGCAGATATCTTTCAATATCGACGCGGACGCTTTCGAGCAGGAACAAAAGGAGCCGGTCAAGAAGACCTTGCGTATTGGCGACGCGGAAATTGCCAACGCCCTTCAGCGCATCGCCAAGGCCAGCCTGACCGAATACCTGAAAATGCTGGTCGAGGGTGGAATGCCCAGCCGGGCCGATGAGGCCAAGCAGGATCGCCTGCTGTACCTGATTCAAAGCTACTTCGGACAGACTCTACCGACGGAATCGCAAATCTCGACGATCTTTCAGCTGACTCAAAGTCAAAGCAAGACCCTGCTGAAAAACACCGTGTCGCGCTTTCGCAATCAGCTCGACGACATCCTGCAGCACAGCATGCGCGCGGTCGTCGCCTCTGCGGAGCACGCGAAAGATGTCTATCTGGTGGTCATCAGTTCGGACGTGATTCGCGATGAGCTGAACATGCTGATCACGCAAAACGAACCAACGTTCAAACCTATCATCAAGCGCAAAGGCAGCGCCGGACAGTTTGAGATCAGCGAGGACTCTCACGATTTGTTGTGCGCAACGCTGGGGCTCAATGCCGTTCAGTGACATCGTCGCGGTCAGCGGCTTGCTGCTGACCCTGACCACTTTTCTGTTCAACCTGGCTTGGCCGAAGCTCAGTGAAGCGTTGGCACTGGATGAATATCAATCCGGCCCACAGAACCGCAGGCGCAGTCGAGAGAAAGTATGGAAGGTGTTTTATTCGCGAGCGCTGCCGCTGACGTGCGCGTTTACGGTGCTGTTTTACGTCAACTTGCCGGCTGCGGTGCGGATAATTCGCAGCAGCACGCTGGATCTATGGGATTTTGATGTTGATCGCACGTTGTATGTGATGGTGGTGCTGGCGTTGCTGGCGTTTGCGCTGATCAACGTAGAGTTAACCCTTAAACTGCTGAAAAAATGGCGAAAGCTGCGTTAAACCTCAAACAAAAGACCCCGTTCAGCCTGACTGAACGGGGTCTTTCACTGTGAATCACTTGTGGCGAGGGAGTTTGCTCCCGCTGGGCTGCGAAGCGGCCCCAAAATATTGTGAGCGCTGCGCACTCAAGCGGGAGCACGCTCCCTCGCCACAAAAGCGCCTATGACATCAGACGCCGAACTGGGCGCGATACGCTTCCACGGCGGGCAGATGCTGCTTGAGCTGCGGGTCGTCGGCGAGGAATTCCAGCACCTGGTTCAGCGAAACGATGCTGATCACCGGGATACCGAAATCACGCTCGACTTCCTGGATCGCCGACAACTCGCCGTTGCCACGCTCCTGACGGTTCAGGGCGATCAGCACGCCGGCGGCCTTGGCGCCATCCTGCGAGGCGATGATCTGCATCACTTCGCGGATCGCGGTGCCGGCGGTGATCACGTCGTCGATGATCAGCACTTCGCCGGTCAGTGGAGCGCCGACCAGGCTGCCGCCTTCGCCGTGAGCCTTGGCTTCCTTGCGGTTGAAGCACCACGGCAGGTCACGGTTGTGGTGTTCGGCCAGCGCGACAGCGGTGGTGGCTGCCAGCGGGATGCCTTTGTAGGCCGGGCCAAACAGCACGTCGAACGGAATGCCGCTTTCGGCAATGGCTGCCGCGTAGAAACGCCCCAGCTGCGCCAGGGCCGAACCCGAGTTGAACAGGCCGGCATTGAAGAAGTAAGGACTGGTGCGCCCGGACTTCAGGGTGAACTCACCGAAGCGCAAAACGCCGCGATCGATGGCAAAACGAATGAAATCGCGCTGATACGCTTGCATGAAAAAAACCCCAAATACCACGGATTTAGCTAATTAGCTTGACGCCGTGTATCATACACGCACGCGATTTTTGGGGCCATTTATGCGGATCATCAGTGTGAACGTCAATGGTATTCAGGCTGCAGTCGAGCGTGGTTTGCTCAGTTGGCTGCAAGCACAGAATGCCGACGTCATCTGCCTGCAGGACACCCGTGCCTCCGCCTTTGAACTGGATGACCCAGCCTTCCAACTGGATGGCTACTTCCTTTATGCCTGCGATGCTGAAGTCCCTGCCCAAGGCGGCGTGGCTTTGTATTCGCGGTTGCAACCGAAGGCTGTCATCAGCGGTCTCGGTTTCGAGACGGCCGACCGCTACGGGCGCTACCTGCAAGCAGATTTCGACAAAGTCAGTATTGCCACCTTGCTGCTCCCTTCGGGGATGAACGGCGATGAGGACTTGAACCAGAAGTTCAAGCTCATGGATGACTTCGGCAAGTACCTGGACAAGCAGCGGCGCAAACGTCGCGAGTACATTTATTGTGGCTCGCTGTACGTGGCGCAGCAGAAGCTCGACATCAAGAACTGGCGCGACAGCCAGCAATCCCCGGGCTTCCTGGCGCCAGAACGCGCCTGGATGGACGAGATTGTCGGCAACATGGGCTATGTCGATGCCCTGCGCGAAGTCAGCCGCGAAGGCGACCAGTACAGCTGGTGGCCGGACAATGAACAGGCCGAGATGCTCAATCTGGGCTGGCGCTTCGACTACCAGTTGCTGACCCCGGGCCTGCGCCGTTTCGTACGCAGCGCACGCCTGCCGCGGCAGCCACGCTTCTCGCAGCACGCGCCGCTGATCGTCGACTACGACTGGACGCTGACCATCTAAGCGTCGATCCGTCGTTAAAAAATGCCGTACTCGCGAGAGTACGGCAGTTTTTTTATGCCGCGCCTGAAGTAGCCCAGACCTCAGACGGCGACAAAAAACGGTAAGGCCAGGTAGAGCTTGATGACGATCACGTTGATGATGTCGATGAAGAATGCACCGACCATCGGCACCACCAGAAACGCAAGCTGCGAAGGCCCGAAACGCTGCGTCACCGCCTGCATGTTGGCAATGGCCGTTGGCGTTGCCCCCAGGCCAAAACCGCAATGTCCTGCCGCCAGGACCGCCGCGTCGTAGTTACTGCCCATCACTCTGAATGTCACAAAAATCGCAAACAGCGCCATGACCAACGTTTGCGCAGCCAGGATGATGAATATCGGCAGTGCCAACGCTGCCAGATCCCAGAGTTTGAGAGACATCAAGGCAATTGCCAGAAACAGCGACAGGCTGACATTACCCAGCACCGACACTTCACGCTCGAATACCTGATACAGGCCCAGCGCCGACAGCCCATTACGCAGCACCACTCCCACGAACAAAACGCAGACAAACGTCGGCAACTCGAATGCGGTTCCGTGCAGAAAGCCATTCAGCAGATTGCCAGCCAATAAACTCACCGCAATCAGAGCCAGAGTCTCGATAAACGAAAAGGGCGTGATCGAACGCTCCTTGTTCGGCTGCTCGAAACCCTTTGGCATCCGTGGCGCTTGTTGAGGCTGGCAACCGGGCACCGCAACGCGCTTGATGAGCAGGCGAGCCACCGGCCCACCAATCAAACCGCCCAGGACCAGGCCGAAGGTTGCCGAGGCGATTGCAAGCTCGGAGGCCGAAGCAAGGCCGTACTTTTCACTGAATACCGTGCCCCATGCCGCCCCCGTACCGTGACCGCCCGCAAGCGTGATTGACCCCGTCAGGAGCCCCATCAACGGATCAAGACCCAACGTTGTGGCAAGACCAATGCCCAACGCGTTCTGAACCAGCAAAAGCCCGGTAACCGCCAGTAGAAATATGCCGACTACGCGACCACCCTTCTTCAGGCTGGCAAAGTCTGCGCTCAAACCGATTGTGGCAAAGAACGCCAACATCAACGGCGTCTGCAGTGAAGTATCAAATCTGATTTCCATATCAAAAGTTCGCAACATCAATAAACCCAGCGCAACCACCAGTCCACCGGCGACGGGTTCAGGGATATTGTAATTACGCAGAAAACCGACTCGTGCAATAAGCCCGCGCCCCAGTAAAAGCACCAGAGAGGCGGCCACGAGCGTTCCATAAAAATCGAGCTGGATCATTGGGGTTATTCTTGGCTATATATTCATCAGGCGCACTTTTTACCCGCGCACGCCCATTGAATCGGCTGATTGTCTCAACACTGATTGATTTGGAATTCAATAGCCTTCGATGGCTTGAATATATCGAGATATTTCTGAAGTAACGTTATGCGGAGTAACCTTAACAATCGCCAAGTCCTATTGCCAAGGACTGAGATCGCGTTAAAGCATTGCAGTTGTGACTAAAAGTGTAGGCGTTAAATATATAAAAAATATCCACTACCGCTTGTCGCAGATAGAACTGTTCCTACACGAAAGAGTAATTATTCGAGTTGCAGAAACACAAATGCCCTGACAAGTCAGGGCATTTGTATTAAAACTTTGCGAGTCACCAGGGTCTAGCATTGATCGTTATTTGATCAGTCGCCAAGTGAATGGATAACGGTAGGGAAAGCCTTCGTTCGCCTTCACCCCGGCGATGATCGTCAGCACCAATGCACCGATGGCCAGCAGGCCCAGCAAGAAGAAGCCGATGATCAACACCATCAGCAGCAGACAGATCGCGGCAGCAATCGCCACGGTGATCTGAAAATTCAGCGCTTCTTTACCCTGAGCGTCGATGAATGGATCGGTCTCGCGCTTCATCTGCCACAGGATCAGCGGCCCGATCAAATTACCGAACGGAATCCAGATCCCCAGCAAGGCGGACAAGTGACAAAACATCGCCCATTGACGAACCTCCTGGCTCGGCTTGGGCAGCAACTCTTGCTCATCACTCATCGCGTCCTCCTTGCGGGTTACGAACCTGCTCAGTCGGCCAGTGCAGCCTTTTGCAGTTCGAAGATTTCGTTCATGCCTTTCTTCGCCAGTTCCAGCATGGCGTTCAGATCTTCAGGCTGGAACGGCGCGCCTTCGGCGGTGCCCTGGACTTCGATGAAGCCACCGGTGCTGGTCATCACCACGTTGAGGTCAGTCTCGGCGGCGGAATCTTCAAGATAGTCCAGATCCAGCACCGGCTCACCCTGATACATGCCGACCGACACCGCGCCGATCATTTGCTTGAGCGGGTCGCCGCTTTTCAGGCCGCCGCGCTTCTTGATCACTTTCAGTGCATCGACCAGGGCAACCATCGCGCCGGTGATGGAGGCGGTGCGGGTGCCGCCGTCAGCCTGGATCACGTCGCAGTCGACGTACAGGGTGACGTCGCCCAGCTTGGACATGTCCAGCGCAGCGCGCAGCGAACGGCCGATCAGGCGCTGGATTTCCAGGGTGCGACCGCCCTGCTTGCCACGGCTCGCTTCACGCTGGTTACGCTCGCCGGTAGCGCGCGGCAGCATGCCGTACTCGGCGGTCAACCAACCCTGACCTTGCCCTTTCAGGAAGCGCGGCACGCCGTTTTCGACGCTGACGGTGCAGATGACTTTGGTATCACCGAATTCGACCAGTACGGATCCCTCGGCGTGTTTGGTGTAGTTGCGGGTAATGCGGATCGAGCGGAGCTGATCGGCAGCGCGACCACTTGGACGTTTCATAGGGAATACCTGTACTGGGGACGGAAAACTGCCGAGCATTATAGAGCGCTGCACCGCGCCTGGGCACGGGTTAAAAATTCCAACCGTCGACCCAGGGCCCTGAAACACGCATAACCGACGGCCTGCAGCCCTTTGTCACACCGTGTGTTTGGGCGCATCCGCCGCACTGCGCTACAATCCTGCGCCTTTGCTGCCAGTCGGCTTAAATTCATTGATATCGAGCCTGCGGAACATCCCTTCTGCGCCGATCTGCATTGCGAGGTCACCGCCATGGTGCACAGCATGACCGCCTTCGCCCGCGTCGAAAAAGCCGGCGTCCAGGGCACCCTGAGCTGGGAGCTGCGCTCGGTCAACAGCCGCTATCTGGAACCGCACCTGCGCCTGCCGGAGTCGTTCCGCGACCTCGAAGGCGCCGTGCGTGAGGCCCTGCGCCAAGGCCTTTCACGGGGCAAACTGGAATGCACCCTGCGTTTCACTGAAGAAAGCACCGGCAAGCCGTTGCAGGTCGATCGCGAGCGCGCCGCGCAACTGGTCGCCGCCGCCGAAACCATTGCCGGCCTGATCAACAACCCGGCAGCACTCAATCCGCTGGAAGTGCTGGCCTGGCCCGGCGTGCTGGTGGCCGACGCGACTGATCCACAGGCGCTGAACGCCGAGGCGCTGGCGCTGTTCAATCAAGGTCTCAAGGAACTCAAGGCCGGCCGCGAGCGCGAAGGCGCGGAGCTGGCACGCCTGATCAATGAGCGCCTGACCTCCATTGAAGAGGACGTCGTGACCTTGCGTGAACTGGTGCCGCAGATGCTCGCGACCCAGCGTCAGAAAGTCCTCGATCGCTTCGCCGACATGAAGGCCGAACTGGATCCGCAGCGCCTGGAACAGGAAATGGTCATGCTCGCGCAAAAGAGCGATGTGGCCGAAGAACTGGATCGCCTGAGCACCCACATCATCGAAGTGCGCCGGGTGCTCAAGTCCGGCGGTGCCGCCGGCCGGCGCCTGGATTTCCTGATGCAGGAACTCAACCGCGAAGCCAACACACTGGGCTCCAAGGCCTTCGACCCGCGCAGCACCCAGGCCGCCGTCAACCTCAAGGTGTTGATCGAGCAGATGCGCGAACAAGTGCAGAATATTGAGTAAGGCAACAGACATGACCCACAGCACCGGCACCCTGTACATCATTTCCGCGCCATCGGGCGCAGGCAAGAGCAGCCTGGTCAAGGCTTTGACCGATGCCAATCCGGAGATCCGCGTCTCGATCTCCCACACCACCCGCGCCATGCGTCCGGGTGAAGTGGACGGCGTGAACTATCACTTCGTGACCCGCGAAGAGTTCGTGAAGATGGGCGAGCACGGCGACTTCCTCGAACGCGCCGAAGTCTTCGGCAACTTCTACGGCACCTCGCAAAGCCGCCTGCAGCAGACGCTGGACGAAGGTCATGACCTGATTCTGGAAATCGACTGGCAAGGCGCCGAGCAAGTGCGCAAGCTGATGCCGCAGGCACGCTCGATTTTCATCCTGCCACCGTCGCTGCAGGCATTGCACCAGCGTCTGACCAACCGCGGCCAAGACAGTGACGAGATCATTGATGGCCGGATGCGCGAAGCCGTCAGCGAGATGAGCCACTATGTCGAGTACGACTACCTGATCATCAACGACGATTTCGCCCATGCACTGGACGATCTGAAGGCGATTTTCCGCGCCAATCAGCTGCAACAGAAGCGTCAGCAGGTACGTTTCGGCAAATTACTGGCCGAACTGCTCGGTTAATCAACTCTTCCCAAAACCGCTGCAAGCGCTTTACATTGGTGCTTGCAGCGCGTTGAAGGGTCTGGTCAAAAAATCAGCGCTTCCCTAATCGCTGGTGATTTTTTAAACTGCTCAGTCCGCTCGCCCAACCGGGCAGCGCGCATATTGCATTCGCTCCGAGGAATACCATGGCCCGCGTAACCGTTGAAGACTGCCTAGAACACGTGGAAAACCGCTTTGAGCTGGTCATGCTCTCTACCAAGCGTGCCCGTCAACTGGCCACCGGCGGCAAAGAGCCACTGGTCCAGTGGGAAAACGACAAGCCGACCGTTGTCGCCCTGCGTGAAATCGCAGAAGGCCTGATGAGCTACGAGTTCATCGCCGAGCAGGAAATCGTCCACGAAGACCCGGTCTTCGCTGCGTTCGAGGACGAGTCCAACGAGGCCGTCTAAGCCTATGCCTGGTCGACGTAGCACGGCGCGGGAACACAGCCTACGGCAGGAGTCATCATGCCGAGCATAGACGCCCTCGCCGATCGCTTATCGACCTACCTCGGCAACGACCAGGTCAACCTGGTCCGCCGAGCGTATTTCTACGCCGAACAAGCCCATGACGGTCAGCGCCGTCGCAGCGGCGAGGCGTACGTCACGCATCCTCTTGCAGTGGCGAATATTCTTGCCGACATGCACATGGACCATCAGAGCCTGATGGCTGCGATGCTGCATGACGTGATCGAAGACACCGGTATCGCCAAAGAAGCGCTGCAAGCGCAGTTCGGTGAAACCGTGGCCGAACTGGTCGACGGGGTCAGCAAACTGACCCAGATGAACTTCGAGACCAAGGCCGAGGCCCAGGCCGAGAATTTCCAGAAAATGGCCATGGCCATGGCGCGCGACATTCGCGTGATCCTGGTCAAACTTGCCGACCGCCTGCACAACATGCGCACGCTGGAAGTGCTGTCCGGGGAAAAACGCCGCCGGATCGCCAAGGAAACCCTCGAAATCTATGCGCCCATCGCCAACCGGCTGGGCATGCACGCCATTCGTATCGAATTCGAAGACCTCGGCTTCAAGGCGATGCACCCGATGCGTTCGGCGCGGATCTACCAGGCGGTCAAGCGCGCCCGGGGCAACCGCAAGGAAATCGTCAACAAGATCGAAGAGTCCCTCGGCCACTGCCTCGCGATCGACGGCATCCAGGGCGAAGTCAGCGGTCGCCAGAAACACCTCTACGGCATCTACAAGAAAATGCGCGGCAAGCGTCGGGCCTTCAACGAGATCATGGACGTCTACGCGTTCCGGATCATCGTCGACAAGGTCGATACCTGCTACCGCGTGCTGGGTGCTGTACATAATTTGTACAAACCGTTGCCGGGGCGCTTCAAGGATTACATCGCGATCCCCAAGGCCAACGGCTATCAGTCGCTGCACACCACGCTGTTCGGCATGCATGGCGTGCCGATCGAGATCCAGATCCGCACCCGCGAAATGGAAGAGATGGCCAATAACGGCATTGCCGCCCATTGGCTGTACAAATCCAGCGGGGACGAGCAGCCCAAAGGCACTCACGCCCGCGCCCGCCAGTGGGTCAAAGGCGTGCTGGAAATGCAGCAACGTGCCGGCAACTCGCTGGAATTCATCGAGAGCGTGAAGATCGACCTGTTCCCGGACGAGGTCTACGTGTTCACGCCCAAAGGCCGGATCATGGAGCTGCCCAAAGGCTCCACGGCGGTCGACTTCGCCTACGCGGTGCACACCGACGTCGGCAACAGCTGCATCGCCTGCCGGATCAACCGCCGTCTCGCACCGCTGTCCGAACCGCTGCAAAGCGGCTCCACGGTCGAGATCGTCAGTGCACCCGGCGCGCGGCCGAACCCGGCCTGGCTCAACTTCGTGGTCACCGGCAAGGCCCGTACGCACATCCGTCATGCGCTGAAACTGCAGCGCCGCTCCGAGTCCATCAGCCTTGGCGAACGCCTGCTGAATAAAGTGCTCAACGGTTTCGACAGCGCCCTGGAGAAGATCCCGGCCGAGCGCGTCAAGGCGATGCTCAGCGAATACCGGCTGGAATTGATTGAAGATTTGCTCGAAGACATTGGCCTGGGCAACCGCATGGCCTATGTCGTGGCGCGCCGTCTGCTCGGCGAAGGCGAACAGCTGCCGAGCCCGGAAGGGCCACTGGCGATTCGCGGCACCGAAGGTCTGGTCCTGAGCTATGCCAAGTGCTGCACACCGATCCCCGGCGACCCGATTGTCGGCCACCTCTCGGCGGGCAAAGGTATGGTCGTGCACCTGGACAACTGCCGCAACATCAGCGAAATCCGCCACAACCCGGAAAAATGCATCCAGCTCTCGTGGGCCAAGGATGTCACCGGCGAATTCAACGTCGAACTGCGCGTCGAGCTGGAGCACCAGCGCGGCCTGATCGCCCTGCTGGCCAGCAGCGTCAACGCGGCCGACGGCAATATCGAGAAAATCAGCATGGACGAACGCGATGGCCGCATCAGCGTCGTCCAACTGGTGGTCAGCGTCCACGACCGTGTGCACCTGGCCCGCGTGATCAAGAAACTGCGCGCCCTGACCGGGGTCATCCGCATCACCCGCATGCGTGCCTAATTCACACCTAACAAGGAGTCATACATGACCAAGACCGTTATCACCAGCGACAAGGCCCCAGCCGCCATCGGTACCTACTCCCAGGCGATCAAGGCCGGCAACACTGTCTACATGTCGGGTCAGATCCCTCTGGACCCAAAGACCATGGAACTGGTTGAAGGCTTCGAAGCCCAGACCGTCCAGGTGTTCGAGAACCTCAAAGCCGTAGCCGAAGCTGCCGGCGGTTCGTTCAAGGACATCGTCAAGCTGAACATCTTCCTCACCGACCTGAGCCACTTCGCCAAGGTCAACGAGATCATGGGCAAGTACTTCGATCAGCCGTACCCAGCGCGCGCCGCCATCGGCGTTGCTGCCCTGCCGAAGGGTTCGCAAGTCGAAATGGATGCCATCCTGGTCATCGAGTAATGCACACGGCGCAGCCTTCAAACGCTGCGCCGACTGCTCTGCGGTAAAGAAAAGGTTTTGAAAGGATTCCACCATGCGCAAAGCGCTTGCTCTCTCGCTGCTCGCCATTTTTCTCGGCGGCTGTGCCAGCGACCCCGCCGACCGTGACATCAGCGGCACCTGGATCAACCAGGTGGCGATCGACGCTGCTGCCAAGGGCGGCCCCCTGCGCGAAGCGCTTCAGGCCTATGGCCCGAACCTGGAGTGGGACGTCAACACCAAGGCCGGTCAGGCCCGCTACACCAACGGTTTCGAGAACGTCGAAGGACGGCTGCAGGGCGAACAGTCCGGCGCCTGGAAAGTCGACTTCTATGGCAGCTCCGGCAGTGAGCTGAAACGCGACGGCGGCCGGATGAAGCAAGCCGCCACCGAGAACGAACCCGACCAATTGTTCGATCGTGCGCAAATCCCCGTGCCGGAAGGCGCACCCATCGGCGCCAGCTTCGAACGCGCACTGTATTCGGCTTACTTGGGCGGCAGCTGGAAGATTGCCAGCGGCGACGGCGAAGGCAACACCGTGCAATTCCAGGCCGACGGCCAGGTCTCCGGTCTGCCCGGCGCCGACCGCTATGCCCTGTGCCTGGCAGGCGACTGCGCCTCGATGAACAGCGACCACGACAGCATGTGGCTGCAGCTTAACGGCCAGGGCAACAACTGGATCTTTGCCCGCAAAGGCAAGGCGCTGGAGATTTTCCAGGCAGTGAACAGCGCACTGGCGGATGAAATGCCGCAGTTCACCCCGGGTGAGCGCAAGTGGTTGCTTGAGAAGCAGTAACCGCACCTGAGAGCAACACATAACCCTGTAGGAGCGGGCTTGCTCGCGAAGGGGATGTGTCAGTCGACATGAATGTTGCCTGACACACCCTCTTCGCGAGCAAGCCCGCTCCCACAGTGGTTTGTGGCTTCAGGAAGTCAGCACTTGCCTTCAAGAATCGCCGCATAACCTTCGCGGTAACTCGGATACGTCGGCGTCCACCCCAACGCCTTCGCCCGGGCATTGCTGCAGCGCTTGCTGCCGGCGCGGCGTACGCTGGCGTCTTCCGCCCAATCGGTGACACCCAGATACTCGCGCAGCCAGGCGACCACTTCGGCCAGCGGTACCGGCGCATCGTCCACCCCGATATAAACATCCTGCAACGGCTTGCCCTGATGAGCCGCGTTCAGCAGAAACGCCATCAGCCCCGCCGCGTCATCAGCATGGATGCGATTGCCGTATAGCGGCGGCTCGACCGCCACCCGATAACCGCGACGTACTTGGGTCAACAGCCATTCACGACCCGGGCCGTAAATACCAGTCAGGCGCACGATGCTCGCCGGGATACCGCTTTTCAGCGCCACTTGCTCAGCCTCAAGCATCACTCGCCCGGAATAGCCGCTGGCTACGGTCGCTGAATGCTCGTCGACCCACTCCCCTTCCTGCTGGCCGTACACACTGCTGCTGGAAACGAACAGTAGCCGATCAGGCGTCTGCCCGTAGTCGTCCAGCCAGCTCAGTACATTCTGCAAACCCTGCACGTAAGCCGCACGATAACCGGCTTCATCGTGATCGGTTGCCGCCGCGCAATACACCAGGTAATCCACCGCCCCGACCGGCCAGGTCTCCGGGCAATCTTCCTTGAACAGGTCACCGGCCACGCCGATGACGCCGTCCGGCAAACGCGAAACATCACGGCGCAGACCATGCACCTCCCAGCCGGCAGCCAGCAATTGCTTAGCCAGACGACTGCCGACATCACCACAACCGGCAATCAAAACAGAAGGTGCGGACATCAAAAAACTCCCAAACGAAAGGAACAGACTAGCCCTCACAAAGGACGAACGGCTAGCAATCGAGGAAAAAAAGATACTCTATTACTTCTGTTAACAAGAATTACTTGCAATAATGCACCCCACTTTTGTTCTCGGCCTCACGAGGCCTGGAAGAGCATCAACCGTTTTCTACTTCAGGTCCGGCCAGCATGACACGTAATCAAATCCCCGCTTCGCCAACCAAACGACCTCGCGCCTTCAGCGCGGTGGCGGCCCTGCTGCTCAGCCTGATGCTGGCTCCAACCGCCGCTTTCGCCGACGCACAAGCGCCAGCGTCCCCGGCTGCCACCGAACAGCACGCCCCTGCCGCCGCCGCGCCAGCCACCACCGACCCGGTGCAGGCTGTAGACGCCAGCCCGGCCGACGCCCCTGAAGTGCTCGAACCCGACAACACCCTGGGCATGGCCCACGACCTGTCGCCATGGGGCATGTATCAAAACGCCGACATCATCGTGAAAATCGTGATGATCGGTCTGGCCATCGCTTCCATCATCACCTGGACCATCTGGATCGCCAAAGGCTTTGAGCTGATGGGCGCCAAGCGTCGTCTGCGTGGTGAAATCGCCGCCCTGAAAAAAGCCGCAACGCTCAAGGAAGCCAGCGCCACTGCGGCGAAGGAAGGCACCCTCGCCAACCTGCTGGTCCACGATGCACTTGAAGAAATGCGCCTGTCGGTCAACAGCCGCGAGAAAGAAGGCATCAAGGAGCGCGTCAGCTTCCGTCTTGAGCGTCTGGTCGCTGCCTGTGGCCGCAACATGAGCAGCGGCACCGGCGTCCTCGCCACTATCGGCTCCACCGCGCCGTTCGTCGGCCTGTTCGGTACCGTGTGGGGCATCATGAACAGCTTCATCGGCATCGCCAAGACGCAGACCACCAACCTCGCCGTCGTGGCGCCGGGCATCGCCGAAGCGCTGCTGGCCACCGCCCTGGGTCTGGTTGCCGCGATTCCTGCAGTGGTGATCTACAACGTGTTCGCCCGCTCCATCGCCGGCTACAAGGCGCAGGTGTCCGACGCTTCGGCAGAAGTCCTGTTGCTGGTCAGCCGCGACCTCGACCACCAGCCTGAGCGCAGCTCGCAGCCGCACATGGTCAAAGTGGGGTAATCGGCCATGGGCCTGCATTTGAAAGAAGGCGCAGACGACGATCTGGCCGAGAACCACGAAATCAACGTCACGCCGTTCATCGACGTGATGCTGGTACTGCTGATCATCTTCATGGTGGCTGCGCCGCTGGCGACCGTGGACATCAAAGTCGACCTGCCGGCCTCGACCGCCAAACCGGCGCCGCGTCCGGAGAAACCGGTGTTCCTCAGCGTAAAAGCCGATCAGCGCCTGTACATCGGCGACGACGAAGTCAACGCCGATACCCTTGGCGCAGTGCTCGACGCCAAGACCCAGGGCAAGAAAGACACCACCATCTTCTTCCAGGCCGACAAGGGTGTGGACTACGGCGACCTGATGAGCGTGATGGATAAATTGCGTTCGGCCGGTTACCTGAAGGTCGGTCTGGTAGGCCTTGAGAGCGCAGCCAAGAAATGATCACGACGCGCCATAAGCTGACGCGTTACAGCGGTAGCCTGGCCGTGGTGCTGGGCGTTCACGCGCTGGCCATCGCGCTGGCGCTGAACTGGACCGCCCGCCCGCCCATCGAACTGCCGCCGCAGGCAATGATGGTCGAGCTGGCACCGGTTCCGGCCCCGCCACCGCCTGCTCCGCCGAAAGTCGTCACACCGCCGCAGCCACCGGCTCCGGTTGAAGAGCTGCTGATTCCGAAACTGGCTGAAGCACCCAAGGCCGAGATCGCCGTACCGAAGCCCAAACCCAAGCCGAAGCCGAAACCGCAGCCGCCTAAACCGGTAGAGAAGCCAGAACCGCCGAAGGAAAAACCTTCCGAGGAGAAACCGGCCGACACGCAACCGACCCAGGCACCGACGGAGAAATCCGCCCAGCCGGCACCAGGCCCGTCGCCAGCGCAATTGGCCGCCAAGGCCAGTTGGCAAGGTACCCTGCTCGCGCACCTGGCCAAGTACAAGAAGTACCCGGCCAGCGCTCAGGCACGAGGCAAGGAAGGCTTGAACCGTCTGCGCTTCGTGGTTGATGCCGAAGGCAATGTACTGTCGTTCGAACTGGTGGGCCGCTCCGGCAACGCCGATCTGGACCGGGCCACCCTGGAAATGATCCGCCGCGCGCAACCGCTGCCCAAGCCACCGGCCGACATGCTGAACAACGGTTCGATCGAAATTGTTGCGCCGTTTGTGTACTCCCTCGAACGTCGTCGCTAAACAGCACCGCAATACCTGTAGGAGTGAGCCTGCTCGCGATGGGGCCGTGTCAGTCAATCATTTATCGCCTGACACACCGCTATCGCGAGCAGGCTCACTCCTACAAGGGTTCTTCGTCAGCCAGAAGAATCCCGCCAAAAAGGCACCGAAAGGTGTCTTTTGCATATCTGGCAACGGCAATCCCACATTGCCCGGTGTCGCATTCCTCTCTCAGTCTGATAACGTGCGTCTATCGATTGCAGCCGTTATGCTTGGCCCGCAACTTCATGGACGCTTGCTATGACCCTCACAGAATTACGCTACATCGTTACCCTCGCCCAAGAGCAGCACTTCGGCCACGCCGCCGAGCGTTGCCACGTCAGCCAGCCGACCCTGTCGGTGGGCGTGAAAAAACTTGAAGACGAACTCGGTGTGCTGATTTTCGAGCGCAGCAAAAGCGCCGTGCGCCTGACCCCGGTCGGCGAAGGCATTGTCGCCCAGGCGCAGAAAGTCCTGGAGCAGGCCCAAGGCATCCGCGAACTGGCCCAGGCCGGCAAGAATCAGCTGACCGCGCCGCTGAAAGTCGGCGCGATCTATACCGTCGGGCCGTACCTGTTCCCGCACCTGATTCCACAACTGCACAGGGTCGCCCCGCAGATGCCGTTGTACATCGAAGAAAACTTCACCCACGTGCTGCGCGACAAACTGCGCAACGGCGAGCTCGACGCGATCATCATCGCCCTGCCGTTCAACGAAGCCGACGTGCTGACCCTGCCGCTCTACGACGAGCCGTTCTACGTCCTGATGCCGGCCCAGCACCCGTGGACGCAAAAAGAATCCATCGACCCGGGCCTGCTCAACGACAAGAGCCTGCTGCTGCTCGGCGAAGGCCACTGCTTCCGCGACCAGGTGCTTGAGGCCTGCCCGACCCTGACCAAGGGCAACGACGGCGCCAAGCACACCACCGTGGAATCCAGCTCGCTGGAAACCATCCGCCACATGGTCGCGTCCGGTCTGGGTATTTCGATCCTGCCGCTGTCGGCGGTGGACAGCCATCACTACGCCCCGGGTGTGATCGAAGTGCGCCCACTGTCGGCGCCGGTCCCGTTCCGCACCGTGGCGATTGCCTGGCGCGCCAGCTTCCCGCGGCCGAAAGCCATCGAGATCCTCGCCGACTCCGTTCGCCTGTGCTCGGTGGCCAAGCCCGCCGCGCCGGTCACGGCCGGTTAAGCCAGGGTCATGACCGAGCTGTCGCAAGTGTCGGTGACGGCACTCAAGGGTGTCGGCGAAGCCATGGCCGAGAAACTGGCCAAGGTCGGCCTGGAAAACCTCCAGGACGTGCTGTTTCACCTGCCGCTGCGTTATCAGGATCGCACTCGCGTAGTGCCGATCGGCCACTTGCGCCCGGGCCAGGATGCGGTGGTCGAAGGCACCGTCAGCGGTGCCGACGTGGTCATGGGCCGGCGGCGCAGCCTCGTCGTGCGCATGCAGGACGGCACTGGCGGGCTGAGCCTGCGCTTCTACCATTTCAGCAACGCGCAGAAAGAAGGCCTCAAGCGCGGCACACAGATTCGCTGCTACGGCGAAGTCCGGCCCGGCGCTTCGGGACTGGAAATCTATCACCCGGAATACCGCGCCATCACCGGTGACGAACCGCCGCCAGTGGATGAAACCCTGACCCCGGTCTATCCGCTCACCGAAGGCCTGACCCAACAGCGCCTGCGCCAGCTGTGCATGCAGACCCTGACCCTGCTCAAGCCGAACACCCTGCCCGACTGGCTGCCGACCGAACTGGCCCGCGACTACCAACTGGCACCGCTGGCCGACGCGATCCGCTACCTGCACAACCCGCCCGCCGACGCCGACGTCGATGAGTTGGCCCTCGGTCATCACTGGGCGCAGCATCGGCTGGCCTTCGAAGAACTGCTGACCCATCAACTGTCGCAACAACGTCTGCGCGAAAGCCTGCGTTCGTTGCGCGCACCAGCGATGCCGAAAGCGACGAAGCTGCCGGCGAAGTATCTGGCCAACCTCGGCTTCAATCCGACCGGCGCGCAACAGCGGGTCGGCAACGAAATCGCCTACGACCTCAGCCAGCACGAACCGATGCTTCGCCTGATTCAGGGCGATGTTGGCGCGGGCAAAACCGTGGTCGCCGCCCTCGCGGCACTGCAAGCGCTGGAGGCGGGTTATCAGGTCGCATTGATGGCGCCGACCGAGATCCTCGCCGAGCAACACTTCATCACCTTCAAGCGCTGGCTCGAACCGCTGGGCATCGACGTCGCGTGGCTGGCCGGCAAGCTTAAAGGCAAAAACCGCGTGGCCGCACTGGAACAGATCGCCAGCGGCACGCCGATGGTGGTCGGCACCCACGCGCTGTTCCAGGACGAAGTGCAGTTCAAGAATCTGGCACTGGTGATCATCGACGAACAACACCGCTTCGGTGTGCAACAACGCTTGGCGCTGCGGCAGAAAGGCGTCGGTGGGCGCATGTGCCCGCATCAACTGATCATGACCGCCACGCCGATCCCGCGCACGCTGGCGATGAGCGCCTACGCCGACCTCGACACCTCGATCCTCGACGAACTGCCGCCCGGACGCACCCCGGTCAACACCGTGCTGGTCACCGACACCCGCCGCGTCGAAGTCATCGAACGGGTGCGCAGCGCCTGCGCCGAAGGGCGTCAGGCCTATTGGGTGTGCACGCTGATCGAAGAGTCGGAAGAGCTGACCTGTCAGGCTGCCGAAACTACGTTCGAAGACCTCACCGCCGCCCTCGGCGAGTTGAAAGTCGGGCTGATTCACGGGCGCATGAAGCCCGCCGAAAAAGCCGCGGTGATGGCCGAGTTCAAGGCCGGCAACCTGCAACTGCTGGTCGCCACCACGGTGATCGAAGTCGGCGTCGACGTGCCCAACGCCAGCCTGATGATCATTGAAAACCCCGAGCGCCTCGGCCTTGCACAATTGCACCAGTTGCGCGGCCGCGTTGGCCGGGGCAGCGCGGTCAGCCATTGCGTGCTGCTCTACCATCCGCCGCTGTCGCAGATCGGCCGTCAGCGTCTGGGCATCATGCGCGAGACCAACGACGGTTTCGTCATCGCCGAAAAAGACCTCGAACTGCGCGGCCCTGGCGAAATGCTCGGCACGCGCCAGACCGGCCTGCTGCAGTTCAAGGTCGCCGACCTGATGCGCGACGCCGACCTGCTGCCCGCCGTACGCGATGCCGCGCAAGCGCTGCTGGAGCGCTGGCCGACTCACGTCAGCCCGTTGCTCGACCGCTGGCTGCGCCATGGGCAGCAATACGGCCAAGTGTGAGCACCGTCGCAGTTTGTGCAGGATCGTTCCGACAGAGCTGGTTATACTCCTGCCATTGTTTCAAAAACGGATACAGACCATGACTGACGCAGCTCTCGCCCCCGAACTCCCGCACGCGCCGTCTGTAATTCGGCTGCTGCTCGGCAAGCTGGGTATCGCCTACGAAGAAGTGCTCGATCACCACGGCCTCAATGCTTCGCGCAAGGTACAAGCCGTGTTGCTGGACGACGCCGTGGGCGCGCTGATGGTGCTGTTTCCGCAGAGCCAGTTGCTCGACCTCAACCGTCTCGCCGAACTGACGGGCCGGCGTCTGACCGCCGTCTCGACCGAGCGCCTGGAAAAGATGCTCGGCAAACACAGCCTGAGCCTGCTGCCGGGCCTGCCGGCACTGACCAGCTCGCCGTGCCTCTACGAAGAAAGCCTGCTGCGCGAGCCGAAGCTGCTGATCAACTCCGGCGAGCCGGGCGTGCTGCTGGAAATCACCAGCGAAGCCTTCAAGACCATGCTGACCAAGGCCAGCGCCGCCAATTTCGGCGAAGCCCTGAGCAGCATCCGTCCGAACCTCGACCGCCCGGACGATGACCGCGAGGAAATCACCCAGGCCGTGCAAGCATTCACCGCACGCCGGATTCAGCAGCGTCTGGAAGCGACCATCGAGATTCCACCGCTGGCCGAGACCGCGCAAAAAATCATCAAGCTGCGCGTCGACCCCAACGCCACCATCGACGACATCACCGGCGTGGTCGAAACCGACCCGGCGCTGGCTGCACAGGTTGTGAGCTGGGCGGCGTCACCGTACTACGCTTCGCCGGGCAAGATCCGTTCGGTGGAAGACGCGATCGTTCGCGTGCTCGGTTTCGATCTGGTGATCAACCTCGCGCTGGGCCTGGCCCTCGGCAAGACCCTGAGCCTGCCGAAAGACCACCCGCAACACACCACGCCGTACTGGCAGCAATCGATCTACACCGCCGCCGTCATCGAAGGCCTGACCCGCGCCATGCCGCGAGCCCAGCGCCCGGAAGCCGGCCTGACCTATCTGGCCGGTCTGCTGCACAACTTCGGCTACCTGCTGCTGGCCCACGTGTTCCCGCCGCACTTCTCGCTGATCTGCCGTCACCTGGAGGTCAACCCGCACCTGTGCCACAGCTACATCGAGCAACACCTGCTGGGCATCAGCCGCGAACAGATCGGCTCGTGGCTGATGCGCTACTGGGACATGCCCGATGAACTGGCCACCGCCCTGCGCTTCCAGCACGACCCAAGCTACGACGGCGCCTACGCCGAATACCCGAACCTCGTCTGCCTGGCCGTGCGCCTGCTGCGCAGCCGCGGCATCGGCTCCGGCCCCGACGAAGACATCCCCGACGCCCTGCTCGAGCGCGTTGGCCTGACTCGCGACAAAGCCAACGACGTGGTCAGCAAAGTCCTCGAAGCCGAAGTCCTGCTGCGCGAACTGGCTTCGCAGTTCAGCCAGGCCTGAAAACTTCGCGAGCAAGCTCGCTCCCACAAGGTTTCGGTGACCTCCTGTGGGAGCGAGCTTGCTCGCGAAGAATCCACCCCAATCTACCTGCCTGACACAAAACCTGTGGTGAGGGGATTTATCCCCGACCGGCTGCGCAGCAGTCGCAAACCCAGCCAACAGGGTGCGTCAGTTATATCGAGGCCTCAGGTTTTGGGGCCGCTGCGCAGCCCATCGGGGATAAATCCCCTCACCACAACAGCCCATCCACTCAAGCCCTTCTACTCAAGCCTTAGGCTTGGCCTTCCTCGGCTTCAAATACTTCATCAACCCCTGAAACCACATCACCAGCGCCGGATTGCCTTTGAGCTGGATCGACTTGTCCTGAATCCCCTGCATAAACGCCAACTGCTTGTTCTTCGCCTGCATCGTGGCAAAGGCATAACCCGCATCCTTGAACGCAATCGCAAACGCGGGCTCCGCCACCACCCCAGACTTGCTGGTAACGCGCTGATTCTTCACCACGAAATGCCGTGCCACTTTCCCGTCCAGCGTCTGCAGCTGAAACACCAGATCCTTGTCACCCAACTGCTGCTGGAACGCAGGATTTGTCCGGCTGGCCTTACCCATCAACAAACCCATCATCCACAGAAGAAAACGAAATTTCATGCGCACAGCCTCAAAAGGAAAATGAACGGCCGGGGCAGTGTAAGGGATTCAGACGATAACGCCACTATCGACCGCCATTGGAAGATGATGCAACCCATTTCCCGGCACGATGACCACCAAGTCACACTTCTGCACCCACCGTCCTACACCTGTTGAAACACATCCCTGTAGGAGCTGCCGAAGGCTGCGATCTTTTGATCTTCCAGCCTGCAAACCTATGGGAAATTTCCTGCAGAGCGTGGTGATGTGCGTGAACTAGGCAGGATGATGGTTCATCGATAGCCTCAATAGGTCACCACGAATCGGTGATACGGACGTGCAAGTCCGGCGGGAGTCCACATTGGTTATGGCAATTCGCCGAGCGTTTTCCTATGCTCGCGGATCGTTATGGCTGCTGTGTATGGGAGGCCTTCGGGTCTGCCGGGTGACTCCACCGGTCTTGCACACCTATGCACAGCTGCCACCACTTTCGAAGTGCGAGCGAAACGGTGTCGGCTCCTGAAACTGGAGTAAGACCGAATGATCAAACCAACACCCAATCCCCCCGAAACCCCAGACATATCGCCCTACGAATCGCTGGAATCCAAGAAATTCCACGAAGCCGCCGAACGCGCCCTCGACCACCACTTCAAACCGCGCACCGAATCCCAACCCAAACGCGAAACCGGCCTTTTTAGCCTCTCCCCCGGCGCCGATGCCGAAGCCCTAATGGCCAACGCCTCCGAAGACCTCCTGTCCATCAGCGCCATCGCCTGCGACCTCGCCGACGACCTCCACGGCTCCCGCCGCTCGGTAGCACTTGCCCTGAGCAGAATGGCGGATGGGGTGCGATTGATGGTGGAAGGGACGCTCGACCATATTGAAGTGCGGAACCTGGCAGCCAAGTCGTAGCGGGATTTGCGGATGAAGAAAGGGGACGTTAAGTCCCCTTTCATAAGCTTCGGCATTAGCAACTAGCGAAAGTCTTCTGCGCTTTTTGGTCGTGACTCCAACCCTTGGAGCGCCGCTCGGTTTATGAAGGAATAACTTCCTGCGCCGCATCGCTGCCTGAATACAACTTTTTCCTCTTTGAGCACCGTCAGATAACTCACGAATGCCTGGTTAACGAGGTAGGTATACGTACCGAGCTTGAACTTGATGATGTTCAGGCTCGCGCTTCCTTCCGTCGCATTTACAACGAAAAACTTGCCCCTAGGCGGCACAGCATTCTTCGGGTAAACCATCTCGATGTTCCCCGGCACACCATATCGATACTGAACAGAACCAACCGTGGGTTTGCTGTTCCCCCGCGCACAAACAGAAACCGTCTTGCCGCCGTCTAATGGGCAACTGAAGTAAATATCTTCGTCATCCGAACACAACGTCACTTCTTCCCCCCACCTCAATGGCGCCGTCCCCTGCGAAACGCGCTCTGGTGTTTTCGCGGCATCGACACAGTTGGACAGGCAAACCAGTTTCGAAAGATCCGGAACATCGCTTTCAGCGAACAGGTAAGTCGCTGAACCATCGCGGTTGCGGGCGTGATAAACGGGAACACTGACAGCCAGCCCTTTGGCTGACACCGGCACCTTGGTATCCCCGCCCGAGACGACCCAGCCTTCGGCCTCCCCGCATAACGCCTCCAAAGCGACTTCACTGAACGAGTCTTTCGTTGGCACGGCGAACGGCTTGGCATCGCCTCGGCAGTCGTAGCCATGCCAGTAGGGCCCGGTGTTCATATCAATGTCGATCGAGAAAACATAGGCGCCTTCGAGCACAACTTTGCCGCTGTCGTAGGTGAAAACCAGCCAGCGGCGCGTCTTCGACTGGGAGTAATTTTCTTCCTGAAGGATGTAGCGCTCGCCATCTCGGTACAGCCAAAAGCCACTCATCGCCCCTGCCGGTTCCTCCATCTCGGAGAGACGCTGCCCGGAGTGTGAGTCCATCAGAAAGTTGTCCTTCAGCGCCAGCGCGCAACCGCTGTCGGCCTCCATGCAGGACTTGAGGGACGGAAACACTGGCGCCGCACCCACAGAGAAAGTACACAGCAATAACGCGATCAAGACTATTTTTTTCAACTTGCCTCCCTGCATATGATTTACGGGCCTAATTGAATATGAAAAAAGGGACGTTAAGTTCCCCCTTCCCGAATATTCTCTGCCTCACCATTGGCAACCTGTTTCAGGTTTCGAATCCACGTTGTAATCGTTTTCAAACGAATACTTCTTTGCGGACTTGTAATTCGTATAGGTCATCGCATCAACCCGGCCACCCTGAGTGACCATCTGATACTCACCTGTCAGTACGCCATCAACTACTTCAACCCAAGTTGTCGTGTACTGGTAGGGCCGGCCATACACAAGTTCTTCTTGTTCAGTACTGCGATGAACCAGCCCAATAGCCTTTTTCGACTTGCTGTACTTGACGCCAGCACCGCTCCACTTGGCGACAGAATCGTAATAGGTTCTGAATTCAAAATTTATGGGTTTGCCTTCGTAGGAGCGGAAGCAAAAAACCTCGGTCGTGACCTCGCTATGAGCCGCCAGAGGAACAAAAATGAGCAACGCGGAAAACAATGCAGACGAAAATTTCAAACCGAACATTCCTTTAGCGGTTCATGGGTAATAAAAAACATGCTTTCAGCAACTCAACGAACGCTGGTCACGCCTCGGGCGCCATAGCACTGCGCTCACCCACCCTCGACGGGATCTTCGAAGCCTTCCCCGCTTCAGACATTCGCGATGAGTATTGCTTGTATGCCGCCACCGCCCGCTCTTTATCGTTCACGGCCCAATAACTGTCAGCGAGATTCAGGTAAACAACCGTCCTGTTTGGGTGGTTGGCAATCACTGCATTGAGCAACTCAATCGACTCAGCGTAGTAACCCGCCTCGCCCAGTAAAAACCCAAGGTCGTTGGACCAGCCGGGACGCTGCGGGTAGTAGTACTGTGCGACGATATAGCTATCCGGGGGACAAGTGTCATGCGAGCCGCCGCCCATCAACGCGTAGCTCATCGTATCCTTAAAGGAAGAGTCATCACCCTTTCGGTAGGCTGCCAGCGCCATATCCAGCAAATCAGCCGAATCGACGGTCATCAATTTCTTTCTCACGCCCTTAATACTGCCAGTACGAGCAACCTGCAGCTTCTGCAGCGCTTCACGCCCATCGAAAGAAGCGAGAGTGATGGGGCCCAATGTCTGCACCGGCAACTCCACTACGCTGACAAGCGACCGGTCACAGGAGTCGTTGTTCGCCACTTCCAGGAGCGCTTTCAGCTCAAACTGCTTTGAACCTCTGTTGAAGGCGAACAACAGGTTGAAGTTATAAACCGCGTTATCTTCTTCGCTGGTTACTAGCGCGATGTAATCCCCAGCCTCAACAAACGGTTGCTTGACCACAGCTTCCTCAGCCTGTGGATCAATGACGGTCATTACGCCAGGGCGACCTTTGAGTAAATGGACGCTGAATTCACCCTGAAGCGCAGACGAGTACTGACTTTTGATCAGAGGCAGCGCCTTCGACGTATCGAGCAAGATGTCCTCATCACGTGTCTGTACCGGCGCAATCAACAATCGGTTGGAGGCCTCGTCCGCATCTCCTGCCAGAACAAATACGTTTTGCCGTGATGCATCACCCAGCAAGCTAGCCGGAATTTCCTTGAGGACTTGGGGCGCAGCAAGCGCGGGAGAACCCGGTACAGCGACACAACAAGTTAGAGCGCAGAGAACGCTCTGCAATACGCGTTTCACTTTCTTCAATCCTTGATTCAATCAAATGATGTCCAAATACACCCCAATAGAGCTTGTCCGATTAGGCACCGGGTTCAGGCGCGCCGCACTTTAGTTCTTCAATTCGCTCATTCTGGATCGGTATCACACAAGCGAGCCGCTTCTCTCCTTCCCCACGAAGCTCGAACAAGCTGAGCGTCAGGTGTAAACCATCAGCAGCAAATGCATGATCCTCAAACAATGCATTGGCATAACCATTCCAAAACGATTTGCCGTCAAAACTGCAAAACCGCTTGGAGGACAGAACTCTCCAACCGCCGTTGGGCGCCAGAATCTGGACCGTCAGGCATGGGCTGCCAAAGGTGCTGACATAACGTGCCACGACATTGCCGAAGCGCTGGGAGCCGGACAGGTACACCTTGTTGAGATCGAGCACATTACCCGGCTCATCAGCGACGATTGTGTCCAGGTAAGCCGCACGCTCCAGACTCAGTCTGGCCATGCAGTTGTTGATCGTCGTGACATGCGCTGCCACCCCTGGCTCGATTTCCGTGGCTTCAAGCGGGCATGTGGTGTCGCGTAGCTTGATCCAGGCGCGCTGGGATTCTCTGGCCATGGCGACCAGCGCCTTGCCCTGCTCAGGGTCAAGCCGTTGTTGAGCCTCAAACCGTCTCAGCAGTTTCTTGTAGCTGGCATTGAGTTGCGTGTCGGCTTCCTTGCGGGCTGCCTCCACACACCGATCGACCTGGGCGCTGACGGTGATTTCTTTGCAGTCGTCCTCGGCCATCGCAAAAGAGGCAAACAGGCATCCAAAGGACAACGCGATAAAACGCACAAACATGTTCAATTTTTCATTCCCTGAATTGCGGATCGCTCAACTACGCGTCGAGGTATTTTCTGCGCCTTGCCGTCGGCGCTCATCGCGTCGCGGTACTGGCTGTAATAGCGTTGCGCTTCATCTCTGCGATCAAGGCGCCAGAGGGAGTCGGCGATGTTCAACATCAGTACCGTGCGTTTACCAACGGCCTCAACGCCTCGATAAAACTTCAGCGCCAACTCATCTCTGCCGCCCTCGGCCAGATAAAAACCGAGGTCGTTGTAGACCCAAACATTTTGCGCCGTAGAAAAATGGGGACAGACCACGGTTTTCGAGCAATTACTAAAACTTGGCCTGTCCCCATTACACTGCGGGTCAACTTACGGCATCACTGCCGAAGGCTTACGCAATTCCCGCAAAAATGTCGAGTCATGGATTAAGCACGCGCCCATCCACGCGATCACCGCACATACTCCTCGGTGGTGCGCATGCCGCCCAGGATCGAAACCTCCCTCACGTCGCTATTTCGCCCGTTCAGCAACGCGTGCAGGCACTTTTCCGGCTTTACCTTCCGCGATCATCGCGTCAGAGTATTTTTTGTAATATTTCGCAGCCTCGGAAGTTTCTTTCAAATTCCACAAAGAGTCCGCGATATTGAGCATCAGCACAGTCCGCTTACCAACTACTTCGATTTCCCGATAAATCCTCAGTGCGGACGAATCATCACCTGCTTGTGCTAGATAGAAACCGACATTATTCAAGGCTTGGACGTTCTTACTGGCCGGGTAGCAACTCATATAAGATTCGACCCCCATGAATAGTTGGTCTTTTACAGCAAGTCCTTTCGCAGACGCATTATTAATCGATTCCACTGACTTTATTAGGTTGTTAGGAGAAATCGTCTCCAAGTTCGGCACAATCACCTCTCCCCCATCAGTCAACCAATTTCCCCCTTTCCAACTTCCAGAGCACGCTTCAGCGGAGCGTGACAAAAGTACGCAACCAGTATCCATTGAAACCATATCGCAATAATTATTCTCGGTGGCAACCACCTCTTGCCCATTGCTCAACTCTCCAAATACAGTTCGCTGAACCAACGCATATTTTTTGCTGGGTGAAAGAGAATCAGAGTTAATACCTACGCCAACTGAAGTTTTGTCCCCATTATCGTATAAATCATAGCTGTCGTTCATCTTGGAGAAGGTAGCGCGCTTCCATACAGCGGTACCTTGATCCCAAGAAGAAAACTTGAGCATCGCACCATCGGCACTCGCCAAACTCGAATCTGCGGCATCACAAAAAGATCCAATTGAAAAAATTAGACATGTACCTATAAAAAATTTTGCCTTTAACATTTTCAAAGCCCTGCCTTTAAGTGATTATAACGGAGAGATGGATTCGTCATTCTTCTGTTATTACCATACAAATCGAGAACCTTCCGCTCATTCGCGCCGTGCGCCGCCCCCCAGGTATCAATATTCCTACTTACCGCCGGATTCTGGGAGAAAAACGTGTCGAGCGCGGCACCTAAATCATCCTTGACAAAGGCGGGCCTATTTATATCATGATCAAGTACTACAGCCTTTCCTAAAGGAGACTTAAATAACTTTTCGGCACTAAAGTTGTACCCCGAGGGCACTTTACTCAATGCAGCATGCAGCCTATCAATAAAATCCATTATTTGTATTTCCACGTATAGCGGGCTTGCAATTGCACACGCCATCGCAGAAACTGGTTGGCAATCAATTACCTTGCCAAAGGTCGCTTCATTACATCCAAGTTGCAGGTTTTCTTTTAGCGCCTGTTTTTCCAATTTAGCGCCGTTAGCTCGAGCCTCCCCCTGATAATATAATTGCGGAGATACACCAGATCCATCTAACTTCCAACCTTTAGATTCAAAAAATTCTACATATGCATCTGGATATTGATCCTTGAATTTTTTAATTTGATCTGGCAGCTCACCGCCACCGGTGACTTTCATTGTTTTCTGCATCGCTCCCGCAGTGATCACTTCACTGTCATAACACTGTACCCCATTGATTTTTGCTTCATTCCCCGACATGACAACAATGATTTTCTTTTCATCCGCTGTAATCCTCCCCGCAGATACTAGCTCATCCCATTGAGGAGCACTGCCTAACTCTTTATCACCGGTATGTAGTGGGCCATAATGGGTCATAGTGCTAGAATTCCAACGAGTCACTTTAACAATAGCATTGCACTCGCAGATTTTTTTAGCGGTCATATTTTTTATGAATTCAACCGGATGAAAATGCCAAACTATATCTAAATTAACAGCGGCCTTACCAGACAGCTCACTCCAAAAAACATATTTGCTTATCCGTTCTTTTTCGTGCTTCAACGTTTTTGGAGATGCTTCTAGTAATTTATCCAACTTACTCCACTTAACCGACTCCGCCTTGTCCTTCCACTCAGTTGGATGGTGAGCAATGAGCTTCGCCCAGTGATCTCTCATATCAACATTTTTCAATGCCTCAGAGAGTTCATTGCGATCAACATCCCCGTCGTGGTTTTTATCAATTTTGACGAAAAGATCTTTGAAGAACTGAGGCATGTCTTGAGGGTCGAGGAATCCATCGGCAACGGTGTTTGTTTCTTCCACGATCTGAAAACCCAATTTCTCCCAGTCGTGCTGAGTGATGAGCGTTGCGCCAGATTTTTTAACAAGTCCCTTTAACGGTTGATCGTCTTCCACCACACTGACGTCATACCAGCTTTCATCGCCTTCCTTGATCACGGGAGCCTTGCTTAAATCAACAACATGCTCCTTTTTGACCGGAATACTACCGGTAGCAGGCGCCTTTTTCTTGAGCTCAGCTCCTGCCAAAAGATGCAGATATTGTTTACCTATCTTCAAATCAGCAGCGTTTTGAAGAAAATTTTTTACGTCGACATCAGCAGTGAATATCTCGACATGAACCTGATACTTATTGGTTACGCCGCCATCTTCGCCTGTGAGATTTTCTGTCAGCCCTAAGTATCCGATCGGATCACCTGCCTTGATACCGGTACTTGCAGGCTCTACAGAATTGAAGCTACTCGGGATTACATCCCAGGCAACATATTCGTTTTCCACAATCACCCAGAAGCTGGGAGGAAGGTTTCCCGTCCCAGCCAAGCTACCGCTGCTGGTACATTTCGCCATTCTACGAATTGTCCCTGCAACATTGAGGCTCAGTACCTCTTTGCTTTCAAATTCCACCGAACTTTGAGGGTTAAGTTGCAGCGAGCCAATCTTATCACCGGCATTCTGCCCATTTTGGGCAGAGATAGGACCCTGATAAAGATCCAATCTTGTCAACGCGGTTCCTTTCACCTTACCTTGCCAATATTTTGGCTTTAAACGCTCCGGGATCGGGTCTGCCAGCCATATACGTGCGGGTTTGGAGTTTTTGTAGGGTACTCCGTCTTTCAAGTATGCGAACCAGACCTCCTTTCCAGCCTCGCGAACTTTGTGACCGTTCTTTTTAACGCTACCTGAAAGAATTTTCCCTTTCGCATAGGTAACGCTGCCTAGGGCCTTTTGATCCAGTATTTCAAGTTTGGTCCCCGCAACGAGCTTGCCAACGTTCTGAACGCTACTGGATTCAGGGAAATCGTCGTAAGCGTTGAAGTCACTTACCTTCATGGTCACTTGAGGCTTAGGAGTTTCTTCCTCAGTCAGCGGATAACGCTTGAAGGGCAGAAGGTGCATGTACAAGCTGTAGAAATTCAGCTTGTTTTGCTTGCCTTTATTCGGTCCGTCTTCTGGGTTCGGCGCAGATTTGTACTCATGTCGCACCAAACAAAACGAGTTGGAATACTTCAGTTTTTTCTCATTTTCACCGAACGTAGACTCCAAATAATCTTCGTTAAGTCGGTAGGCCACGACTTCACCGTCGGCCATACACCGAATTGGTTCGTTCAAGATGCACTGAGGAGCGCTGGCATTGCTGATGTGAATGCCGCCATGCCAGAACTTGTTGCTGCCTAGCAAGTAGTGGCCAGCAGTTTCAGCCTCGAGGGCTTTGTAAACCTCCTCAGCATCAGCGAACTGTTTACCGTCAGCTTTTCTGAACGGATATTGAAAGTTCATCAGAGGGGCGGGGCCTGCCGGTGCAGGTGCTGCCGACGGCGCGGGAGCTGGCGTGGCACCTGTCCGATATTCCTCCTTAGCCCTCAGAAATTTTGTTGGAACAGGCCAGTAGTAAGCAGGCGGGTTAGTTCCAAAGAATGCTTCTGAAGGTCCGTTAGTGGTCTGAGCACCAAAAATTTTTCCTTGACGCGTCGCCGCGTTGTACTCCATGACAATGCCAGTATGAAACAGACGACGACTACCTCCCGTTAGAGGAAGTATGTCAATCCAAAGAGCAATGTCCCCTTTCTTGACCTCTGTCGGCGGCACTACGGTGTAAAAGCGAGAGGAGGCGTTCATAGCTCTCGTCTCCTCATACTCAATCTGGTAGCCCGCGCCAGTGAGCAGAAGGTTCACCATATGTGAACAATCGATCAGTTTTTTTCCCGCCGCGTTGGTTTGAGTGCCATTACCTCCCATCAGGTAGACGTAATCACCGCCGGTGTACTGGTTTCTTAAATCGAGTGGTTCGGTCATTTCTGCATCCTGCAAATTAATAGCAATAGCTGGTCTTGGTAGAAGCAGCAGCGTCTTGCGCGTTTAAACGTTTCAGATTTCCGGCAGCGGTGTCGTTACCCTTGTCAGCGGCGAGGCGATAGCAGGCAAGCGCTCTGGATATGTCTTTGGTAACGAGCCTTCCTTCTTCAAACGAGTAACCCAAGTAATTCATCGCGTCGACCGAACCCATTGATGCAGCGCGAATAAGCTCTTTTTCGGCTTGCTCTGGATGTCGGCAAGGCCCTTCGGGTACAGGGTTGTTCCCGTAGCAATAGAAAGTCGAAAGAGAGGCTGCACCGTCGGCAAGCGTTGTCGCGGCAGCCTTGAAAAGCGCCTCGACTTTTTCCGTTTCCAACTGTGGTGCCATTCCAGAAAGACTCAGACCCGCAGCACTCAAACTTGCTTGTGGGTCTCCAGAAGCAGCAGCGCACTCATAGTTTTCCAGCGCAGCCACAAACAGTTCACCGGTTAGCCGATACTGCTCTAACCCACCTAACCCAGCGAAGGCTTGCGCGCGCTGATAACAAAAATTCTCGGAGGTGTTCATGGTCGGCGTACTCGCCACTACGAGATTTTTCTCACTAATCGACCAATCCTCAACACCCTCCAAAACCCAACACGCCTGGTGAGAAAAGTTAAAGATCTTGATGTTGCTGTTACCTGCACGCTTATCAACAACGTTAAAGTGATTGTCGTCAACCGCTTCGACTTCGACACCTTCTGTCTTACCTGTGGCTACGGGCGCCATCAGTGGAAAGGCCAATGTCGAGCTTTTGACTCCCGTCGTTTGCGGCTCAAAATTTCCACTCTCCCCAGCAGGTTTCAAAACCAGCGACTTCACCGTCATCGCGGTCAACCGCTGCTGAGTTTCAGCATTCGCAGAGAACGCCGGCAGGAATTGGGAAAAGTCCTCAGACGGACACTCATCCGCATAAGCGCTGCCATTGAACAGGCTCAGCAGCGAGGCGGTGAAAGCCGCTACGGCGAAACCATTCCTCTTCTTCAAAAAACCATTCATGTCGATCACTCAGAAAACACAAAAAAAGCCTTCGGCTTAACCTTCTCAGGCACCGCATTCCCCAACGCCTGATCCATTAAACTCCCCGCCTTATCCTTATCCGCCGCCCCCGGCAGCACTGGCGGTTTAATCCCGATGCCAGTCCCACTCCCCGGCGACCCACCGGCATTAATCTTCACCACCGGCCCAACCACGGTCACACCACCGCCATCGAGCTTGATAAAGCTCCCACCACCAAGAATGGTCAGCTCCGTCCCCGCCTCAATAACAATCTTGTCCCCAGCCTTGAGGTGAATCTCTTTGCCCACGCTGGTCAGCTGCGCCGTGCCCAGCTTCACATGCTGGTTCTGCCCAACTGTCAGGTGATCATCCAGCTTCGCTTCAACCTTGCGGTCGGAGATAGTCGTGCGGTGTTCTTCAGCCTTGAGTTCGGTGTAAGTGTTCTTCACCACCGTGTCATGACGTTCATTGCCGACCCGAATCTTCTGGTCATGCTCAACGTTCTCATCCCAGTCGCGCTGGGCGTGGATGTAGATCTGCTCGGCGCCTTTTTTGTCTTCGATGCGCAGCTCGTTGTAACCGCCGCCGCCCGGGGAGCTGAGGGTTTTGAAGACGCTGCGGGTTTTGTTTGCCGGCAGGGCGTACGGCACCGGGTTTTCCTTGTGGTACAGGCAGCCGGTGACGAGGGGTTGGTCGGGGTCGCCTTCGAGGAAGGTGACGAGTACTTCCATGCCGATGCGCGGAATGCTGATCGCACCGTAGCGGTCGCCGGCCCAGGAGCTGGAGACGCGTAGCCAGCAGCTGGTTTTATCGTCGGCCAGGCCTTCGCGGTCCCAGTGGAATTGCACCTTGATGCGGCCGTACTGGTCGCAGTGGATTTCTTCGCCTTTGGGGCCGGTGACCATGGCGGTCTGGCTGCCGAGCACGCGCGGTTTCGGGTGTTCGAGGGCCGGGCGGTAGAACACGTCCCACGGGGTGGCGAGGAAGGTGTTGCGGTAGCCCTGGTGGAAGTCGTCCTTGTTGTCGGTGGTGTCGCTGGTCACGCCTTCTTCGAGGACTTGCGGCTGTTTGCCTTCGTGGAAGATTTCGGTGAGCAGCCACAGGTCGTTCCACTCGCTGCGCGGGTGGTCGGACATGGCCATGAAGTGGCCGCTGACCAGTTTGGTCTGGTCGCCACGACCTTCGGCCTGGCGGTAGTCGGCGCGATGGCGTTCGAGGGCGCGCTGGCTGAGGAACTTGCCGCGCGCACGGTCGATGAAGCGGCCCGGGTAGTCGTAGTCTTCGAGATCCGGTTCAGTGCTCTCGCCATCGGGTTTGTACGCTGCCTCCATTTGCAGGCGCGGTTTTTCGAAGTCGTAATCGCGGCGCGTGGTGCGGCTGGTGCGGGTTTCCAGACGCAGTTTGAAGCCTTTGATCACCGGCTCTTCGGCGACCATGCCGCTGCCCTGTATGTAGGCGGTCGGCTGGCCGAGGTCGGGGAACACCGTTTGGTCGTCGCCGAACACCAGCAGGTGAGCCTTTTCGCTGTGCTGGAAGTGGTAGTGAATACCCTCCTCTTCGCACAGGCGCTGAACAAAGTGCAGATCGGTTTCGTCGTACTGCACGCAGTAGTCGCGATCCGGGCACGGCTGGCTCAGTTGGAAGCTGTAGGCGTTGCCCTTGATCCCGTGTTCATCGAGGA
Source organism: Pseudomonas sp. GM30 (assembly GCF_000282275.2). Taxonomy (NCBI): domain Bacteria; kingdom Pseudomonadati; phylum Pseudomonadota; class Gammaproteobacteria; order Pseudomonadales; family Pseudomonadaceae; genus Pseudomonas; species Pseudomonas sp. GM30. The sequence goes on along the minus strand of NZ_AKJP02000029.1, from coordinate 297,188 downwards.
TCAGCGCGATGATTTTCGGCACCGACATCTGCTGGTAGATGCGCTGGTTGGTGCGGTGATGCAGGTATTGCAGTTGCGGCACCAGCGAGACCTTGTAGCGGGTCAGGCGCTTGCCGGCATCGCCCTGGGCGACGCGGTAGATCTGCCCGTGAATGCCCGAGCCCTGCGGATCGAATGCGAGAAACGCCTGCTTGTGCAGGAGCTTTTCCAGGTCCAGGTCGGGGTTTTCGCTGACCAGTTCGAGGTCGAAGCGATACGGCTGGCTGATGCCTTCGGTGCCGGTGAACGACAGCACTTGCAGGTCGCCCACGTAGTCTTCGACCTTGAGGCTGAAGTGGGTTTCGTTAGCTGGGTTGAACATAAAGCGCTCCCTGTTCGAATGTCGTCCGTTACGCCCGAAGTCGCAACCGTTGCAGCCAGGACGAAGTGGCGCCCAAGGCGTCACGCAATTGATCGGCAGTGATGGTGCGTTCTGCCGCATTGAAGCTCAGCGCGGTTCGCAGCGCTGGCCAGCCGTGTTTCGGTAAGTTCGCCGGGGCTTGCAGCTCGCGCTCCAAGTGCTCGTCGCGGGCCTGGGTCGAGGGCAAGCGGCGGAACGGGTGTTTGCCGCTCGCCAGTTCATAGATCACGCAGGCCACGCCGTACACGTCCGCGCTGGCCGACAACGGTTGGCCCTCAAGCAGTTCGGGGGCGGCGTAGCCCGGGGTCCAGGCGTTGAAACGCTCGCGGCTCAGATGTGGCAGACCGGGCAACACGCCCTCTTCTGCCTGGCCGAGACCGAAGTCGAACAGGCGCAGGCCGTCTTCGCTGAGCATGACGTTGCTCGGCTTCATGTCACCGTGCAGCACGCCGCGACGGTGGGCATAAGCCAGCGTATCGAGCAGCGGCAGTGCGATGTCGCGCGTTTCTTTCCACGGCAGGCCGAGAGGCCGCTCGCAGAGCAATTTGTCCAGGGTCAGGCCACGCATGTATTCCATGGTGATGAAGGCCCGCTGGCAGTCGGTGTCGACTTCAAAGGTGTGTGCACGCACGACGTTGTCGTGGCGCAGGCGCCGGGTCAGGGCGAACTCGCTGTAGAGCAAGGCACTGGCGTCCGGCGATTCGGCAAATTCTTCGCTGAGGATTTTCAGCGCAAGGTAAGGGTCGGGATCGCCGAACTGCTCGTGCAGCAGATCTCGCGCCCGGTAGACCGCACCCATGCCGCCCGCCCCGAGCAGACGCTCGAGGTGGTAGCGGCCGGCGAGTACGTCCGGCAATGCACCGATGCTGGCCTTGGTCGGCGCCAGCAGCGGCTCGGCGTTGTTTGCCTTGGCGAAGGCGAAGTAGGTCAGGTTGTTGGCCTGTTCTTCGCTCATCAGCAAGTCATCGACTGAGGATTCGATTTCAGTCATTGGCGGATCACCACGGCAGTCAGGTTGTCCCGAGCGGCGCCCCGCAGGGCGCCGTCGAACAGACGTTCCAGCGCCACATGCGGCGCGCTGAGGCTGAGGGCGTTGCCGAGGGCATCGCTGCTCAGGCCCTGATACAAACCATCGCTGCACAGCAAAAATGCATCGCCCGGATAGACCTCGAGTTCGAGGACATCCAGGGTCAGCTGTTCAGCGGCGCCGACGGCTCGGGTCAAGGCCTGAGCCGCCGGGTGCGCCGCCGCCTGTTCGACGCTCATCTGTTGCTCGTCGATCAGTTGCTGTTGCAGCGAATGGTCCTTGGACAGCTGATACAGCCGCTGCCCGCGCCACATATAGCAACGGCTGTCGCCGGCCCAGATGCAGGCCGCACGATTGCCTTCCACCAGCAGCGCCACGACGGTGCTGCCCATGATGCTGTCGTGACGCCCGGCGGTGACCGTCAACTCTTGCCCCAAGCGCCGGTTCAGCCAGTGCAGGCACTGGCGGATGGCTTTGAGGCGTTCGTCGAAGTCCTCGTGTTGCGGCAATTCAGCCAGGCTGGCGACGATCAACTGGCTGGCGATGTCGCCACCCTGATGACCGCCCATGCCGTCCGCGACCACCCACAGCCCCTGCTGCGGATTGTCGAGGAAGGCATCTTCGTTGCGCGCCCGCACCTTGCCCGGGTCGGTACGCGCCGCGCTGCGCCAGGGACTGGCCACCAGCATCAGAGCTGCACCGGCATACGGAAGGTACGCAGCACGCCCATGTCGAACGGGTTCGGCGTGCGCTGGCTGGTCAGCAGGTAGTTGGCACGCAGGCCACCCACGTCGGCTTTCAGCACCAGCACGTCGCGACCGGTCAGGTACTCGGTCTGCATCAGGTCGAACAGACGGAACAGCGACCATGGGCCGGAGTTCTTCTCGATACCGATCGGACGCCCGGCCATCTTGTCCATCACCAGGCTGGTGCGACCGTCTTCAGCGTCGGTCGGCCACTTGAACGTCATTGGCAGGATCGGACCGTGGCGGTACTCCATCGTCTTGTCGCCGAACTTGAACTCGGAACGGCTCACCGCCGGATCGAGGGTGTACGGCTCCAGTTTGAACTGCACGGTCGGCTCGGCCGGGTTGATCGAGAAGAAGCTCTGGCGAATGGTCAGGGCTGCTGCCATCTGGTCGAGGTACATCTTCGATACCGGCAGGCTGTGACCGTCGACGCTGCGCATCCGGTAGTTGCCCGGATCACCGCTGACGAACGGACGCATGTAGCTGTCGAAGAAGCGGTCGACGGTGCCTTGAGCGCGGAAGAACTCGCGGAAATCGCTGATCGCCACGTCGCTGGTGCTGCTGGCGCTGAACGGATAACGCTTGCTGATGGTTTTGCCATACACGCTGTACAGCTCGTTCTGATAACGGCCGTTCAGGTATTGGTAGGCATCGTTGAGCACCAGGCGCCACGAGTCTTCAGCCAACACGTTGAACCACACGCTCAGCGGACGCGGCAGGCGACCCGAGGCCGCACGCAGGTTGGTCAGCGCATCACGCTGGCCGCTCATGCGGGTTTTCGCCATTTCGAACGCGGCTTGTTCCGGCGTGCTGGAACGGGCCAGACCGGACAGTTGCAGTTGCAGGTCGTTGAGCGCGCTGATGGCCGGGGTCAGGTCAGCGGCCGGGCCGTTGTTGTCATCGAGCAAACGGTGCAGCGGCTCGAAGCGACGCTGCAGCGACTTCTTCGCGGTGTCCGGCAGGCTTTTCGCCACGGCCATCGCCGACGCCTTGTCCGCTACGGCAGACGCCAGTTTGCCGACCTTGCCCAGTTTGCCCTTCTGCCCGGCCAGTGCATCGGCGGCATCACCGGCTTCATCCACCGGATCGGCAGCAGCCGGGAAGCGTGTGTTTTCGCGCACTTCAGTGAGCAATGCCAGCACCGGCGAGTTGGCCGACGTCAGGCCCGCCAGTTGCTCGGCGCCTTCACCGGCGTCGCTGATCGGCGGCAAGGCCACCTGGCCAACGGCCTCGCTCCAGTAGTTGGCGTAGTCGCGGAAGTACAGCTGCTCCAGCTCGACCATCAGGCGACGCAAGTCCATGTCGCTGATGCCCGCACCTTCGCCCAGCACCCAGTTGTCACGCAGGATGTCGGTGACCAGCGCCGAACCCTGCACCGAGAAGTACTGCTGATAACCCTGCTGGGTGTAGAAGCCCGGGATCACGTATTCGGTGCCGATGAACAGCGAGCCCTGCGGCCCGAGGTGTTGGCTGAAACGGTACTCCGGCAGGTTGCGTGCCTGCTCGCGGAGCATGCGGTAGACCACGGTGGCCAGCGATTCGGCGCGCAGCACCTGACGTGCCTGAGTCACCAGTTGATCGTTCAGCGGGTAGATGAACGGCTGCTTCAGCAGGCGCTCGAGGTGGGTGTTCAGACCATTCTGCACCGCGGTGTTGCCGGTGTAGCGCTGCGACCAGTCAGTGGCGACCCAGTCCTTGAGCCACACGGCGTCACGACGGTCTTTCATGTTCAGCATCAGGTACGCACGCAGGCTGTTGAGCAGCTTGTCGCGGTCCTTCATGTTGGCGCGGATCTGCCCTTCGAGCATCGTCGCGACCCGTGGCAGCAATTGCGCTTCGAGCTCATGTTCGTAGGCTTGCTTGACCACCGGATTGACGTCTTCGCCCTGATACAGACCGCCACGCTCGTGGTACGAAACGTCGCCCTTCTTCGGGAACACCTGAGTCGCGGCATAGCTGGTGTCGAGGGTTTTCAGCACGCCCATCGCGTCATCACGCGGGGTCAGCGCCGAACGCTGCTGAGTCCAGTTCTGCGCCAGTGTGCGCAGGTTTTCCAGACGCTCATAGTTGGCCGAGAAACCACCAGCCCAGAGCATGCCGAACAGCGCCAGTGCCGCCAGTGCGCCGACGTACAACGCACGCTGGCCCCAATGGATGCGGCTGCGCTCGCGCTTGTCCAGACCAGCCAGATCCGACTCCGGAAAAATCACCCGACTGAACAGATGATGGATGAAGCGCGAACGGCCACTGCGCAGGGTCGGCAGCACGCCGGCACTCATGCCGAGGCTGGCGCCGATGCCGGCGGTGGTCGCGTCCATTTCCTGCGTCAGGTGCGGCGCACTGGTCAGGTAGAAACCCCGCAGCAGCGACGCACGCTGATAACGGTTGCCGGTGAACGCCATGTCGACGAACAGGCACAGGCGCTCACCGATCTGCCCCAGTTGATGCGGGAAGTCGAGGATGCGGCCACGGCGCTGGGTATCGCGCTCGGAGTGCATGCGCATGATCACCTGATTGTTCAGGCGCCGCAGCAGCTCTTCGAACTCGCCGCGCAGTACCGCGACGTCGGTGCCGACCTGATCCTTGCGGAAACTGGTACCCAGCACCTGATCACTTTCTTCGCGGGTCAGTTGATCGAAGAACTCGTCGAAACCGAGCAGCTTGTCCGCCTTGCTCAGTACCAGATACACCGGCACGTCGACGTGCAGTTTCTGATAGACGTCTTGCAGACGACCGCGCACCTGGCGCGCCAAGGTGTCAATGTCCTGCTCGCTGCCACCGATCAGGGATTCCACCGGAATGGTCACCAGCACCCCGTTCAACGGACGCCCGCGACGACGCTTGCGCAGCAGTTCGAGCAAGGTGGTCCAGGCACTGCCGTCGACTTCCGCGTCCGGCTGCGTGGTGTAGCGCCCGGCGGTGTCGATCAGCACACCGTGGTCGGCGAAGTACCAGTCGCAATGACGGGTGCCGAGGGTGTCGCGGGTCAGCTTGCGGTCGATCTTGTTGATCGGGAATTCCAGCCCGGAGAAGTCCAGCAGACTGGTCTTGCCGGAAGCCTGCGGACCGATCAGCAGATACCACGGCAAATCGTTGCGCCAGCGTTCGCTGCGGCCGCGATACAGGCTCGAAGTCTTCAGGGTTTTCAGCGCGTCCTTGAAGCGCGCCTTCAACTCTTTCTGCTCTTCTTCGATCAGTTCATCACGACGGATGCGATCCTGGCCGTCCTCGGTTTCTTCGACGGCTTTCTTGCGGATGCCCGCGCGCCAGCTGACGAAGACCATGGTCAGGCCCCAGATCAGGAACAGCACGGCGATGGTCAGCAAGCGAGAGGTCGAGCTCTCCCAGAACTTGTAGTCATCCACCGCCAACAACGGGCCGACGAACCACACCAGCAGCGCCACGAACAGCACCAGCAGCAGAGTCCAGACCCAGGTCTGGCGCAGGAAGGCGCCGACTTTCTTGAAAAACTTTTTCATCACACGTCCCTGTTTACGGCTGCGACTGCGGTTGCACCGCGGCCGGATCAAGCGGCTGATAAGGTTGCAGAACGGTGTCGCGCTGCTCGCCCAGGACCCAGGCGAAGCCCGAATACATCACCACCAGGCAGACCAGCGTGAACAGCACCACCATCCACGCCGGCACGATGCGCACCAGGTTGCGGCGCTGGTCGTTGAGACCTTCCCAGTGCGGCGACAATTCACGCGGCACGTCGCCACGCAACTGACGGATCTGCCGGTACAGGGCGTCGCGGATGCCTTCAAGCTCAAGCATGCCACGGGCCTGCACGCGGTACTTGCCCTCGAAACCAAGGGACAGGCACAGGTACATCAGCTCGAGCATCGGCAGGTGTTTGACCGGGTTCTTCGACAGGCGATCGAGCAGCTGGAAGAACTTCTCGCCACCGAAGGTCTCGTTGTGGAAGCTGCTGAGCAGGCTCATCTGCGACCACTCGCTTTCGTTGCCCCACGGCGTGGTCACCACAGCTTCGTCGACCACGGTGCAGAGCACGTAACGGGCGGCCATCACCTGGCTGCTTTCGGCACCGTTGTGCAACGCGCGCACTTCAAACAGCTTGAGCCCGGCGGTCAGGCGCTCGTTGAGCGCGTAGAGGTCTTCGCGGGTTTCGCTGTGCTTGAGGCGCACCACTTCCGAGAGCAGTTCGGACGACGCCGCCACCAGCGAGTTGAGGCTGATGTTGAACGCCTCCGCCGGGCGCAGGCGCGCGGCGTAGATCATCCGTTCTTCCAGTTGCTCGAAGCGCGGCGGCGCGGCGAAGTCGGTCAGCGGACTGGCTGCCGGTCCGTGGCCCTGACGATCGAGCAGGACGGTTTTGTCGTCCTGGTTGTAATCGGTTTCCTTGATCATGTCGGTCAGTTCCTGATGGCCCAGAATTTCAGTTCAAGCTCGGCGAATTCGCCGGACACGTGGAACGCGAAGCCGCCGGAGCGCTCGAGTTGCGCCAGGTCTTCGGAACTGAGTTCGAGGATGAAGTAGGTTTTGTTCGAGTGGAACGCGATCTGCCGCGGGGCCACCGGCAACGGTTTGACCTTGATCCCCGGCAAGTGCAGGTTGACCAGTTGGCGGATGCGCTCCACCGGGCCGACCTTGAGGTGCGCCGGCAAGCGGTGGCGCAGTTCTTCGGAGTCGCAGTTGGCACTCGCCGCCAGCACGAACGATGCCGAGCCGAGCAGTTTGTGGTCGTGCAGCGGCGACACGATGATGCCGTACTGGCGCGCCTGCAGGATCAGCTCGATGGCGTGCTGTTCGAGCACCATCGACAGCACCTGACGAATCGCTTCCATCAGTTTGCGGAAGCTTGCGCCCTGATCGGCGTGGGAATAGCGGCTGTCCAGACGCGGACGCTTGCTGTCGCTGGAGAAGGTCGCCAGATCGCCGAGCATGGTCAGCAGCGTGCGATACAACTCTTCCGGGTGCACCTGCTCCAGACCGAGGTAGTGGCGCAGCAGCAGTTCGGTACGGTTGATCAGTTGCAGCATCATGAAGTCGCCGACTTCAGCACCGCCGACCTTGCCATTGGAGCGAATCCGCTCGGCAATCGTGTCGCCCCGGTGGTTGAGCATGCTGATGACTTCTTTCAGGCATGACAGCAGATAGCTGGACGCGTGGGCCTGAATGTAGGTCGGCACAAAGTCCGGATCGAGGCTGATCACGCCGTCGGGTGTGGTGTCGAGCACGTCGCAGATCTTCAGCTTCACGTAGGCCTGATCGCTCTGCTGCTCGCCGAGCAACAGTTTGAAGTCCGGGCGGCCACAGCTGACCTGGCTGGCGGAATCATCGCCGGCGTTGGAGTCGGCCACTTCGGCGTCGTACGCGGTGTAACGCGCGAGCACGTCGGACTGCTCCGGGCGGCGCGCTTCGATGTGGTTACCGGTGACCAGCGGCAGCGCCAGGTAAATCGGCGTGTTGCCGGTGTTCGGCGGCACGTCCAGCGCCAGCGGCTCGGTGTTGCCGCCGAGTTCGAACAGGCTGCCGTCCGGCAGGATCCCGGAGGCGGCACTGATCACCAGTTTGCCCATGTTGAGGAACTGCAGGTCGATCTCCAGATTGAGGAAACCCCAGGTGTAGCCACCCAACAACTGGGTGCGGGTTTTCATCTGGTGATCGTAATAGCGATCGTTGTGCTGGAAGTGCTGCGGCCGCAGCAACATGCCTTCCTGCCAAATGACTTTATGGGTATTCATGTTCAGTCATCCGCCTTGGCGAGCGCTTCATGGGTGTTGCGGATACCGGCCTGATCCAGGGTCAGATCGGCCTCGGTCAGCTCCAGCGGGGTGACCTGAACGGTGTAGCGCCACTTGGTTTCCGGCAGATCGCGGTACGCAGCGAGGACGCCGACGTAGCGGCTGCCCTCCTCCACGCTCAACTTCATTTCCACGGTCTCACCCGGGCGCAGTTCGAGTTCTTCGCTGGCCACCAGATCCGGGTTGAGGGATTCCTTGGCGCGCTCGTAGAGGCTGAAGAAATCAGCGTTCTCGAAGGTCACCGGGTGCTTGAGTTCGAACAGGCGCACGACGATCGGCGAGGGACGGCCGTTGAGGTCGGGGTTGAGCTGATCGCTGCCGGTCAGTTTCAGGTTGATCTTGGTCACTTTCGAGTACGGCGACAGCGACGAGCAACCGGCGAGCAGCACCAGCACGGTGAGCGCAGTCAGCGTCTTGAAAAAAGCGGTCGAGCGGCGAGACATGCGCATCATCCTTGGTGGTCGGTGTGTAGGGTGGAGATCAGGCGGATCTGTTCTTCGTAGGCCTGGGCGAAATCGCGGGCCAGCAGACGCTCGCTCCAGTCATCGTCCTGACGCAGGGCCTGGTGGTAACGGCCGAACGCTCTCCAGCGTCCGCCCGAGGTGGCGATCAACGGCTTGTTGTCGCGCTCGAAACGCAGGGTCAGTTGTTCCGGCGAGAAGTGCTCCAGGGTGCCGCGCACGGCGGCGCGGCTGGCGGTGAGCAAGGCCACCTGATGCGCCTGCAGATCGCGGAACGCTCGGGAGATTGCCTGCTCGGCCGGCAGGTGACCGGGCTTGTGCGGCTGCAACAGAATCTGCAGCGCTTCGCTCGGATCGACGGCGAATTTCAGCGGGTTCTTGTTGGTGCCTTGCACGGTGGTCTGAGCCAGACGCAGTTCGTTTTTCAGCTCCGAACGGGTGCGCAGGCTCTGCTGCAAACCGCCGATGCTTTGGCGCAGCAGACGTGCGGCGTTGAGTGCCAAAGCTTCGCGGGCGTCGTGATCGAGGCCTTTGACGTCAACGCCCAGCGCCGCACCGAAGTGCTCCCAGAAACCCTCGCTCTGCCGCTCGACGGCTTTCGGGGCCGGAGCAGGCTCGGGCTCAACCGGGGCGACCAGTTCGGGCACCATCAGGCTTTCCATGTCGATGCGCGCATAGTCGGCGCGCTGACGGGAGTCTTCGGGCTTGGCGGTCGGGGCCAACAGTTCGTCGATTTCCGAATAGACGCGCTCTTGCTGTTCGATCGCGTTCAGCGGATCAAGGTCGAGGAAGGCGTCGTCCGGGATGATGCTGCCGGCGGCACGCGGACGGCCAACTTCGCCGTCGAAGGTCGCCGGATCGCGCACCAGCCGCGCACGAATCTCGAAGTCGCCGAGCACGTAGGTGCTGCCGTGCTCGATGCGCACCGGCTCGCCCTTGTGCAGGCGTGCGCCGCTGCCGCCGTCCTGGACGCCGTTGCTGCTGGTGTCGGTGAGGAAAAACGTGCCTTCGCGGTAACTGACAATCGCGTGGTGATTGGACAGGTGGCGCTTGCGGTCAGGAATGATCCAGTCGCAGTCCTCGCCCCGCCCGATCACGCCGCCGGCCTGTTTGAAGGTCTTCTGGCACAACTCGGTGGGCACGAACTGCTTGGTGTTCAGCATTTCGAAAACCAATTCCATGTTTGATGCTCCTTGCGGTCACTTGCCGCGATTGACCGCTTGCGGATCACCCAACGGGCGATAGTCGTTGTCGTTGAATTTGTAATTGCCGCTGCAGCCGCCAAGGCCGCATAGAACGACGAGGGTCAGCAGGACAGCGTGCCAGTGACGAACAGACATCAGAGGGTCTCCAGGGGTAGACAAAGCACAAAGCGCCGACCCTTGCGGGCGGCGCTGAAATTAATTCTTTGGGTGGTCTCGAAGGCTCTGCATCGGGGCCTTGAGCCATCACAAGGGGTATACCGATCCTCTGTGGCGAGGGAGCTTGCTCCCGCCGGGCTGCGAAGCGGCCCCGAAACCAGACGCTGCGCTGCATCAGGGAAACCGGGCTCTGCGGGTTGCGACTGCTGCGCAGCCGAGCGGGAGCAAGCTCCCTCGCCACAGGTAATCTGCAAGCCCCAAGCAAATCATTGGCCACAGGAATACGGCTCGACGCAGCGATCAATTTCAGATCAACCATCGAAGTCACCCAGGTTGATATTCAACCGCCCGAGGCGGTACAGCAGGGTGCGGCGTGGCAGGCCCAGTTCGCGGGCGGCGAGGGTCTGGTTGCCGTCGTTCTTGCGCAGGCAGTCGAGCAACAACGTGCGTTCGACTTTTTCCAGGCGTTCGCGCAGATTCAGGCCGCTGTGGTCTTCGGGCATCGGCTCCATGCGCAGGGAGAAATGCTCGGCCAGCAACTCGCCGCCCTCGCACAACAGCACCGCGCGTTCGACCAGTGCCTTGAGTTCGCGCACGTTGCCGGGGAAGGTGTAACCGGACAGGTGTTCCAGCGCCGCGCTCGACCAGCGCACCGGATCACGCTGCAAATACGCGCAGGTCTTCTCGGCGAAGTGCTGAGCCAGTTCGAGAATGTCGCCTTCGCGCTGACGCAGGGCCGGCAGCTCGATCGGGAACTGCGCGAGGCGGTAATACAAGTCCTCGCGGAATTTGCCTTCGCTGACCAGCGTCGACAGATCGCGATGGGTCGCGGCGATGATGCGCACGTCGATTTTGTGCGTGTCGTTGGAACCCAGCGGGCGAATCTCGCCCTCCTGCAACACGCGCAATATCTTCGCTTGCAGTGACAGCGGCATGTCGCCGATCTCGTCGAGCAACAGCGTGCCGCCGTTGGCCGCATCGAACAGTCCCGCGCGGTCGCGATCGGCACCGGTGAAGGCACCTTTGCGATAGCCGAACAGCTCGCTTTCCAGCAGGTTCTCCGGAACGGCCGCGCAGTTCTGCACGATGAACGCCTGAGAGCGACGCGGGCCGCAATCGTGAATCGCCCGGGCCACGACTTCCTTGCCGGTCCCGGTTTCGCCGCGCAACAGCACGGTGTAAGGGCTGTGCAGGACTTTGCTGATCAACGAGTGGGTCTGACGCATCGCCGCACTTTTGCCGATCAGGCCATAGCCGTTGATGCTCGGCACACTGCGCGCCACCGTGGCCGACTCGGCCGGCGGCTGGCGCAGACGCTGCAGCAAGTGCAACTGACCAAGGACGAACGAGCCGAGCTGGCCGAGTGAGTCGGCAAAACCCTGCAGGTCGACGTGACGGCGACTGGCGCACAGCAGCAGGCCTTCAACCGCCTTCTGCTGATTGACCAGTGGCACGCACAGCAGCGATTGCCAGGCACCAGCGGTGGCCGGCAAAAAGCTGGTCTCGTGCAGGCTGGCGCCCAGATCGTCGAGGCAGACCACACGGTTCTGACACAGGGCAAACTGCAGCAGTTGCTCGCCGTTGTAGTCCGCCGGCAGGCTGGTGGCGGCGCGCGGTTGCAGCGCGCCGTCGAGGCATTCGGCGTTCATCCCCAGACAGGTATGGGTAGCGTCGAGCAGGTACAACTGCGCCAGTTCGCAACCGCTCAGCTCGGCCAGGCCACGCACGAAGTCACTCAGCAGCGCAGCACCGTCCGCCGCGCGCGACAGGCTGGCGAACTGCGCCAGCAACGCTTCGGCATAGACCAGTGGCTGCGGCACTTGAGTGAACATCACACCCACCTCAGGCGAACTCGCACGTCACGCTGGCGTTGCCGTCGAGCGTGGCATGCACACGCTTGAGGCTTTCACCAGTGGCCATCGCATCGAGCAAGCGATCGGCTACCAACGGCAACACGTGCTGATCGAGCAGATGATCGATCAGGCGCGCACCACTTTCGCTTTGCGTGCAACGCTCGGACAGGTGATCGACGAGGTTCTGGCACCAGCTGAAATCCAGCTGACGACGGTTCAGGCGCTCGCCCAGACGACCGAGTTTGATCTCGATCAGCTCGCGCAGCACCGGGCCGCCCACCGGGTAATACGGCACCACTTTCATTCGCGCCAGCAGTGCAGGTTTAAAGTGTTTGCTCAGCACCGGGCGAATGGTTTCTTCGAGCAGCTCGGCGGTCGGGCGAGCGCCGTTTTCGCAGAGGTCGCTGATCTTGTCGCTACCGAGGTTCGAGGTCATCAGGATCAAGGTGTTGCGGAAGTCGATCTCGCGACCTTCGCCGTCGTTGGCCACGCCTTTGTCGAAGATCTGGTAGAACAGGTTGAGCACGTCCGGATCAGCCTTTTCGACTTCATCGAGCAGCACCACCGAGTACGGCTTCTGCCGCACCGCTTCGGTGAGCATGCCGCCCTCGCCGTAACCGACGTAGCCCGGTGGCGCACCGATCAGACGCGAGACGGTGTGCTTCTCCTGGAATTCGGACATGTTGATGGTGGTGATGAAACGGTCGCCGCCGTACAGCAGGTCAGCCAGGGCCAGCGCGGTTTCGGTCTTGCCGACGCCGCTCGGGCCGACCAGCAGGAACACGCCAACCGGTGCATCCGGTTTGTTCAGGCCGGCGGCGGTGGCGCGCATCGAGCGATCCAGCGCGTGCACGGCTTGCTCCTGACCACGGATGCGCGTGCGCAGGTCGGTGGCGAAACTCGCGACCTTGGCGTTGTGCTCGCGGGCCAGTTGCGCCAGCGGCACGCCGGTCCAGGCGCTGATCACTTCGGCCACCAGACGCGGGCAGACTTCGAAGCTGACCAGACGTTCTTTGACTTGAGCAGCGGTGAGGGCGCTGTGGGTCTGGTGCAGTTCGGCTTCCAGCGCTTCGACGCTCTGGCCTTCCTCGACCTCGGCGGCGATGGTTTCGATCACCGTGCCTTCGGCGTCTTCTTCAACGCTGACGGTCGGCTCGACGGCGGCGGCTTCGCGGGCCTTGGCCAGTTGCTGACGCAGTTCCAGCAGGCGCTCGGCCAGTTGCTTCTGCTCGGTCCACAGGCTTTCCAGGGCGACCATTTCGCTTTCGGCTTCGTCCAGCCGCGCTTCCAGCGCATCCAGCGCTTCGTGGTCGATCAGCAGACCGGCCTCGGCATCGCGGCGCAGGGCCTGACGCTGACGGCCACCTTCGGCCAGTTCGCCACGCAGGCGCTCAAGGCTTTCCGGGGCAGCGGCGAGGCTGATGCGCACGCGGGCACACGCGGTGTCGAGCACATCGACGGCTTTGTCCGGCAGCTGCCGACCGGCCAGGTAACGCGCCGACAATTCCGCCGCCGAGACCACCGCGTCATCGCGCAGGTAGATGCCGTGGCTCTTCTCGTAGACCTGCGCCAGACCACGCAGGATGGTCACCGCTTCGCTGACGGTCGGTTCGTGCAACTGCACCGGTTGGAAACGCCGGGCCAGCGCCGGGTCCTTCTCGAAGTATTTCTTGTACTCGGCCCAGGTGGTCGCGGCGATGGTGCGCAGTTCACCGCGAGCCAGCGCCGGTTTCAGCAGGTTGGCCGCGTCGGAACCGCCGGCATTGCCGCCCGCGCCGATCAGGGTGTGGGCTTCGTCGATGAACAGGATGATCGGTTTCGGCGAGGCTTTGACCTCGTCGATCACACCTTTGAGACGCCGCTCAAACTCACCTTTGACGCTGGCACCGGCCTGCAGCAGGCCCATGTCCAGCGACATCAGCTCGACGCCCTTGAGCACCTGCGGCACTTCACCGGCAGCGATGCGCGAGGCCAGGCCTTCGACGATGGCGGTTTTACCGACGCCGGCCTCACCGACCACGATCGGGTTGTTCTTGCGGCGACGGGCGAGGATGTCGACCATCTGCCGGATCGCACCATCGCGGCACAGCACCGGGTCGAGTTTGCCGTCACGCGCCTGCTGGGTCAGGTTGTGGGTGAAACGCTGCAGCAGCGATTCGCCTTGAGCGGCAGGCTTGCCGTTGGCCGCCGGTTGCTCCTGTTGCGACAGGGCAAATTCCTTCAGGCGATCGATGTTCAGCTTGGCGAGCAGCGGCTGGTAACGGCTGCCGGCGTAGCGCATCGGGTTGCGCAGCAGCGCAAGGATCAGCGCGGCGTCTTCGACCTGGGTCTGGCCCAGTTCGAGGTTGGCCACCAGCAGCGCGTCTTGCAGCCACTGCACCAGTTCCGGGGCGAACACCGGGTTGCGCGAGGCGCTGTGTTCAACGCGAGATTGCAGCGCGGCGCTCAGTTCACCGGCATCGACGTCGGCATCCTGCAACGCACGCGAGAGCAAACCGTTCGGACGCTCCAGCAGCCCCAGCAACAGGTCTTCGACGAGGATCTTGCTGCCGCCACGGGCCACGCAACGTTCGGCCGAACGCTCCAGATCACGACGGGTTTCGGCGTCCAGCGCCTGGATGAGTTGTTGCAGGTCTACGTTGATCATGGCTCACGTCCTTAATGAATTTTGCTGCCCAGGGTGACCACGCCGTCTGCTTTTTCGCAGCCCAGCCAACTGGTCCACCCCAGGCGACAGTCGTTCTTCTCACCAATGCGCAGTTCGCGGATTTCTTCCGGGCGCAGCACCAGGCGAATGTCGTAATCGAGCGGGTCACGCAGGGTGAACCGCACCAGCGCGCACAGCGGCTGGTAACCGAAACCGATCGGCAGGAATTCGTGGAATCGCTCCCAGTCGAGTTCGGTGATGTGAATGCGGAACTTACCGCTGCGGTCGCGCACCTGCTCGCCCAGCACCAGGTCTTCACCAAGCAGGCTGTTGGCGCGACCGAGGCGGTTGCGCTGCTCGTCGAGAATCTCCACGCGGCGTTCGATGCACTGCTCGATGACCAGGTCTTCGTGCTTGAAGTAATAACGCAGCACGGCTTCGATCAGCGCCGCCGAGTGCGCGCGCAAGCTGAGCAAACCCAGGTACGGCAGCAGGCGTTTCCAGTTCAGTTCCTTGGCCTTGCGGATCTCGTCGCCGCCCAGACCGATCAGCGCGAACAGCTGCGACGAGAACGGGTCGATCGCTCCGCTCTGGAAGCTGGCGCGATAGCGGTACTTGCGCCAGATCGGCAGCATCAGCCGTTGCAGGCGATGGTGGAACAGGTCGAGAAAATTGCGCGTCGGGTTGCCGTCCTCGCTGTCGCCCAGAGCCTGCTCGCCGTAGAACGCCGGCAGCGGCGAACCGGAGCCGACCAGGCCGATCAGGTTGAAACGCATGCGCGCGCGCATCTGCCCGTGCTCTTCGAAAAACTCCACGCGATCGACGTCGCTGCGCGGAAAGCCCAGGCTCGGGTTGGCCTGGAACTCCACCTGATCGTACAGATCGTCTTCGCTCAGGTACGGGTGCGCCTCGCGCAGCCGGTCGATCACCAGCAGCACGGCCTGAAACAGCGAGTACTCGCGTATTACCTTGGTCAGCCCGCTTAAAGCAGGGGCTGCAGGCCCATACGTGGTGTCCATTGGTACACCTCTCCCTGTGTGCTTTTTACCCGCAGCTCGTGGTACGAATTGAGACTGGCGTAAAGCGCGAAAAACTCGTTGAGAACCGAGGCGAAAACGAACAGGTCGCCTTCGCCGATATACCCTTCCGGGTCGATGGTCAGTTCGGTGCGCAGACCGCGCACCGGCAAGCCACGGTGCAGCCGATCCACATGGTGGTGCTTGATGTGCTTGAGGCCGCCGAGCAGGCGTTTGCTGACCTTCTCCGCGTGCTGGTCGTAGTAGCGCGGCAGGTCGTAGGTTTCGAGAATCACCTTCAACGCGTTGACGTCGGCCAGCGACAGATAGTTGAGCGACATGTTGCTGATCAGCTTCCACAGGAAGTCACGGTTCAGCGGCGGCGCGAAGCTCGAAGTGGCCGGGGTGATGTTGCGGAAACTCAAGAACTCCGGGGTCTCTTCGCAGGCCATGCAGATGTCGCCGAGCTTGAGCTTGCGCGGCAGGTTCTGGTTGGTGCAGATCAGCTCGATCGACAGGGTTTCGTGGGCTTCGGTGTGGCGGATGCCGAAGCTCAGGTAGGTGTCGAGGCCGTCGTGCAGCAGCGACGAGCGCTGGCGGATGCTGTAATGCGGACGGCTGTTGGGCACGTCGAAACTCGGGTCGTGCTCGAACGATTCGAACGGCACGTACTCCTGATAACCGAGGCCGCCGGGCTTCCAGCCGGTGACGGTTTCCACCGAGAACACGCCGCAGTTTTCCAGATCGTATTCCGCCGGCAGCAGCAGGTATTCATCCTGTTTGCCATCGAGGCGGATCGGCAGCGCATCGTGGGCGAACAGGTTGGCAATCGGCGTGCAGAACAGCTTCACGTTATCCAGGGTCGGCCGCATGCGCATGATCCCGCTCTTGCGGATATCGAAACGCAGCTCCAGGCCGCGCATCTGCTTGAGCGTGTCTTCCGGCAGCGCCTTGAGGATGTCCAGACCGTTGACGTCGACGAACAGGAACTTGTCCTGGAAGGCGAAGTATTCTTGCAGGTAGCGATAGCCACGGAAGGTGTTCAGCGGATACGGGATCAACGCTTCTTCTTCGGCAAAGCCCACCGGCTTGACCCGGTCACCGGGAATCTTGAACGCCATCGGCTTGCCCGCCACGCCATCGATTGGCTTGCCGGCGCCGTCGAGCGGGATCAGCTCGATGCCTTCCAGGTTGCGCAGCAGGCTCAGGTAGAGCATCTGGCTGATGTAGCGTTCGCCAGCAAAGTGCAGACGCAGTTTGCTCAGTTCCAGCTCACCGAGGTGGCCGTCAGCGCTCATTTCCAGACGCAGGCTGAGCAGCGAGCCGTCGCCCTTCACCGAGTAATTCAGCGCGGCCAGATCCAGCGGCAAGACTTCGGTCGGGTAGCAGGTGCGGAAACGGCAACGCACGTCTTCGATCGGTTTGCTTTCGATCGGCGTATCGCGCTCGACCACCAGCGCCGGCCCCGACCGCTTCAGCGGATCGAACTGCAGAATGCTGAACGCCGGCAGCGGGCGCATGTAGTTCGGCCACAGCAGCTGCATCAGCGAATGGCTGAGCTCCGGCAGTTCGTCATCGAGCTTCTGCCGCAGACGCCCGGTGAGGAACGCAAAACCTTCCAGCAACCGCTCCACATCCGGATCCCGCCCGGCCTGGCCCAGGAATGGCGCCAACGCCGGACTACGCTCGGCGAAACGGCGACCGAGTTGGCGCAGTGCGGTGAGTTCGCTTTGGTAGTAGTGGTTAAAGGACACGGGTTACCTGCCTGGTAGTGGATCGCATGAAAAACATTCTTTGGAGCACGATTGTCGTTGCGGACATACAGCGTCTCCTGGCGATGCGGTTCCGGGTGTTGATGGCAGAATGAGGGATCGTCTGCGCGACGCGCACGTAGAAATTCATCGCTGTGCGGCTCCTTGTTTTTGCGGAGTGATCTCGACGCCCGTATACACATAGAGCTCTTTGCCGCCGTAGCCACCAATTGCCGCAGCGCTGAGTGGATGGCTATCCCGGGTGCCATATCGAACCCAGCCTTCTGTCCACATCTCACCATTTTCGTGACGAATTTCCACGTAATAGTTGGGCGCTTCGTGCTTGGTGATCTCGACAAAAACCCCGCCATCCTCGGCGCCAATCCACAACGCGTGGGGATTAGCGAAGAGCTTCGGTTCGGTCGAGCTTTCCATTCGCAACAGCAATGCGAAGCCGACCAGAATCGTCAGCAAACCGACCGAGCAGAGGAAAGTGGCAAGGCATTGCCACGCCCTTGATTTCATTGAGCCGTGCCCGCAAAAAAACTTCATGTCATGACCCGAGCCAACAACATCTTGTCAAGCTTGCCAGCCAGCCATATCGCCAAAATAGTTAGTCCACCCGTTAAAACGCTATAAGCGGCCGCGCGAACAGGATAAAGCGGCAACAGATAAACCAATATCAATGCAACCATTAGAAAAACAATGCTAACTTTCACCATTCGCTTTGGAATTACAGCAACAACTAAATTTACAAAAACAAACAGATAAAACACCATATACATGGCAATCCCAATGGAAGCACCACGCGAGGTCAGCCCACCAAATAAAAACTTGTACAGCGAAACACCATAGTAATTAACCACGACATAAATGACGCAGGCAAAAAAATGTACCAGTAAACCCGCCGCTAGCCTCACCATCATCTTTTCCACTCTCCATACCTATCTACAGAGCCTTGCGTGATGGAGGTTCTTAACTTCTGATCGGATGTGCCGAGATAAACCGTACTGGTCACCACTTTCTCGCGATAGCCCATTCGCCCGGCAAATACTCTTACCGTTTCAGTGCGTAGTTCAAAATTTTCCGAAGCCCATAAAGCCCCACGCAGCACCATATAATTATCGTACTCATTGGTCTTGTCCTCCTTTGGAAATATAGGAAGACCATCACCATACTTCATACCGGTTTCAACGGTTTTCTTAATGGCAGCTTCCAAAGATTTGGTTTCTTCCAGATATAAACGATATGTATCGGTCGCGAACGGTATTTGCCCAACCCCGTCAGCCCAATAGGGCTCACCATCAATCATGACCATTAAAAATCCGGCACCACCCTCAGAACTATTTTTCCAATCACCGGGCATTTTCGGGGCAAAGCTAATTGACATCCGGTCAATAATTGCAAATTTGATAATTTGCGACCAACTAAACTGTTTATAGGCGTTGTAGGCGTCTGTACCGGCAGCTTTAGACTCGGGATTCACCCAAATTTTCTTCCGGTAATTATCAGCCAACGGCTCAAACCACTGAATTGCTTCCGCATACAGCTTCTCAGCTTTCATGATCCTGAACTGAACATCTGTTGCATTCGGTTTTAGAGCAAAAAGTGGCACCCCATTTCCTCGGGTTATTAACCAGACGTGAGGCAATGGAAGCTGTTTCGGTTTTTTATCTTCACTCGGCGTAGTTTCGGCTTTGATTTTCAGTTCCGTTTTTCCATCGGAAGTCTCGAAAATGTGTGCAACGCCGTCGATGACAATAGAGGTTTCCACGCGATTACTCCGACGACACGTAGATGGTAACCATCTCGGCTTGTTTTCCAGTGGAGAAACACCCTGTGCCTCCAGCCGCCGATGAACATCCTGTTTTCTCTAAGCCACTGTCAGAAACCATTCTGTAATTGAGGTTTGCTACTGGTTGTCCGTCCGCTGTATGGAAAGAAAAAACACGGTTGAAGACTCCAGGAATGACTAACGGCTCCGGCGGCACAAACGGCGCCGGCGAGTGCGAATTACCGATAATCACCGTCCCGGAGCCGGCAGTGACCTTGTTGCCATGGGCCCCGACTGAACCTACGGTGGCGGCAGGTTTGCCATTGATCAAAACCGTGGTCGCCAGATCGCCAACCAACGCACCACCACACGCCGAGGCATCGCCTTGGCGGGCGGCCGCGAGGCCGTCGAAGAACACGTCACCGGAACCGGCGGCGATCGGGTTGGTGCCGTGGCCTGGAAGTGGGCAAGCGGTGGGGTCGGATACGCGTGCAGCGGGTTTGCCAGACATCGGGAATCTCCTTAGGTGACCTTCACTTGACCGCTGCCATCCAGGCGCGCGGAAAAACTGACCTGACGCTTGAAACCCTCGACTTCCAGCAGGCCTTCGATGCTGAAGGCCAGCCGCAGCTGGTCGTGGTCACGCGGCAGGGAAATGACACGCACGTTGCTCAGGCGCGGCTCGTAGGCTTCGATGAAGTTTTCGATGGCCAGACGGGCCTGACTCAGGGAGTCGTGCAGGCTCAGACGCATGTCATTGAGATCGGGCAACCCGTAGTCGGCCAGCGTTTGCACGCTGCCGGCCCGGGTGCTGAGCATTTTGGCCAGATGGGCAGCCACTGACGCCATGGCACAAGCCTCGAGGCTGTTGCCCTTGCGTAGTTGCGCGTCGCCGTTGAGGCGCTCGAACAGGCTGCCGTATCCGTCCATGAGTCGCTCTTACTCTTTGTCCAGCTTGCCAACCAGCGACAGGGTGAAATCGGCACCCATGTACTTGAAGTGCGGACGCACGTTCAAGCTGACGCGGTACCAGCCCGGCTCGCCTTCAACGTCGCTGACGATCACTTGCGCAGCGCGCAGCGGACGACGGCCACGCACTTCGGCGCTCGGGTTTTCCTGGTCGGCCACGTACTGGCGGATCCACTTGTTCAGTTCCAGCTCGAGGTCGGTACGTTCTTTCCACGAACCGAGTTGCTCGCGCTGCAGCACTTTCAAGTAGTGAGCCAGGCGGTTGACGATCATCATGTACGGCAGTTGGGTGCCGAGCTTGTAGTTCAGCTCTGCCGCCTTGCCTTCTGCGCTGATGCCGAAGAACTTCGGCTTCTGCACCGAGCTGGCGGAGAAGAACGCCGCGTTGTCGGAGCCTTTGCGCATGGTCAGGGAGATGAAGCCTTCCTCGGCCAGTTCGTATTCACGACGGTCGGAGACCAGAACCTCGGTCGGGATCTTGGTTTCGATTTCGCCCATGCTTTCGAAGTGGTGCAGCGGCAGGTCTTCAACCGCGCCACCGCTCTGTGGGCCGATGATGTTCGGGCACCAGCGGAATTTGGCGAAGCTGTCGGTCAGCTTGGTGCCGAACGCGAACGCGGTGTTGCCCCACAGGTAGTGCTCGTGGCTGTTGGCAACGGTTTCCTTGTACACGAACGATTTGACCGGGTTTTCTTCCGGATCGTACGGGTTACGCAGCAGGAAGCGCGGCACGGTCAGACCAACGTAGCGGGAGTCTTCCGAAGTACGGAAGCTCTGCCATTTGGCGAATTGCGGGCCTTCGAAGTGGTCTTTCAGATCTTTCAGATCCGGCAGGCCGGTGAAGCTTTCCAGACCGAAGAATTTCGGGCCGGCCGCAGCGATGAACGGCGCGTGGGACATGCACGAAACGCTGGCCACGTACTGCATCAGTTTCACGTCCGGCGAGCTTGGGGACATGAAGTAGTTGGCGATGATCGCGCCCACCGGCTGACCACCGAACTGGCCGTATTCAGCGGTGTAGATGTGCTTGTACAGGCCCGACTGCATGACTTCCGGCGAGTCTTCGAAATCGTCCAGCAGGTCTTCTTTGGAGACGTTGAGGATTTCGATCTTGATGTTTTCGCGGAAGTTGGTGCGGTCGACCAGCAACTGCAGGCCACGCCACGACGATTCCAGTGCCTGGAAGTCCGGGTGGTGCAGGATCTCGTCCATCTGACGGCTGAGCTTGGCATCGATCTCGGCGATCATGCGGTCAACCATGGCTTTCTTGACCGGCTCACCGTTGTTCTGCGGCTTGAGCAGTTCTTCGATGAACGCCGACACACCACGCTTGGCGATGTCGTAGGCTTCGTCGTCCGGAGTCAGACGGGTTTCGGCGATGATGCTGTCGAGAATGCTGTATTCGCCGCTTTCGGCGCTCTTCTCTTGTGCTGCGCTAGTGCTCATTGTGTTGGCTTCCTTGGCTGGAGTCTCAGGCGTCCGGGGCTGCGGCGTTCAGGCCCAGCTCACCGAGTACGCGACCGCGGGATTCGTCGTCGGCGAGCACGCCTTCGATCGCTTTACGGAACGCAGGTGCGTTACCCAGCGGGCCTTTGAGGGCCACCAGCGCATCGCGCAGTTCCATCAGTTTTTTCAGCTCAGGCACTTGCTCGACCAGGCTGGCCGGGTTGAAGTCCTTCATCGAATTGACGCGCAATTGCACAGCCAGCTCGTCGGCCTCGCCATCTTCCTGCAGACGGTTCGGCACGCTCAGCGTCAGACCCAGCTCTTGCTTGGCCAACACTTCGTCGAAGGTCATCTTGTCGATGCTGATCGGCTTGCGATCTTCGATTTTGCGATCGTCCTTGCGGTGGGTGTAGTCACCGATTGCCAGCAGCTTCAGCGGCAGTTCAATCTCTTCCTGAGCACCGCCGGTGGCGGGTTTGAAGGTGACGTTGATGCGTTCCTTGGGGGCTACCGAGCCTTCTTTGGCCATGGCTTTTCTCCTTGCGGTTGTGGCCCTGGGGCCTATTCGAGTACCACTTCGAGGTCGAGGTGGCACAGCCTGCGATAAATCTCTTCCTTGCGTTCACGTACGGCATGGTTCTGCGGCAACAACTCGCAGCAGCTATGCAGTAAATGCAGCACTTCCAATGCAAGATCGGGCTCCCAGGCGTGCAGGCCTGAGTCCTGTAATGTCTGATCGAGGGTTTCGAGCTGGTTCTTGGCCAGTTCGTACTTCTTGGCCATGAAGCACAGCCGGGCAAGGGCGAACTGCCAGAAGAACCGCTCGCGTCCGCCGTGGGCCGATTGCAGTCCTTGCTTGAGCGTCTGCACGGCAGGCTTGAGGCCTTCCTTGCGCAGCAGCGGCAGCACTTCCTGCAGGGCCTTTTCCCAGGCGGGCTGGGTTTCGACGTCGTCGGTTTCGACCTTGCGCGGCGCGCTGGCGCTTTGCAGGTGCGGCATGACATTGCCGGCGATCCACGCCCGGGTGGACGGATCGGCAAACGGCGCGCCGTCATGGAAACGACATTCGATGATGCCGGGCAGGCGCTGAACCAAAAGCGCGAAGTGGATTTCCACTTCGCGCATTGCCATCTCGGCGTTGAGGTTCTGGAGACATTCCCAGACCATCCTCTGGCCATCGAACCAGAACGGCGCCTTCGCCAGGCTCGCCTCCAGTTCCACCAGCAGGTCAGCGTATTTGCCCTGATCGAAACGGTCCTGATACTGCTTGAGTTTGTCCACCGGCAGACCACGCAGCACGGTGATCTGCTCGGCATTGCGCTCGGGCACCGCGTCGATCGGCAGCCAGAGCAAGGTGCGGTTCAGACGCAGGGCGCGCAAGTCGGTGGCCTTCTGCTTGAGCCACCAGGCACACAATGGACGCGCGCTTTCCTGCTGGGCGCGCAGAGCCTTGTAGGCGTCTTTTTCGTTGTCGATCGGTGCGCCGGGGGTCAGCAACTGGCTCGCGGCCTGCTTGACCTGCGCCACTGCTGCGCCCACCACACCGGGGGCCGGCTGATTGTCGGCGGCACGCTGGATCATGGTTTTCAGGCGACGCGAGAGCGGCAGCAACAGCGGCGCGTCGTCGCCCAGATGTTCGGTACACGCGGCATCGAGGCCGGCCAGATGCTCGGACAACTGCCGGAACATCGGCAGCTGTTCCTTGATCGCAATGTTTTCAGTGAGCACCTGCTCCAGACGCGGCACCAGCCAGCCAATGGCGGCGGCACGGGTGCGTGGTTTGAGCGGGTGAACGTCGGCCCAGTGGTTTTCCGACAGATGGTGCAGCAGACCGAGGCCGGCCAGCAGCCCGGGGAAGGATTCACGCTGGTACAACGACCAGGTCAGCCAGGCGCCAACACGTAAATCCTTGGATTGGGTACGCAGCAGATTTTCGCTGTTTTCACGGATTTTCAGCCAGTCGATCTGCCCGCTTTCGTGCATCGACGAGGCTTTGGCCAGCTCGCTTTCCAGCGCCTCGAATTCGCTCGAAAAACGAACGTCTTCGCCCGCGAAATTCTCTTTGGAAACAGAGACTTTTGCGAGTTCGAGGTAATGGGCGGAAAGTTTGCTTGAGTAGGACATCCATGGCCTTTATTTAGGATTACAGTCATGCGCCTATTGGAGTAACCGCGGCGCGGGACAGTATCGAAGAGCGGTGAAGCGACTCATCCAATTGAGATGTGCTCTTTCAAGTGGGCGCATCGTAATCACTATGATGGCCACTAGCAAGCATCTGCTTAAACAACAAGACGAAGTGTTCATTGGGCCGTGTAGGAGATCGCCCTATATGTGGCAGGGGAATCCCTGATGGCGATTTATATTGCCCGCATTTGCTTTGCCCCCACAGAACCCTTGATCCAGAGCGGCCCAATCCCGCCTGAGCGCACCGACCCGAACCTTCGTCCCATTTCACGGCGGCAAGCATGACAACTCTCGAAAAAAATAGAAGTAGGACACTTCCGAAAATCCATTGAATTTTACAAACGATTTACCGGCGACAACATTCAACAACAAAAGTGCCATCAATTTGATGGCACTTCATTTTTCTGAAACTTTATTCAGCTCGTGAATGCTGCACTTCAGTGCTAACTCAATAATTATCGAAGTGACTTCCTACAGTCATTTCCTTCAATCCGCACAACACTTTCACGCCCGGAATACTCTGACAAATGTCAGGGATACTTCTTACATCAATTTATTTCCCGCATTGCTAGCTTGCTTGAGCAAATTCTTTTCGCGTGGCGATCAGGGACGATCGAACACCGCGCATCGACTCACCTGCTTAAGGACAAGCGTATGTTCAGTATGGGCAGTTGCGCGCCTTTTACCCTGCGAATTCCCGGCGTTCGCCACGACTTCAAGGTGCTCGCATTTGATGGTGCTGAAGCCATCAGTTGCCTGTACGCGATACGGGTCGAGCTGGTCAGCGAGCGAGCAGATATCGATCTGGAAGGCCTGCTCAGTCAGCCGGCATTTCTGCAATTCGGGTTCAACAACGAAGGTATTCACGGGCGCATTGAAGATGTGCGGGTGGGTGAAAGCGGAAAACGCCTGACCCACTATGAGCTGACGCTAGTGCCTGCGTTGCATTATTTGCGGTTCAGTCATGATCAGCGGGTTTTCCAGCAGCGTACGGTGCCGCAGATCATCGCGCATGTGCTCAAAAGGCATGGCATTCAAGGTGATGCGTTTACCTTCCATGTCACCCCGAATCCGCCACGCGACTATTGCACTCAGTACGCGGAAAGCGACTTTGAATTCATACAGCGCCTGTGCGCCGAGGACGGGATCGCCTGGCATCACCAGCATTCGGCGGACGGCCATTTGCTGGTATTTACCGATGACCAGGTGTTTCTCCCAAAGCTAGCTGTGACGCCGTATTTGCAAGAATCCGGTATGGTGGCCGAGCATCAGGTGGTCAGCCGATTCTGTGTGCGCAACAGCACGCGCACCAGTACCGTCACTCGTCGTGACTACGACCTGAAACGCCCGAGCCTGTTGCTTGAAGGCCGCTTCACCGCCGGATTCACTCCAACATTGGAGGACTACCGTTATCCACTGCTGATCGAAAACGAAAGGCGCGGCAAGCAAATTACCCGGCAGGCATTGGAGCGCCACCGCAGCGATTATGAACTGGGCGACGGAGCGAGCGATCAGACGAATCTGCGTAGCGGTCACTTGTTTGAGCTGACCGGACACCCGCGAAAAAAGTGCAACGACCTGTGGCTTCTGCTCAGCGTCGCCCATGAAGGCCGACAGCCACAAGTACTTGAGGAGTCCGCCTCCAGCGATGTCAAATCCGCCGATGGTTTCACCCAGGGTTACCGAAATCGCTTCAGCGTGATTCCCGCCGAGGTGATTTTCCGGCCTCCGCTACCGACGCCACGTCGTCCGCTGGTGACTCAGACCGCACGGGTTACCGGCCCCGAAGGCGAAGAGATTTATTGCGATGAGTTCGGTCGCGTGAAGATCGAATTTCCCTGGGATCGCAAAGAACTCAACAGTGAGCGCAGCAGTTGTTGGGTACGCGTAGCGAGCAGTTGGGCCGGCGATCATTTTGGCGCAGTGACCATTCCGCGGGTTGGCATGGAAGTCGTGGTGTCCTTTTTGGAGGGCGACCCGGACAAACCACTGATCACCGGTTGTGTGTCCAACAGAGTTACCGCGCCGCCCTACTCGTTACCCGACCACAAGACCCGAACTGTATTGCGCAGCGAAAGCTCGCCGCGCAATGGCGGTTACAACGAACTGTCGATCGAGGATCGTGCCGGGCAAGAGCTCATCTATGTGCGCGCACAGCGCGACATGGCGCAAAAAATCGGTAACAGCCTTCAACTGGAAGTTGGCAACGAGCGCCGCGAAACCATCAATGGCAACAGTTACACCCATGCTGGCCGGTCTCTCGACATTGAGGCCGGCCAGCAAGTGCTGCTCAAGGCCGGCGCCAGCGTGGTGCTGGACGCCGGCGCCAGCATCACGCTGAAGGCTGGCGGTCATCACCTCGTGATCGATAGCGGTGGCATTTTCAGCAGCACTGAAATCGAAACGGGCCGCAAGCCGCAAGACAGTGAAGCGCCCCAACTGCTGCTGCATGGACTGGATGGCGCATTGCCCGTTGCGCCAGCGGTGCACGAACGTGCAGAGGCAGAGCTCGAGGAAGAGGAGGAAGAAGTCGACCTAGAGGATGAGCCGCCGGGGGGAATTACTTTGCGTATTGGGGTGTTTTTCGATGGCACGGGGAACAACAAGGCCAACAGCGAGACGGTCGCAGCGTGTTACGCCCCGGACGCCAATCTTGCGGAGGCGGCTGCGGAGATCCAGCAGCACTGCGCCACCTACGGTTACGACGGTGATGGAAACTCGCCGGATAACAGTTATGGGAATGATGAGAGCAATATTGCGAGGTTGTATGAGCTGTATACGGATCACTCCTTCGAAACACTGCCGGAGAAAACGAGAAACGCCTCTTTGCGCGTGTACATCGAAGGTATTGGTACAACAACTGACGCAGGTGACTCACTTTACACACAAGCGACAGGCTTAGGAGAGACCGGTGTATCTGCTCGTGTGGAGCAGAGCCCTGAAAAAATTATTGGTCAAGTGCGCTCACTGATCGATAAAAACCCCAATGTACTTATAGAAAAGATCGAGTTCGATATTTTCGGCTTCAGTCGAGGTGCCGCCGCGGCTCGACACTTTGCAAATAAGGTTCTCAAGGGCAAGCGCAGTATTCTTGCAGATGCGTTTCCAGCAGGTTCTGCGGCACTCTCCAGCAACTTTGACTGGCAATCAAAATCGAGTATCAGCATTAATTTCATTGGGCTATTTGACACCGTTGCAGCAATCGCCAACCCATGGCTGCTCGATTTTACCGGCGCCAACAGTAGAAACCCCGGCCTCGAGTTGAAGCTGCCTGATGGTTGCGCCAACAAAATAGTCCACCTGGTTGCCCGCGACGAATATCGCGAGAACTTCGCACTCAACAGCCTGGGCGACATCGATCTGGTCTTGCCCGGCGCTCACTCGGATCTGGGCGGCGGCTATTTGCCTAGAGCCAAGGAAAAACTTCTGCTAAGCAACCCGCTCACCAGCACTATCAGCCGAAACAAGGACGCGACCCGCAGTGCGGCCTATGCTGCTGCCGAAAAAGAAGCCTATGCCTGGTTTGCAAAAGGCGTCATCGAAGAGGACGCCCCGGGCAATCAATTACGCGTTGCACTTTGGGAAAGAGCCGTGACTCAACCAACGGAAAAAGGCGGATACAGGCAGGATCTCCAGAAGCGGGTTTACGCGGCGGCCAGCATTGAGCGACCAGTACACGGGGAGCTGTCTCTGGTGTATCTGCGCATCATGCGTGAGCTGGCGGTCAGACATGGAGTCCCATTCGAGGTCATTGACGAGAATGAGCCAAGACTGTCCTTACCGACGGAATTGATCCCGATACACGCCAAGCTTGAAGCTTATGCGCTTGGAAAATCATCTGTCGAAGGCCTGACCATCAAAGAAAGGGAATTGTTACGTAGCCGCTATATCCATCTTTCCGCTCACTGGAATGCAGCCAAGGGCTTGAACAGCAGCGACATGAGCATCGTTTTCATCAACCGTCCAGCCAGGAACAACCAACGAGTGGTACACCCCCATGAATGACTTCACTCGACCTCTCGGCAAAACAATATGTTTCCTGCTTGGCATATTTTTGGCCGGCTGTGTACAAGACGTCTCCCATGCTGCAGAGAAGCAGCCCTGGTTCCTTGGCTTTGGAGCACCGGACTACATGGAGGTCTGGATTGAAACAGCCGACGTGGTGGATATCCGGGAGCGAGTGTTCCGACGCGCCGGAGCCGGAATTGCTTCGGTAAGAGTTCCGGCCGATAACAAAGGCACACCGGCAGGTTGGCCCAAAAACCCCGGAAGTGGCGCAGGACGTGATGTCACGGGCGCTGACCTGCCCCGCTTGATCTACGTGCGCTGGCAGTCACTGGCCGAACCTCAGACCTATGAAGCCTATATCGTCATCCCCGAATCAGCCCGGGAGATCATGCGCAAGCCGGAGAAAGCTTTTTGCAGGGCTGATGGCAAATGGATCACCGACTATCGCAATGACATCGGCATTGGGTTGGCACCCGGCGGCATAGCCAAGGTCTGGCTTGGCGGCCCCTGCTTCAAGTCAGTCGAAATTGTCCGCGTGCAAGGAACCATCAACCCCAAAGGCCCCTACGAAGGAAAATCCGGCGGTAAACATCGGCCTCTCTCCGATGCCTCCAAAACCTACATCGAAAAATTCGGCATCCCCTTCGGGAGCTGGTAAGGAGCTTTACCTCATGGAATTGAAATCCCTGTTGTTCGCAGCACTGATGTGGCTTCCCGTCACTCACGCCTCTGCAGACACCCCGCCACTGGATGGTCATTACTATCTGACCGGTGCGATGGAAATGGGCGCCGAACTGCTGCTGCGCAAGGACGGCACGTTTGATGCGGGCGTGGCTTATGGCAGTGCAGACGGGTTTGCCAAGGGTACCTGGCAGGTAGAAAACGACACCGTGACGCTGAAGAGCGAAACCAAAGCCGCGTCCAACAGCGATTTGTCCGGCCTGTTCCAGGATCTGCAGCTGGCGATCGAACCGAACTGCCTGGCCGTGGATTTCGGCAACGGCAAGGCCTGCTTCCGGCGTCAGTAAGCCGATTTACAGCCACAAAAAATGGGCACCCGACCGCAATCGGTGTGCCCATTTTTTATTGCAGTTCTCCCCGCTACTCAGGGAGTTCGCCGCAATTTAAGGATTGACGCTGTCTTTCAACGACTTGCCTGGCTTGAATGCCACGGTGTTGCTGGCCTTGATTTTCACCGGTTCACCGGTTTGCGGGTTCTTGCCGGTGCGGGCGCCGCGATGGCGTTGCAGGAAGGTGCCGAAGCCCACCAGCGTGACGCTGTCCTTGCGGTGCAGAGCGCCGGTGATTTCTTCGAGGACGGCGTTGAGAACGCGGTTGGCCTGTTCTTTGGTCAGATCCGCTTTTTCAGCGATTGCAGCGGCGAGTTCTGGTTTACGCATTAGTGAAGCCCCTTTGACGGTTTTTTGTTGTTATGTCCGTGCTGTTCTCGTTGGAACAGCGCCCAAGGCGCCGCAGGCTCTACTCTGCGGCAGACGGGAGTGAGAATGGCACGCCGATACCGGCGGCGCCAGTCTCCCCGCGACCTTTGTAGGGGCAAAAGCGGGGTGATTCCGACAGAACGACCGGTATTTACGCCAGCAAGGCCGGAAGCTGTTTGTTCAGGGCGAGTTTTTCCATCACTGCCGCGCCGGTCAGCGCGTAACCAAGCAACTGACCATCGGCGCTGTGACACAGGGCCTTGATGTCGGCGCCCTGCCCTTCGACGGTCCAGACGCCTTCGCTGCCCCGAGGCGGCGGCGAAACGACCAACGGGCACACCGGGGTTTTCACTGTGATCGGCATCGCGCCGTAACTCACCGCCGTCGGATTGCCCGCCAGAGTTTGTGCCAGCGCACGCGCACAGCTCATGAGGGGCATGACGTACAACAGATTCAGCCCATCGACCTCGGCGCAGTCGCCCAGGGCATAGATATTGGCGTGGGAAGTCTTCAGGTGCCGGTCGACGACCACGCCACGGTTGACTTGCACGCCGGCAGCCGCCGCCAGATCGATACGCGGACGCAGGCCGATGGCCGACACCACCACATCGCAGGCAATCACCTGACCGTCAGACAGATGCGCTTCCAGCCCGTCTGCGACTTTTTGCAGGCGGGTCAGCACCGGGCCGAGGTGAAAACGCGCGCCCAGGCTTTCCAGCCCGGCCTGCACGGCGGCCGCAGCGGCCGGGTGCAGCAGCATCGGCATCACTTGCTCGCACGGCGCCACCAGTTGCACCTCGTAACCACCGAGGATCAGGTCATTGGCGAATTCGCAGCCGATCAGGCCGGCACCGAGCAGCAATACACGGCGCTTGCCCGCAGCAGCTGCGCGAAAGCGCGCGTAGTCTTCGAGATCGTTGATCGGGAACACCAGATCAGCACCGTCACCTTCGATCGGCACGCGCACGGTTTCCGCGCCCCAAGCGAGGATCAGGTCGCGGTAGTACACCGCTTCTTCGCCGATCCACAGGCGCTTGTGGCCGGCGTCGATGCCGCTGATGCGGGTGTGGGTGCGCACTTCGGCCTTCAATTGCTCGGCCATCGCGCCTGGTTCGGCCATGCTCAGGCCGTCGGCGTCCTTGTTCTTGCCGAAACCGGTGGAGAGCATCGGCTTGGAGTAAGAGCGCCCGTCATCGGCGGTAATCAGCAGCAACGGGGTTTCGCCATCGAGTTTGCGAAACTCGCGGGCCAGGTTGTAGCCCGCAAGCCCGGTGCCGACGATTACGACAGGTGCGTTCATGCCTTACTCCTTGGTTTTTCTCAGTTGATTTCGATCATTTCGAAGTCCATCTTGCCGACGCCGCAGTCCGGGCACAGCCAGTCTTCCGGCACGTCCTGCCACAGGGTGCCCGGCGCGATGCCGTCATCCGGCCAACCGTCGGCTTCGTTGTAGATCAGGCCGCAGACGATGCATTGCCACTTTTTCATTCAGGTACTTCCTCAGGTTTCAGGCTTTTGTCGGCGCGGACGGTCGATGGTGGTTGCGCTGCCATCCGGCTCAGGGCGTTTTGTACTGAGGGTGCCGGGCAGATGCAAGCCTGTTCGGCGCAACGGCGACCCGGATCCATCAAATTCGCAGCACGCCATGTTAAGCTCGCCGCCTCATTTGCGGCCAATAATGACTCATTGTGCAACATTCAAATGCCTGCCCGGCCCCGCTCTGGCTGACTCAAAGCCGACTGATGCCCCTTCCCGATTCGTTGACCCTGAACTGGTTGTTCGACGAAGGCTCGCTGACCCGCCGCCTGACGCGGCTGTCGAATGACGGCTTCAGCGTCACGCCGCTGTTCGAAGGCTGGGACACCCTGCGCAGCGACGAATGCGCGGCGCTTGCGCTGGCCGAAGGCAGCGAAGGCTGGGTGCGCGAGGTGTATCTGCGCGGGCATGGCGAGGCCTGGGTGTTCGCCCGCAGCGTGGCGTCGCGGGCCGCCCTGCAAGGCGACGGCCTGCACATGGACGAACTGGGCAGCCGTTCGCTGGGCGAACTGCTGTTTTGCGACCACGCCTTCCAGCGCCGCGCCATCGAGGTCTGTCACTACCCGCAGGACTGGCTGCCGGCAGAATGCCGCGCGCCACAACTGTGGGGTCGCCGCTCGCGTTTCGACCGTGGCGCCTTGAGCGTGCTGGTGGCGGAGATTTTCCTGCCGACCCTGTGGAACGCCGCCCGCGCCCATCCGGAGAACTGCTGATGTACCAGAGCCTGCTCAAGTCCCTGAACCGCTTGAACCCGCGCGCCTGGGATTTCATTCAGCTGACGCGCATGGACAAGCCGATCGGTATTTACCTGCTGCTGTGGCCGACGCTGTGGGCGCTGTGGATTGCCGGCAAGGGTTCGCCATCGCTGGCCAACATCGTGATTTTCGTCCTCGGCGTGGTGCTGACCCGCGCCGGCGGCTGCGTGATCAACGACTGGGCCGACCGCAAGGTCGACGGCCACGTCAAACGCACCGCGCAACGACCGCTGGCCAGCGGCAAGATCAGCTCGAAAGAGGCGCTGGTGTTCTTCGCGCTGCTGATGGGCGTGAGTTTCCTGCTGGTGCTGTGCACCAATGCGCCGACCATCTGGTTGTCGCTCGGCGGCTTGGCACTGGCCTTCACTTATCCGTTCATGAAGCGCTACACCTATTACCCGCAAGTGGTGCTCGGCGCAGCGTTTTCATGGGGCATGCCGATGGCATTTACCGCCGAGACCGGTGAGCTGCCGGCAGCGGCGTGGCTGCTGTGGATCGCCAATCTGCTGTGGACGGTGGGTTACGACACCTATTACGCGATGACTGACCGTGACGACGATCTGAAGATCGGTGTGAAATCCACGGCGATTCTGTTTGGTGATGCCGATCGGATAATCATCCTCACCCTGCAGGCGCTGTCGCTCGGTTGCCTGTTGCTGGCAGGCTCGAAGTTCGAGCTGGGCGTGTGGTTCCATCTCGGCTTGCTGGTGGCCGCTGGCTGTTACGCGTGGGAGTTCTGGTACACCCGTGATCGCGACCGGATGCGTTGCTTCAAGGCATTTCTGCACAACCACTGGGCGGGGTTGGCGATCTTTGTCGGGATCGTGCTGGATTACGCGTTGCGCTAAACACAAACCTGTAGGAATGAGCCTGCTCGCGATGACGATGTATCAGCCACATTGCTGTTAACTGATACACCGTCATCGCGAGCAGGCTCGCTCCCACAGGGGATTTGCGTTTACTTGGCCTTGGCGACGTGCCAGGCGCCGTCCATTTTGCCCTCACCGGTCATATCACCGGCCTTCTTGTCCATCACGAACGTATACAGCGGTTTGCCTTCGTAGGCCCATTGCATCTTGCCGTCATCGCGCTTGATCACCGTCCAGTCGCCCATGGACTTGTCAGCCGCCGTAGCCATCAGCGGTGGCCAGTTCGCCGCGCACTTGTCGTTGCACATGGACTTGCCCGCAGAGTCTTTGGCGAAGGTATACAGGGTCATGCCCTTGTGATCGGTAAACATGCCGTCCTTCTCCATCGCTGGCTCAGCAGCAAACGCCATGGTCGGTAAAGCAACGGCAGCAGCCAGCAGCAGAGCTTTGAAAGAAGCAGTCATTTGAGTCATGGAAACCTTCTTTTGTGGTTGTCAGGATTCGGACTTAGAGCTTAGTCCAGGATCCGGACAATCGCCGGGCGACTAAAATACTGTCACACGACTGCAATAATTCCGTTATCTAATGCGGCGCAAGACAGTTAAATGACAAGAGGATTAAGGCATGGTTGGCAGGAGCATTCTGATCGTCGACGACGAAGCGCCCATTCGCGAAATGATCGCCGTTGCGTTGGAAATGGCCGGCTATGACTGCCTCGAGGCTGAGAACTCGCAGCAGGCTCACGCCATCATCGTTGACCGCAAACCGGACCTGATCCTGCTCGACTGGATGCTGCCCGGCACCTCCGGCATCGAACTGGCCCGCCGTCTCAAGCGCGACGAGCTGACCGGGGACATCCCGATCATCATGCTCACCGCCAAGGGCGAAGAGGACAACAAGATCCAGGGTCTTGAGGTCGGCGCCGACGACTACATCACCAAACCGTTTTCCCCACGGGAACTGGTCGCCCGCCTCAAGGCCGTGCTGCGCCGCGCCGGCCCGACCGATGGCGAAGCGCCGATCGAAGTCGGCGGCCTGTTGCTCGACCCGATCAGCCACCGCGTGACCATCGATGGCCGTCCGGCCGAGATGGGCCCGACCGAATATCGTCTGCTGCAATTTTTCATGACCCACCAGGAACGCGCCTACACGCGCGGCCAGTTGCTGGATCAGGTCTGGGGCGGCAACGTCTATGTTGAAGAACGCACCGTCGACGTGCACATCCGGCGCTTGCGCAAGGCCCTCGGCGACGCCTACGAAAATCTGGTACAAACCGTGCGCGGCACTGGCTACCGGTTTTCCACCAAGGCCTGATCCGACCGCCAGACTCGCTGACAAGGACCGTATTTTCCGTGAATCAAAACTGGCATGGCACCCTGATTCGCCACATGCTGTTGCTGGTCACCGCCTGCCTGGTGATCGGCCTGATCACCGGCTATTACGGCTGGAGCCTCGCTGCCGGCCTGGGCATTTACCTTGCCTGGACGCTCAAGCAACTGCTGCGTTTGCACGAATGGCTGCGCCTGCACCAACCCGATGAAGCACCGCCCGACGGCTATGGCCTGTGGGGCGAGGTGTTCGACAGCATCTACCACCTGCAACGCCGCGACCAACGGGTACGCGGGCGCCTGCAAGCGGTGATCGACCGGGTGCAGGAGTCCACCGCCGCGCTGAAAGATGCGGTGATCATGCTCGACAGCGACGGCAACCTGGAATGGTGGAACCGCGCTGCCGAAACCCTGCTCGGCCTCAAGACCCCGCAGGACAGCGGCCAACCGGTGACCAACCTGGTACGCCATCCGCGCTTCAAGGAATACTTCGAGCAGGACAGCTATGCCGAACCGCTGGAAATTCCCTCGCCAACCAACGATCGGGTGCGCATTCAGCTGTACCTGACGCGCTACGGCAACAACGAGCATCTGATGCTGGTGCGCGACGTCACGCGCATTCATCAGCTGGAACAGATGCGCAAAGACTTCATCGCCAACGTCTCCCACGAGTTGCGCACGCCGCTGACGGTGATCTGCGGCTACCTGGAAACCCTGCTCGACAATGTCGAGGAAGTGAACCCGCGCTGGAGCCGCGCCCTGCAGCAGATGCAGCAACAGGGCGGGCGCATGCAGACCCTGCTCAACGACCTGCTGTTGCTGGCGAAACTGGAAGCCACTGACTACCCGTCGGACAACCAGCCGGTGCAGATCGATACCCTGCTGCAATCGATCAAGAGCGACGCCCAGCAGTTGTCCGGGCAGAAAAACCAGAAAATCACCCTCGAAGCCGACGGCAAGATCCTGCTCAAGGGCAGCGAGGCGGAACTGCGCAGCGCCTTCTCCAATCTGGTATTCAACGCGGTGAAATACACCCCGGCCGAGGGCAATATTCGCATCCGCTGGTGGGGCGACGACCAAGGCGCGCACCTGAGCGTGCAAGATTCGGGGATCGGCATCGACAGCAAGCACCTGCCACGCCTGACCGAACGTTTCTACCGCGTCGACTCCAGCCGCAACTCCAACACCGGCGGCACCGGGCTGGGCCTGGCGATCGTCAAACACGTGCTGCTGCGCCACCGCGCGCGGATGGAGATCAGCAGCGTGCCCGGCCACGGCAGCACATTCACCTGTCATTTCGCTCCGGCGCAAGTGGCCAGCGCACGGGCGATCAGCACCGCTGAGTAATGTCGCACTAGGCAATCGCCAGGTCAGCCGCTACATTGGCTGACTTGCGTCTGCCTTTCAGGCGCGATTTCTTCTCTCTTACGAATCACACGGAACCTGCAAAACTCCATCATGGACCCTTCCCCTGGCTTGTCCCTCGCTACGATATTCGCCGATTTCGGCATGATTCTTTTCGCTCTGATCCTGGTTTTGCTCAACGGCTTCTTCGTTGCGGCGGAATTCGCCATGGTCAAACTGCGCTCGACCCGGGTCGAGGCCATCGCCGACAAGAACGGCTGGCGCGGGCACATCCTGCGCACCGTACACAGTCAGCTCGATGCGTACCTCTCGGCGTGCCAGCTCGGTATCACCCTCGCCTCCCTCGGTCTGGGCTGGGTCGGTGAGCCGGCCTTCGCGCACCTTCTCGAGCCGCTGCTGAGCGCGGTCGGCGTGCAGTCGCCGGAAGTGGTCAAAGGCATTTCGTTCTTTACCGCGTTCTTCATCATTTCCTACCTGCACATCGTGGTCGGTGAGCTGGCGCCCAAGTCGTGGGCGATCCGCAAACCCGAGCTGCTGTCGCTGTGGACGGCGGTGCCGCTGTACCTGTTCTACTGGGCGATGTACCCGGCGATCTACCTGCTCAACGCCAGCGCCAACGCGATTCTGCGCATCGCCGGCCAGGGCGAACCCGGCCCGCACCACGAACACCATTACAGCCGCGAAGAACTGAAACTGATCCTGCACTCCAGCCGTGGTCAGGACCCGAGCGACCAGGGCATGCGCGTGCTGGCCTCGGCGGTGGAGATGGGCGAACTGGAAGTGGTCGACTGGGCCAACTCCCGCGAAGACCTGATCACCCTCGAATTCAACGCGCCGTTGAAAGAAATCCTCGCGATGTTCCGCCGCCACAAGTTCAGCCGGTATCCGGTGTACGACAGCGAACGTCAGGAGTTCGTCGGCCTGTTGCACATCAAGGACCTGCTGCTGGAGCTGGCGGCGCTGGACCATATTCCGGAGTCGTTCAACCTGGCTGAGCTGACCCGCCCGCTGGAGCGCGTATCGCGGCACATGCCGCTGTCGCAACTGCTGGAGCAGTTCCGCAAGGGCGGCTCGCACTTTGCCGTGGTTGAAGAGGCCGATGGCAACATCATCGGCTACCTGACCATGGAAGACGTGCTGGAAGTGCTGGTCGGCGACATCCAGGACGAACACCGCAAGGCCGAGCGCGGGATCCTCGCGTATCAGCCGGGCAAGCTGCTGGTACGCGGCGATACACCGCTGTTCAAGGTTGAACGCCTGCTCGGTATCGACCTGGATCACATCGAAGCCGAAACCCTCGCCGGGCTGGTTTACGAGACCCTGAAACGGGTACCGGAAGAGGAAGAAGTGCTGGAAGTCGAAGGCCTGCGGATCATCATCAAGAAGATGAAAGGGCCGAAGATTGTGCTGGCGAAGGTGTTGATGCTGGATTGATGGGTGTTTTGGGGGACGCTTCTGTGGTGAGGGGATTTATCCCCGATGGGTCGCGGAGCGGCCCTGTAATCTGCAATCACGTAACTCCTGACTCAATGCCTTCAATGATTTTGGGACGGCTGCGCCGTCCATCGGGGATAAATCCCCTCACCACAAAAGCCCCTCCACAGCGGCCCCCTAACGGTTTTACTGTTTGCCCAACGCAAAGTTGGGCAACGCCCCCAGTGGCTGGTTGAACTGATACGGAATCGACACCAGCCCCTGCCCGGTATTGCGCTGCACCACAAAGTGCAGGTGCGGGCCGCTGCTGTTGCCGGTATTGCCCGACAGCGCCAGCGGGCTGCCGACCACCACCCGCTGCCCTTCGCGCACGCTCACCGATCCTTGCTTGAGGTGCAGGTACACGCCCATCGTGCCGTCATCATGCAGCACCCGAACGAAATTGCCGGACGCATCATTGCCGCGTCCGCTCTGTGAATTTTCGGTTTTCACCACCACCCCGGCCCGTGCGGCAATGATCGGTGTGCCCACCGGCATGGCGATGTCCATCGCATACCGGTTCTTCGGCCCATAGTGGCTGTATTGGCCATTGGCACCCTGACTGAGACGGAACGGCCCGCCCCGCCACGGCAGTGGATAGCGATAGCTCTGCGCGGCTCCTGTGGGGTCACCCAGCGAATACTGGAATTGAGGTGAATACACCAGCGGCTGACCGCGGGTAATCGCCGTCAGCAGCGCCAACCGCGTGTTGCTGCGCGCCGGCAGCACCCGGCGAATCGTCTGCGCCGGAGCGCCACGCACATTGCTCAGGCCGGTAAACGCCAGCGCAATTTCGACCGGCGCATACAGATCGTTGCGCACGAACACCACGTCGCTGCCCTTCTGCTTCTTGATATCGAGGTACACCTGGCGCTCCAGGTGCTCGACCATGCGGTCCTGAAACACGAACACCTGCGAGCCTTTGCTCGGCCGGTCGCTGTACGAGACCACGCCGTTGGCATCGGTGGATTTGTAGATGGTCATGGCCACAGCCGAGGCGGAGGCCAGGAAAAGACCACAGAAAAACAGCAGGCGCGCGAGCATGGGCAAGAGTCTGTCGAAGTAAGGCCTGGAAATGAGCCTAGCAGCTGAGACAGACCAGGCTAGTCGACAGATGTTTCAAATTGGGCAGCGCACAAAGCAAAAGATCGCAGCCTGCGGCAGCTCCTACATTGGAATGCGATCCTGTAGGAGCTGCCGAAGGCTGCGATCTTTTTCGATGCGCCGCTTACGCGCCCGGAACGAAGTGCTTCTGCGCCGTGCCACGGGCGATCAGGCGGGAGATGTAGTCGAGCTTCTGTGCGTCCTGATCGACGAAGCGGAAGGTCAGTTGCAGCCAGTCGCTGTCGGCTTTCTGTTCGTGGGCAACGATAGCGTGCAGGTAGCCGTTGAGGCGGGCGATTTCCGCGTTGTCGCCCTGCTCCAGATCGAGCACGGCGCTGTCGAGGATCTGCGGCAGGGTTTCTGTGCGCTTCACCACCAGCAGCGCCTCCTTGATGCTCAGGGCCTTGATCACGCATTGCTGGGTGCCACTCGGCAGGCGCAACTGACCCTGACCACGACCGCCGACCGGCGCTTTGGAGGCAGCCGGTGCCTGCACCGGCGGACTGTTGAGCAAGCCACGGGACGGCGCAGCAGCAGGCGCCGCAGCAGCTGCAGCAGGCTTGGCGAACGGATTGACCGCAGCCGCCGCTGGCGCAGCGCCGACCACGGCAGCCTTGCCACCGGTCAATGCGCTCAGGGAATCGTTGCCGAACGCCGAGTTCATCTTGGTTGGCGCGCTGTTCATCAGGGCGTCGAGCTTGCCAACCTTGTTCAGCGCCTGCTTGACCTTGGTCAGCAGTTGTTCGTTGGTGAACGGCTTGCTGACGTAGCCGGAAACCCCGGCCTGGATCGCCTGCACCACGTTCTCTTTATCGCCACGGCTGGTGACCATGATGAATGGCATCGACTTGAGATTGTCTTGCTGACGGCACCAGGTCAGCAGCTCAAGACCGGACATTTCCGGCATTTCCCAATCGCACAGGACCAGGTCGAACGCTTCTTTGGCCAGCATGGCCTGGGCCTTTTTGCCGTTGATGGCATCCTCGGTGCGGATCCCCGGGAAATAGTTACGCAGGCATTTTTTCACCAGGTCGCGAATGAACGAAGCATCGTCCACGACCAACACACTGATCTTGCTCATCCAACACCCCTATAAAAATCCCGGCAAGCATACCGCTTTGCTGATGGCACATTGCCAACAATCTTCAGTCACGCCGGGACTTTTCGTTCGCGGGTGCTGCTTTTTAATTCGATTCGCTGTTCAAGCACCATAAACAAAAACGCCCGGCCAAAGGGCCGGGCGCTTTTCTCAGGCAATCTTACTTATCGTCAGCATCGCCCGGAACATTAGCGGTTTCGCCGCTTGTGCCTTGAACTTCTTCTTTCATGCGTTTGAGGCCCAGGTGGCGCACATCGGTGCCGCGCACCAGGTAAATCACCAGCTCCGAGATGTTGCGCGCGTGGTCGCCGATGCGCTCCAGCGAACGCAGCACCCAGATAATGCTCAGAACCCGCGAGATAGAGCGCGGGTCTTCCATCATGTAGGTCGCCAGCTCGCGCAGCGCGGTCTTGTATTCGCGGTCGATGACCTTGTCGTACTGCGCCACCGACAGGGCCAGATCGGCATCGAAGCGGGCAAACGCGTCCAGCGCATCACGGACCATGTTGCGCACCTGGTCGCCGATGTGA
The DNA here is from genome assembly GCF_000282275.2 of Pseudomonas sp. GM30. Taxonomy (NCBI): domain Bacteria; kingdom Pseudomonadati; phylum Pseudomonadota; class Gammaproteobacteria; order Pseudomonadales; family Pseudomonadaceae; genus Pseudomonas; species Pseudomonas sp. GM30. The sequence goes on along the minus strand of NZ_AKJP02000029.1, from coordinate 258,279 downwards.
CGCACTTCGACGTAACCGCGCGGCGCTTCGCCTTCTTCGCACAGCTGAATGGCACGGCGGGCGATCTTGGTCGCCTCATCGCCGATGCGCTCCAGGTCGATCACCGACTTGGAGATGCTGATGATCAGCCGCAGGTCGGACGCCGCCGGCTGCCGACGGGCGAGAATGCGCAGGCATTCTTCGTCGATGTTGCGTTCCATCTGATTGATCTGGTCGTCGATCTCGCGCACCTGCTGAGCCAGGCCCGAGTCGGCCTCGATCAGCGCGGTGACTGCGTCGTTGACCTGCTTCTCGACCAGCCCGCCCATGGCCAGGAGGTGGCTGCGCACTTCCTCAAGCTCGGCGTTGAACTGCGCGGAGATGTGGTGGGTAAGGCCTTCTTTACTAATCATGTTGGCGTCCTTGGAGCGTCCGGTAAGGTGCGGTGGGCCGCAGCGTCAATTCTGTGAATAACCGCAACTGTCAGCCATAACGACCGGTGATGTAGTCTTCGGTCTGCTTCTTCGCCGGATTGGTGAACAGGGTATCGGTGTCGCCGAATTCCACCAGTTTGCCCATGTACATGAACGCCGTGTAGTCGGAAACCCGCGCGGCCTGCTGCATGTTGTGGGTCACGATGACGATGGTGAACTTGGACTTCAGCTCGTAGATCAGCTCTTCGACTTTCAGGGTCGAGATCGGGTCGAGGGCCGAGCACGGTTCGTCGAGCAGCAGCACTTCCGGCTCAACCGCGATGGTGCGGGCAATCACCAGACGCTGCTGCTGACCACCGGACAGGCCGAGTGCCGAATCGTGCAGGCGATCTTTCACTTCATCCCACAGCGCCGCGCCTTTCAACGCCCACTCGACCGCTTCGTCGAGAATGCGCTTCTTGTTGATACCCTGAATGCGCAGCCCGTAGACCACGTTTTCGTAGATGGTCTTGGGGAACGGGTTGGGCTTCTGGAACACCATGCCGACGCGACGACGCAGCTCGGCAACGTCTTCGCCCTTGCGATAGATGTTGTTGCCGTACAGGTTGATCGCGCCTTCGACACGGCAGCCGTCAACCAGATCGTTCATGCGGTTGAAGGTACGCAGCAGCGTGGACTTGCCGCAGCCGGACGGGCCGATGAACGCGGTCACGCGCTGTTTCGGGATGTTCATGCTGACGTCGAACAGCGCCTGCTTCTCGCCGTAGAACAGGCTCAGGCCCGGGACTTCGATGGCCACGGTTTCCTGCTCGAGGCTCAGGCTCTGCTTGTCGCGACCCAAGGCCGACATGTTGATGCCGTGGGTATGTGTTTCGTGCTGCATGGGAGGCTCCCTGTGCTAACAAATTCGGTTCGGAACACTGCTTGTTGCAGCTTCCATCAATATTGCGGTGGCCGCGGATCAATGTGGGAGCGAGCTTGCTCGCGAAGGGGTCCTTAAGACCGCCAAAAGCTTCGCGAGCAAGCTCGCTCCCACAGGGTTCGCGTCGTCCTTAGCTATCCAGCGCTTTGTATTTTTCGCGCAGGTGGTTACGAATCCACACCGCCGACAGGTTCAACGTGGCGATCACCAGCACCAGCAGCAGCGCCGTGGCGTACACCAGCGGTCGTGCCGCTTCGACGTTCGGGCTCTGGAAGCCGACGTCATAGATGTGGAAGCCCAGGTGCATGATCTTCTGGTCCAGGTGCAGGTACGGGTAGTTGCCGTCCACCGGCAGCGACGGCGCCAGCTTCACCACACCCACCAGCATCAGCGGCGCCACTTCACCGGCGGCGCGGGCCACGGCGAGGATCATCCCGGTCATCATCGCCGGGCTGGCCATTGGCAGAACGATCTTCCACAGCGTTTCGGCCTTGGTCGCGCCCAGTGCCAGCGAACCTTCACGGACGGTGCGCGGGATACGCGCCAGACCTTCCTCGGTCGCCACGATCACCACCGGCACCGCCAGCAGCGCCAGGGTCAACGAGGCCCAGAGCAGACCTGGAGTACCGAAGGTCGGCGCCGGCAGTGCTTCGGGGAAGAACAGACGGTCGACCGAACCACCCAGCACGTAGACGAAGAAGCCCAGACCGAACACGCCGTAAACGATCGCCGGCACGCCGGCGAGGTTGTTCACGGCGATGCGGATGATCCGGGTCAGGGCGTTCTGCTTGGCGTATTCACGCAGGTAGACCGCCGCCAGCACGCCGAACGGGGTGACGATCATCGCCATGATCAAAGTCATCATCACCGTGCCGAAAATCGCCGGGAAGATCCCGCCTTCGGTGTTCGCTTCACGCGGATCGTCGGACAGGAATTCCCAGACCTTGCTGAAGTAGAAACCGATTTTCGTCATCGTGCCCATGGCATTCGGCTGATAGGCGTGAACCACTTTGCCCAGGCTGATTTCGATCTCTTTGCCGTTGGCATCGCGAGCAGTCAACGCGTCGCGGTTGAACTGCGCATGCAGATCGCTCAGACGCGCTTCGATGTCCTGATAACGCGCGTTCAGCTCGGCACGCTCGGCGTCCATGTCCGCTTGCGCGGTGGCGTCGAGCTTGCCGTCGAGTTCCAGTTTGCGCCCGTGCAGACGGATGCGCTCGAGCCCTGCGTTGATCGCACCGATGTCGGTCTTTTCCAGCGACTTGAGTTGTGCAGCAAGGCCGTTCACACGGTTGATCCGCGCTTGCAGCTCAGGCCAGGCCGCTTCGCCTTCGGCGATCACCTTGCCGTCCTGTTTGACGTTGACCAGGTAGCCGTAGAAGTTGCCCCACTCGCGACGCTCGATCGCCATCAGTTCCGGCGGCGTGGTCTGCTTGGTCAGCCACTCGCCGACCACCCAGGTGAAGTCGTTGCCGTTCAGGTCACGGTTGCCGACCTTGATCAGCTCGCGGGTCATGAATTCCGGGCCCTGATCAGGCACCGGCAGGCCGGCGCTTTTCAGCCGTGCACGCGGCACCTCTTCTTTCTGTACCACTTCGCCGATGACCAGATGATTGGCCTGGCCCGGTACGTCGTAGCTGGCGTGGATCAGGTCCGCCGGCCAGAAGTGACCCAGACCGCGCACGGCAATCACCGCCAGCAGGCCAATGGTCATGATGACCGCGATGGACACCGCGCCACCGCTGATCCAGACGCCCGGGGCGCCGCTCTTGAACCATCCATTCAGGGAGTTCTGTTTCACAGACTTCTACCTTTCTTAAAGCGACGAGTATTTCTTGCGCAGACGCTGACGAATCAGTTCTGCCAGGGTGTTCATGACGAAGGTGAACAACAGCAGCACCAGCGCCGAGAGGAACAGCACGCGGTAGTGGCTGCCGCCGACTTCCGACTCGGGCATTTCCACCGCGACGTTGGCGGCCAGGGTGCGCAGGCCTTCGAACAGGTTCATTTCCATGACCGGGGTGTTACCCGTGGCCATCAGCACGATCATGGTTTCGCCGACCGCACGGCCCATGCCGATCATCAGTGCGGAGAAGATGCCCGGGCTGGCGGTGAGGATCACCACGCGGGTCATGGTCTGCCACGGCGTGGCACCGAGCGCCAGGGAACCGAGGGTCAGGCCACGCGGCACACTGAACACGGCATCTTCGGCAATCGAGTAGATGTTCGGGATCACCGCAAAACCCATCGCCAGACCGACTACCAGAGCGTTGCGCTGGTCGTAGGTGATGCCCAGGTCGTGGGAGATCCACATGCGCATGTCACCGCCGAAGAACCAGTTCTCCATGTACGGACTCATGTACAGCGACAGCCAACCGACAAACAGGATCACCGGAATCAGCAGCGCACTTTCCCAGCCGTCCGGGACTTTCAGGCGGATCGACTCAGGCAGACGACTGAAGGTGAAGCCGGCGACCAGAATGCCGATCGGCAACAGCATCAGCAGGCTGAAGATGCCCGGCAGATGCCCTTCTACATACGGCGCGAGGAACAGACCGGCGAAGAACCCGAGGATCACCGTCGGCATCGCTTCCATCAGTTCGATCACCGGCTTGACCTTGCGGCGCATGCCCGGGGCCATGAAGTACGCGGTGTAGATCGCGGCGGCAACCGCCAGCGGTGCCGCCAGCAGCATGGCGTAGAACGCGGCTTTCAGGGTGCCGAAGGTCAGTGGCGACAAGCTCAGTTTCGGTTCGAAATCGGTGTTGGCAGCGGTCGATTGCCAGACGTATTTAGGCTCGTCGTAGTTCTCGTACCAGACCTTGCTCCACAACGCGCTCCACGACACTTCCGGGTGCGGGTTGTCGAGCAGCAGCGGTTGCAACTTGCCGCCGGCCTCGACGATCACCCGGTTGGCGCGCGGCGACAGACCGAACAGGCCCTGGCCTTCGGCGACCGGCTCGACCAGCAGGGTGCGGTGCGCGGTGCTGTGGAACACGCCGAGCTTGCCGCTGGCATCGAGGGCCACGAAGCCCTTGCGACGCTCTTCGGCAGTGATTTCAACGATTGGCGCGGAGCCCATCTGGAAGGTACGGATCTGCTTCAGGCGCAGCTCGCCATCGGTATCGCGAGCCATGAACCACTGGGCCAGGCCACCCTTGGAGTCACCGATGATCAGCGAGATGCCGCCCACCAGTTGCGTGCTCGCGGTGACTTCGGCGTCAGCGTTTTCCAGCAGTTTGTAGCGACCGTTGAGGCTCTTGTCGCGCAGGCTGAACACGTCGGCCTGGGCACGCCCGTTGACCACGTACAGCCATTGCTGGCGCGGGTCGACGAAGATGTTTTTCACCGGCTCGGTCATCTGCGGCAGCTCGATACGCTTCTGCTCGTTGGTGACTTCGCCGGTCATCATGTTTTCTTCGCTGGTCAGCGCCAGCACATTGAGTTGCGAACCGGTTGAGCCCACCAGCATCAGCGTCGAATCGGTAGCGTTGAGGCTCACGTGCTCCAGTGCCCCACCGCTCTCGTTCACCGCGATCGGCGCTTCGCCATACGGGTATTCAATGGCCGGGGTGATGGTTTTCTTGCCATCGGGGTAGCTGACTTTATAGGTGTGACGGAACACCAGCGCCTGGCCGTTGGACAGACCCACGGCGACCAGCGGATGACCTGGCTGGTCTTCACCGATGGAAGTGACCGTTGCGCCAGCAGGCACCGGCAGATCGACGCGCTTCAGTTCAGCGCCACTGTCGATATCGAAGAACAGCGCCTGGCCCTTGTCGGAAACGCGCATCGCCACCTGATTCTGCTCTTCGAGCGAAATCATCAGCGGCTTGCCGGCGTCCTGCATCCAGGCTGGGGTAATGGCATCTTTCGCGGTCAGGCTGGCACCGTGGAACAACGGTGCAACGACGTAGGCGAGAAAGAAGAAGATCAGGGTGATGGCTGCCAGCACCGCCAGCCCGCCAACGAGGACGTACCAACGGGTGAAGCGATCCTTGAGCGCGCGAATGCGGCGCTTGCGTTGCAGCTCAGGCGTATTGAAATCAATGCGCTTGGGAGGGGAAGTCGTAGTCATTGGGGAATTGGCCAGATCATTCATGCGCTCACCCTAGCGATCCTGTATGACAGAAAGATGACAATGCAGTGACGCACCAAATCCACCGCCAGCGGGACTGGCAGAGGATTGAAAATTTGAGGTGTGTAAAAGGCCGGTCTGCTGGCAGATCCGGCCTTTTACCTGACTCCGGTGGGGTTCACCCCGGACTCAGTTTGTTACTTTTTTGCGACTTCAGCGCCGCCTTCCTGCAGACCCAGGTCAGCCAGTGCTTTTGCAGCAACCTTGGCCGGCAGTGGGATGTAGCCGTCTTTCACCACCACTTCCTGACCCTGTTTGGACAGAACCAGTTTCACGAACTCGGCTTCCAGCGGGGCCAGAGGCTTGTTCGGGGCCTTGTTCACGTAAACGTAGAGGAAGCGCGACAGCGGGTACTTGCCGTTCAGGGCGTTTTCTTCGGTGTCTTCGATGAAGTCAGTGCTGCCTTTCTTCGACAGAGCAACGGTCTTCACGCTGGCAGTCTTGTAGCCGATGCCCGAGTAACCGATGCCGTTCAGCGAGGAGCTGATCGACTGCACGACCGACGCCGAACCTGGTTGCTCGTTGACATTAGGCTTGTAGTCGCCTTTGCACAGGGCTTCTTCCTTGAAGTAGCCGTAAGTGCCGGATACCGAGTTACGACCGAACAGTTGCACTGGCTTGTTGCCCAGGTCGCCGGTCACACCCAGGTCGCCCCAGGTTTTCACGTCGGCTTTGGCGCCGCACAGACGAGTGGACGAGAAGATCGCGTCAACCTGTTCCATGGTCAGGTGCTGGATCGGGTTGTCCTTGTGCACGAACACCGCCAGGGCGTCCACGGCCACCGGGATAGCGGTTGGCTTGTAGCCGTATTTCTGTTCGAAGGCCGCCAGTTCGGTGTCCTTCATCTTGCGGCTCATCGGGCCCAGGTTGGAGGTGCCTTCAGTCAGCGCAGGTGGCGCGGTGGCGGAGCCAGCGGCCTGAATCTGGATGTTTACGTTCGGGTATTCTTTCTTGTAGTTCTCAGCCCACAGGGTCATGAGGTTGGCCAGAGTGTCGGAACCAACGCTGGACAAGTTGCCCGATACACCGGTGACCTTGGTGTAAGCCGGAATTGCCGGGTCAACGCCAGCGGCTACCGCGTGGGCAGTCGCAACGCCAGCAGCGACAAAAGTCATTGCCGCCATCAAACGCTTCAGTTTCATGCCTTACTCCTAGCAGATAGGGTGTGTTAATTCGGGGCCAAGTATCAGCAGGCCGTGTGAACACTCTATGGCTGAAATATGACAATTGGATGAAAGGCCAGCATCGAGATTTTACTGAATGATTCGAGTCGCCCCAATCGCGAGCAGGCTCACTCCTACAATTGAAAATACATTCCAACGGTAGGAGTGAGCCTGCTCGCGATGGCGTCAGAACAGCGGATGCGGAACCTGAATTAGCGCCCCTTCTTCCACAGCCACGCCCCGACCAGAATCCCCATCGTGCACAGCACCGCCACATAGTAGGCCGGGCCCATCGCACTCTCTTTAAGCAGCAGGCTGACCACCATCGGCGTCAGGCCACCGAAGATCGCGTACGCCACGTTGTACGAGAACGACAATCCGCTGAAGCGCACCACTGGCGGGAACGCCTTGACCATCACGTACGGCACCGCACCGATGGTGCCGACCAGCAGACCGGTCAGGGCATACAGCGGGAACAGCCAGTTCGGGTGGTCGGCGAGGCTGTGATAAAAGGTCCAGGAGCTGATCAACAAGCCCAGCGAACCGAAGACAAACACCCGGCCCGCGCCCAAGCGATCGGCCAGCGCACCGGAGATAATGCAGCCGATGCTCAGAAACACGATCGCCAGGCTGTTCGATTGCAGCGACTCGGTCGGCGTGAAGTGATAGACCGTCTGCAGCACGGTCGGGGTCATCAGGATCACCACGACAATCCCGGCGGACAGCAGCCAGGTCAGCAGCATCGAGACCGCAATCGCCCCGCGATGGTCACGCAGTACTGCGCGCAGCGGCACTTCTTCGGCCAGCGCCTTGCGCAGTTGCAGTTCGGCGAACACCGGAGTTTCGTGCAGCCAGCGGCGCAGATAGACCGAGAACAGGCCGAAGACGCCACCGAGCAGGAACGGGATCCGCCAGGCGTAATCCGCGACTTCCACCGGCGTATAAATGCTGTTGATCGCGGTGGCGACCAGCGAGCCGAGGAGGATGCCCGCCGTCAGGCCGCTGGTCAGGGTGCCGCAGGCATAGCCGATGTGCTTTTGCGGCACGTGTTCGGAAACGAAGACCCACGCCCCCGGCACCTCACCACCAATCGCCGCGCCCTGGATCACCCGCATCAGCAACAGCAGGATCGGCGCCCACATGCCAATCTGCGCGTAGGTCGGCAACAGGCCCATGATCAGGGTCGGCACGGCCATCATGAAAATGCTCAGGGTGAACATCTTCTTGCGCCCCAGCAGGTCGCCGAAGTGCGCCATGACGATGCCGCCCAGCGGCCGCGCGAGGTAACCGGCGGCGAAGATGCCGAAGGTCTGCATCAGGCGCAGCCACTCGGGCATGTCGGCCGGGAAGAACAGCTTGCCGACCACGGTGGCGAAGAACACGAAGATGATGAAGTCGTAAAACTCCAGCGCACCGCCCAGGGCCGATAGCGACAAAGTCTTGTAGTCATTGCGGGTCAGGGGGCGTGCAGGTTGCTCGGGCTGCGCGAGGCTCGAAGGCGCTGTGGTCATGGCAAGGGCTTCTCTTATAGGCGGATCTACCGCCACAACAACGCTGGCTGTGGCTTGGGCAGGTTCGGCACCATAGCAAATTGTTCGAAAAAGCACATAGAGGCGCGTATTTGCCGGTCAAAATCAGAACCCGATGGTCGTCGCGGAGTCTACCGACCGATATACTCGCAACCTTGCTCCGGTTTGTAGGGGGTTGCTGTGCGAAAACGTCGTTGGCCCGGCCTTTGAACGGGTCAGCCGGTTTCGCAGAGTTTCCCCTTTAGACGCCTATGGAAAACGTGACGAACGCAGTATGTTCGGTGCTGAATCGTTTTTCCTGAAGACGGCTACCACCAGCAATACCAACGAAGAGTCACGGGTCAGAGGCACCCCCGGCATGATAGAGCTCGAACAAGAAGATCCGATCCCGCAAGGCGACCTGGCCTTGCAAATCACCGCACTCCCGCGCGAAACCAACGGCTTTGGCGATATTTTCGGCGGCTGGCTGGTGGCGCAGATGGATCTGGCAGGCACCGCGATGGCCAGCCGCGTGGCCGGTGGTCGCGTAGCCACGGTCGCCATCGACCGCATGGCCTTTCTGGTGCCGGTCGCGGTCGGCGCGCAATTGTCCTTTTATACCCAGACCCTGGAAATCGGTCGCAGCTCGATCCAGATGATGGTCGAAGTGTGGAGCGACGATCCGCTGTCCAGCGAGTGGCGTAAAGTGACCGAGGCGGTGTTCGTCTTCGTCGCCATCGACGGCAGCGGTCGCACTCGCTCGGTGCCGCCACGCGCGCGTTAAACATCGCCGCGGTTTTGCGGTCGATAGTCGTCCCAAGTGTCTGATCGAGAGTTGCCCCATGAACACGCCCAACGTTGAAGCGGTGAAACTGGATGAACTGAACTGCTGGCGCATTCGCCACGGTCAGGCCGAAGTGCTGGTGGCCCAGCAAGGCGCGCACATCCTCAGTTATCAGGTCGACGGCCAGCCGCCGATCATCTGGCTCAACGACAAGGCCGTGTTCAAGACCGGCAAGAGCATCCGCGCCGGCGTGCCGGTGTGCTGGCCCTGGTTTGGCATCTTCGAGCGCAACCCGCAAAGCGTCAAAGCGATGCGCGTCAGCGATGAACCGGCACAGGCCCACGGCTTTGTCCGGGCGATGGATTGGGAGCTGGGCGGGATCGAAGCCGAAGACCATGGGGTCAAGGTGGAATTCAGGCTGCCGTATCCCGAAGGCGGATTCCCGGGCTGGCCGCATCAGGTCGACCTGACCTTGACCCTGCACCTGAATGATCAGCTGAACATCAGCCTGACCAGCCATAACCGTGGTGCCGAAACCGTCAGCCTCAGTCAGGCGCTGCATACCTATTACGCCGTCAGCGATGTGCGCAACGTGCACGTCGAAGGTGTTGAAGGGCTGGATTACATCGAGACCCTGGACAACTGGAACACCCGCCGCCAGCAAGGCGGACTGCGCTTTGCCGGGGAAACCGACCGCATCTACCTCGACGCTCCGCCGCAACTGAGCATCGTCGATCCGGCCTGGGAACGACGCATCGTGTTGAGCGCCAGCGGCTCACGCACCGCGGTGATCTGGAACCCGTGGATCGACCGCGCCGCCGCGTTCAGCGACATGGACAATGACGGTTGGCAGCGCATGCTGTGCATCGAGACGGCGAATGTGATGGGTGATGTGGTCACGCTGGCCTCGGGGGCGAGCCATACGATGGGTGTCAGCGTCGGCAGCAAACCGCTGTAACCACCACCGCAATATCAATGTGGGTGAAAGCCTTTGTGGTGAGGGGATTTATCCCCGATGGCCTGCGGAGCAGGCCCCTGCCCTTGATGCAAAAGCGGGGGGCGCTTCGCAACCCATCGGGGATAAATCCCCTCACTACAATTGTTCAGATGTCAGAGGTCGGACTCCTGCACCACCCGCACCTTGTCCGCGTCCAGCGCATACGCTGCGTCGGCCAGATCATTGCTGACCTTCTCGATCTTCAGCGTGCCGGTCACCCACAACGGCGTGTAGATGTCATCCAGCTTCAAGCCCTTCGGATAACGCACCAGCACCAGTTGATTCGGCGGTGGTGGCGGCACGTGGATGCACGCGCCCGGGTATGGCACCAGGAAGAACAGCGTGCTGCGCCCTTTGGCGTCGGATTCCAGCGGCACCGGGTAGCCACCGATGCGGATGTGTTTGTCGTTCATCGACGCCACGGTCTTGGTCGAATACATCACTGCCGGCAGGCCCTTGGCCTGTTTCATCCCGCCCTTCTCGGTGAAAGTGCCGGTGGCTTCCGGGGAGTTGTGGTCGATTTCGGGCATGGCCTCGAGGGCTTTCTGGTCCGACTTGGGCATCAGTTCCAGCCAGTCGGTTTCCGGCAGTTCGCCGGCGTGGGCCAGGCCGCTGCCCAGCAAAAGAAGAGTCAACAGAAGACGGCGCATGGAGGTGCTCGGTAAAAGATGCTCGGATAAAGGAAGGACGTTGAATCGCCGAGCATTCTAGCCCTCCCTGCCGCGTTGGCAGAGAGGACTTGGTCGCTTGGATCAGTTCTTTTTGATCAGGCCGTAGATCACCAGCAGCACGATCGCGCCGACCAGCGCACCGATGAAGCCTGCGCCCTGACCGGCCTGATAGATACCCAGGGCCTGGCCGCCGTAAGTGGCCGCCAGCGAACCGCCGATACCGAGCAGGATGGTCATGATCCAGCCCATGCTGTCATCGCCCGGTTTGAGGAAGCGTGCCAGCAGGCCGACGATCAAGCCGATAAAGATGGTTCCGATAATTCCCATGGCATTTCCCTCTGACTCTGAATGATAGATATGCCAAAGCCTAGTCAGACTTTGGCATCCTGCCATGAGAGAACGGCGGCTCCCGAAGGTTCCGCCGCTACCACATGAAACTGTTTACTCGGCGATCAGCGCTTCGACCTTGACGATCTGTGCCTGCAGCGTGGCCATGTCGGTGCAGCGCAGGTTGGCGTGACCGACCTTGCGCCCGGCCTTGAAGGCTTTGCCGTAGTGATGCAGATGGCAATCCTCGATGGCGATGACTTTCTCTACCGGCGGCACCACACCAATGAAGTTGAGCATGGCGCTCTCGCCCACTTTGGCGGTCGAACCCAACGGCAGACCGGCAACGGCGCGCAAGTGGTTTTCAAACTGGCTGCACTCGGCGCCTTCGGTGGTCCAGTGCCCGGAGTTGTGCACACGCGGAGCGATTTCGTTGGCCTTGAGGCCGCCGTCGACTTCAAAGAACTCGAACGCCATCACGCCCACATAGTCGAGCTGCTTGAGCACGCGGCTGGAATAGTCTTCGGCCAACGCCTGCAGCGGGTGATCGGTGCTGGCGACCGACAACTTGAGAATGCCGCTGTCGTGGGTGTTGTGCACCAACGGATAGAACTTGGTTTCACCATCACGGGCACGCACGGCAATCAGCGAAACTTCGCCGGTGAACGGCACGAAGCCTTCCAGCAGGCAGGCCACGCTGCCCAGCTCGGCGAATGTACCGACCACGTCTTCCGGCTTGCGCAGGACTTTCTGGCCCTTGCCGTCGTAACCCAGGGTGCGGGTTTTCAGCACGGCCGGCAGACCGATGGCAGCCACGGCGGCGTCCAGATCGGCTTGCGATTGAATGTCGGCGAAGGCCGGGGTCGGGATGCCCAGGTCCTTGAACATGCTCTTCTCGAACCAGCGGTCGCGAGCGATGCGCAGGGCTTCGGCGCTCGGATAGACCGGGACGAATTGCGAGAGGAACGCCACGGTTTCCGCCGGGACGCTTTCGAACTCGAAGGTCACCAGGTCGACTTCGTCAGCCAGTTGGCGCAGGTGATCCTGATCGCCGTAATCGGCCCGCAGGTGTTCGCCCAGTGCCGCCGCGCAAGCGTCCGGCGCAGGGTCGAGGAAAGCGAAGTTCATGCCCAGCGGAGTACCCGCCAGCGCCAACATGCGACCCAACTGGCCGCCACCGATTACACCGATCTTCATCTCAACAACCTCAGGCAATACGTGGGTCTGGATTGTCCAGGACGCTGTCTGTCTGCTCGGCACGGAAGGTTTTCAGTACCGCGTGGAACTGTGGATGCTTGGCGCCAAGGATGCTCGCCGAGAGCAGCGCGGCGTTGATCGCGCCCGCTTTGCCGATGGCCAGGGTGGCAACCGGGATGCCCGCCGGCATCTGCACGATCGACAGCAGCGAATCGACGCCCGAGAGCATCGACGACTGCACCGGAACGCCCAGCACCGGCAGGTGGGTCTTGGCCGCACACATGCCAGGCAGGTGAGCGGCGCCACCGGCACCGGCGATGATCACCTCGATGCCGCGGCCCTCAGCCTCTTCGGCGTACTGGAACAGCAGATCCGGGGTGCGGTGGGCAGAAACCACCTTGACCTCGTACGGGATGCCGAGCTTTTCCAGCATATCGGCGGTGTGGCTAAGGGTGGACCAATCGGACTTGGAGCCCATGATCACGCCAACCAGTGCACTCATCGTCGCGCCTCTTCTCTCTGGGCGCCCGCAGGCGCGTCAAAAACAACAAGCCACGCAGGATTGCGTGGCTTGATTGTACGAAAAATGGCCGGACGTACCGGCCGAAGGCCGCGCAGTATACCGCAAAGAAAGCAATAAACAGCCCCCGAAACGACCATCTGTCAAATCAGCGAAAGGCCCGGTTTTATTGACTTGAAGGTCAGCGCTCCAGCATCACTCGATACCTGTGGGAGCTGGCTTGCCAGCGATGGCGTCGGATCAGTAACCACAGGCGGTGACTGACCCACCGCTATCGCTGGCGAGCCAGCTCCCACAGGGTTGTTGGGTGGGTTCAGGAAGCCTGTGCAGCGCCGCCTTCAAGCTTGCGCCAGAGCAACCGCACGTTGGCCTTGCGCACCAGTGCGCAGCGGTACAGGCGAATCTCCAGCGGCACGTGCCATTGCGGGCCGCCGCAGACGACGAGTTCGCCACGGGCCAGTTCGGCGCGCACGCTCAGCTGTGGCACCCAGGCGATACCGAGGCCCTCCAGGGCCATGCTCTTGAGGCTGTCGGCCATGGCGGTTTCATAGATGGTGGTGAAGCGCAGCTGACGCTGACGCAGCAAACCATTCACCGAGCGCCCGAGAAACGCCCCGGCGCTGTACGCCAGCAGCGGCACGCTGGCCTCGCCTTCCAGATCGAACAGCGGTTTACCGTCGGCATCCGCCGCGCACACCGGGAGCATTTCGGTCTGGCCCAGGTGCAGCGACGGGAAGATTTCCGGGTCCATCTGCATCGCTGCGTCCGGGTCGTAGAACGCCAGCATCAGGTCGCAGCCACCTTCGCGCAGCGCGTGCACCGCGTCGCCGACGTTGGTCGCCACCAGCCGCGTGGCGATGTTCAGCCCTTCATTGCGCAGTTGCGCGATCCAGCGCGGGAAGAAGCCCAGCGCCAGCGAGTGTGCGGCGGCGACCTGCATCACCTCGCCCTGCCCGCCTTCCAGGTGATGCAGATGCCGCAGCACTTCGCCGAGCTGTTCGACCACGGTGCGCGCGGTCACCAGAAACAGCTGCCCGGCTGCCGTCAGTTCGATCGGCGTGCGCGAGCGGTTGACCAGCGTCAGCCCAAGCGCTGCTTCCAGGCTGCGGATCCGCCGACTGAACGCCGGCTGGGTCACGAAGCGCCGTTCGGCCGCCTGCGAGAAGCTGCGGGTGGCGGCCAGGGCACTGAAGTCCTCGAGCCATTTGCTTTCCAGATTCATCACGTCCTCCCGGACACGCACCAAAACAGGTCACACGTCTGCCGCGCACGCGGCGTCACACGGGCATTATGCCGAATGTGCATAGGGCAGTGTTTAACAGCATTGGCCCAAAAAATCCCAGAAGCCTAGCATTCGCAGCGTTCCGGCACAGACCGGGTCCATATCGAGATGATTTCTATCATGTCCTCCGCTGCATCATTCCGCACAGAAAACGACCTGCTTGGCGCCCTCGAAGTACCGGCTCAAGCGTATTACGGCATCCAGACCCTGCGAGCGGTGAACAACTTCCGTCTCTCCGGCGTTCCGATTTCGCATTACCCGAAACTGGTTGTCGGTCTGGCGATGGTCAAACAGGCCGCCGCTGACGCCAACCGTGAGTTGGGTCATCTGAGCGAAGCCAAGCACGCTGCCATCAGCGAAGCCTGTGCCCGATTGATCCGCGGTGATTTCCACGAAGAGTTCGTGGTCGACATGATTCAAGGTGGCGCCGGTACTTCCACCAACATGAACGCCAACGAAGTGATCGCCAACATTGCGCTCGAAGCAATGGGTCACCAGAAAGGTGAGTACCAGTACCTGCACCCGAACGACGACGTCAACATGGCGCAGTCGACCAACGACGCTTACCCGACCGCGATCCGTCTGGGTCTGCTGCTGGGTCACGACGCGCTGCTGGCCAGCCTCGACAGCCTGATTCAGGCATTCGCCGCCAAGGGTGAAGAATTCAACCACGTGCTGAAGATGGGTCGTACCCAGCTGCAGGACGCCGTGCCGATGACCCTGGGTCAAGAGTTCCGTGCATTCGCCACCACCATGGGCGAAGACCTTGCCCGTCTGAAGACGCTGGCCCCGGAACTGCTGACCGAAGTGAACCTGGGCGGCACCGCGATCGGCACCGGCATCAACGCCGACCCGCGCTATCAGGCGCTGGCCGTCCAGCGTCTGGCGCTGATCAGCGGTCAACCGCTGGTACCCGCCGCCGACCTGATCGAAGCCACCTCCGACATGGGCGCCTTCGTGCTGTTCTCCGGCATGCTCAAGCGCACCGCGGTCAAGCTGTCGAAGATCTGCAACGACCTGCGCCTGCTGTCCAGCGGCCCACGCACCGGTATCAACGAGATCAACCTGCCGGCGCGTCAGCCAGGCAGCTCGATCATGCCCGGCAAGGTCAACCCGGTAATCCCGGAAGCCGTCAACCAGGTGGCTTTCCAGGTCATCGGTAACGACCTGGCGCTGACCATGGCAGCCGAAGGCGGCCAACTGCAGCTGAACGTGATGGAGCCGCTGATCGCGTTCAAGATCCTCGACTCGATCCGCCTGCTGCAACGCGCCATGGACATGCTGCGCGAGCACTGCATCGTCGGCATCACCGCCAACGAAGCCCGCTGCCGCGAACTGGTCGAGCACTCGATCGGTCTGGTCACCGCGCTGAACCCGTACATCGGCTACAAAAACGCCACCCGCATTGCCCGTATCGCCCTTGAAAGCGGCCGCGGCGTGCTGGAACTGGTGCGCGAAGAAGGTCTGCTCGACGAAGCCATGCTCGCCGACATCCTGCGCCCGGAAAACATGATCGCTCCGCGTCTGGTTCCGCTCAAAGCCTGAGCCGACGCGTTACTTGCAGCACCGCTCACCAGGTCGAGGGACTAGACACCTCTCACCTTTTGAGGGCTTGGGGATCAGTCCCCAAGCCCTTTTTTTTAACTTTCTGATCCTGAGACCCGTATGTCTGGGGACTGAACAATGTAGAGATAAGCCCTTGTGGTGAGGGGATTCATCCCCGATGGGTCGCGAAGCGGCCCCAAAACCTGCAATCGCGATGTAACAAGTACACCGCGTGCAATGATTTGCGACTGCTTCGCAGCCGATCGGGGATGAATCCCCTCGCCACAGGGTTTGCATCTACAGAAACGCAGTTCCCGCACAAGCCCGGCGCCGGTAACGCCGGGTGTTTCAAAGCTTCGTTTCGTCGCTTGCACCACTACCGTGCAGACGGGCGCGTCACTGATCGGTATAGTGCCGCCCCTCTTCGCGTGAGCGGTCGTCGGTAACGAGGCCATAACCCATGCGAAACCCGAACTAATAACAAACCCGCGAAATGGACCGGGACGAAACCTTCGCCTCACCTGTTGTGCCGCGCGCAAACCGGTGTAACGCGATGTTTCTGAACATCCGGCATTTGCTTACACAAAAAACAGCGAGGAAAAATCCATGCTCGAAGTCATCAACGACTTCCTCTCAGGGAAAGTACTGATCGTGCTCATTGTCGGGCTCGGTAGCTACTTCACGATTCGCTCGCGTTTCGTTCAATTGCGCCACTTCTTCCACATGTTCGCGGTGTTCCGCGACAGCCTGAAAAGCAGCGGCGGGCAACTCAGCTCGTTCCAGGCCCTGATGCTCAGCCTTGCCGGCCGTGTCGGTGCAGGCAACATCGCCGGTGTCGGCATCGCCGTGACCCTCGGCGGGCCGGGTGCGGTGTTCTGGATGTGGGTGACCGCACTGGTCGGCATGTCCAGCAGCTTCTTCGAATGCACCCTGGCGCAGGTCTACAAGCGCGCCGAAGGTGACGGTCTGTACCGTGGTGGCCCGGCCTACTACATCCAGCACGGCCTGAAACTCAAAGGCATGGCGGTGGTGTTCTCGATCCTGCTGCTGGTGACCTACGGCTTCGCCTTCATCGGTCTGCAGTCCTACACCGTGACCCACTCGCTGCAAAACGCCTTCGCCTTCGACCCAAGCCACACCGGGATCGTCCTGGCGGTGCTGCTGGCCATCACCTTCATCGGCGGCATCAAGCGCATCGCCGCGGTGTCCGACCTGCTGGTACCGGTCAAGACCCTGGCCTACATCGGCGTGACCCTGTACGTGATCGGCACCCAGATCGAACACGTACCCGCCATGCTGGAAACCATCTTCAAAAGCGCCTTCGGTCTCGACCCGGCCTTCGGCGGCCTGCTCGGCAGCGCCATCGTCATGGGCGTGAAGCGTGGCGTGTTCGCCAACGAAGCGGGCCTGGGCAGTGCGCCAAACGTCGCCGCCGTGGCCTCGGTGAAACACCCGGGCGCTCAGGGCGTGGTTCAGGCCTTCAGCGTGTTCCTCGACACCTTCGTGATCTGCACCTGCACCGCGCTGCTGATCCTGTTGTCGGGCTTCTACACCCCGGGCTTCGAAGGTGACGGCATCGTCCTGACCCAGAACTCGCTGGCCGCCGTAGTCGGTGACTGGGGCCGCATCTTCGTCAGCGTCGCGCTATCGCTGTTCGTCTTCACCTGCATCCTCTACAACTACTACCTGGGCGAGAACAGCCTGCAGTTCCTCAGCCGCAACCGCGCTGTGCTGATGATTTTCCGCGGTCTGGTCCTGGCGCTGGTGGTCTGGGGCTCGATGCAGGACCTGTCGACCGTGTTCGCCTTCGCCGACATCACCATGACCTGCCTGGCCTTCGTCAACCTGATCGCCCTGGCGATGCTGTTCAAGGTCGGCATGCGTGTGCTGCGTGACTACGACGAGCAACGCCGCGCCGGCATCAAGCAGCCAGTGTTCGACGCCAGCAAATTTGCCGATCTGGATCTGGACCTGAAGGCCTGGCCAGTCGACGCGCCAGCCGCGGGCAAGACCGCAGCCGAGCCGCAAGGCGTGCCTGCAGCGCAACGCTGACAGGTGAATGACGGGCGCATCCCCTGCGCCCGTCGGTTACAGTTCGTAAAACTGTGGGAGCGAGCTTGCTCGCGAAAGCGGTGGATCAGTCGACATTCATGTTGCATCTGACGGCCCTTTCGCGAGCAAGCTCGCTCCCACAGGAACTCATCGTTTTCGGAGAATCCCCATGAATTCGTCGACCTTCCCCGCCGCCCAACACGTCATGGTGCTCTACACCGGTGGCACCATCGGCATGCAGGCCAGCGCCAATGGCCTGGCCCCGGCGTCCGGTTTCGAAGCCCGCATGCGCGACTATCTGCACGGCCAGCCCGAACTGGTCGTGCCGCAATGGCGTTTTCGGGAAATGTCGCCGCTGATCGACAGCGCCAACATGACCCCGACCTACTGGCAGCAACTGCGCGAAGCGGTGGTCGATGCGGTGGACGTGCAAGGCTGCGACAGCGTGCTGATCCTGCACGGCACCGACACCCTGGCCTACAGCGCTGCGGCGATGAGCTTCCAGTTGCTCGGCCTGCATGCCCGTGTGTGTTTCACCGGCTCGATGCTGCCGGCCGGCGTCACCGACAGCGATGCCTGGGAAAACCTCGCTGGCGCGCTGGTTGCTCTCGGTCAGGGTCTGGCGCCGGGCGTGCACCTGTACTTCCATGGCGAGCTGCTGGCGCCGACCCGTTGCGCGAAAGTGCGCAGCTTCGGTCGGCATCCGTTCAAGCGCCTGGAGCGTCAGGGCGGCGGAGTGAAAGCATCGTCGATTCCGGCCGCACTGAACTACAACCAGCCGAAACAACTGGCCAAGGTTGCTGTGCTGCCACTGTTCCCCGGCATCGGCGCCGAGGTGGTTGATGGCCTGCTGGCCAGCGGTATCAAAGGTCTGGTGCTGGAGTGCTACGGCAGCGGCACCGGGCCGAGCGACAATCCCGAGTTCCTCGCCAGCCTCGGTCGCGCGCGGGACAACGGTGTGGTGGTGGTCGCGGTCACGCAGTGCCATGAAGGCGGGGTCGAACTGGATGTGTATGAAGCTGGCAGCCGTCTGCGTGGCGTCGGTGTGCTGTCCGGTGGCGGCATGACCCGCGAGGCGGCGTTCGGCAAGCTGCACGGGTTACTCGGTGCCGGCCTGGACAACACCGAAGTGCGACGCCTGATCGAACTCGACCTGTGTGGTGAGTTGCGCTGAGCCGTGTCCGGCGCCGGCGATAATCCGGCGCCCTACATATCTACCACCCATGCTGCATCGTGCCTCCCTAGCATGGAGCGACCCCGAAAGCTTGACCTCGGGATCGCCTCCATCACCAGAACGCAGGGACGCACGATGAGTTCAGCAACCACAAGCTCCACCCGGCAGACGGCCGCCGGCACCAATCCCACCGAAGCCCTGATCACTCAATTGAGTGTCGGCCCCGACTTGCGCGACGTGGCCGGCGTGCTGTTGCGCGAGCATTTGCGCAAGCTGTACCCCACGCTTGATCTGGAGCCGAGCATTACCATGATCGGCAAGCCGCAATGGTCCATCATCGACGAACAGATCGTTGCCGGAAATCCGACCTACCAGGCCTTGACCGAAATCCTCGCCAACCAGGTCGTGCAGGGCACACCGACGCTGTATATCGAAGGTGAACACTTTCTGACGCAACAACCGATCAGCGAGCCGGCCGTCCACCTGCCGGTACGGATCGACGAAATCGCCAGCCTGCTCAACCTGCTGGCACCGGTCATGCTCACGGCGTTTCAGGAGCAACAACTGGCGTACTGGAACAGCGCCGACGACAGCACCGGCCCGCGCTGGCATGCGCTGTCGGACACCCTGCGCGAGGTCTGGAACGTCGAACAGGTGCAAGGCTGGAGCGAGAGTGACTGCGCAATGGCCCGCGCGCTGTATCGCAATGCGGATCTGGCCAGCAGGAAAATCGATGATCCCTACCAGAGCAGCGCCTGCCTGATCGCCATTGACCTGGTCGATGACGGAACCGTGAAGCATTTGAACGAAGTATCGATGGCGGTGCTGATCGGCACACAGCAGGGGAAAACGGTGATCCTCGCCCACTCGCTGCTCAAGGGCTATCAGAAGTTCGACGCTCTTGATGAACTGGGCAAATCCTTGCCTGAGCATGTCAGCAACCTTCAGCCATACCAGCAACTGAAATGGCGATTACTGGAACCCTCCGGCAGCATCTTCGATTATCAGGCGTGTGCACTGGTCTCGATTCAGATCGATGTGATCGGCGCGCTGGATTTTTCTCCTGCCACACCTGCGCCGCTCGACAAGCCATTGTCCACGGCCACCCCGCAAGTCGACGCCACGGCGAAAAAGCCCGGCCCGCCATTGAGCTGGTTCCAGGATGCCCTGCCTGACTGGCTCAGTGCTGCATCACTGCCGGATCTGAACAACTATTCCCGGCACTTGAAGGATCTGGCTGCGCTGCATAGCCAGAACACCGGCAAGTCCTATCTGGATGGCATCCTGCCAATCAGCGAATACGCGCTGAGCGAAATGAACATCCTGCATGCCGAGACCCTTCGTGAGCACGCCGATGCGCAGCGTGCCGACCTGGAAACAGCCCTGGAGTCGATCCAGTTGCGGGTCAAAAGTCCGGTGATCTGGGGCACCTTTACTGTTCCGGGAAAAATCGAGACTTACAATTTCAGCGTCACCGATCTGGCCTTGCAGAATCTGATTGCAGTGCCGATAGGCAACAAGACCCTGCACTCCACCCGTGGCAAGCCATTGCCGACATGGCTGACCGTAAGCTATCTGGAAGACCTGGTAACCCGCGCGGATATCGGTACGACCTACCCGGCGCTGATCAAGAGCCAGTTGGTCGACACCACGCCAGCATCCGCCGGGCGACAGGCACTGTTCACACAGCACTTGCGCATCCAGTTGCCGCTGCTGGCTCTGCAATCGAAAATTCGCGGCAAGGCCGGTATCGACGCACGCGGTTACCGCTATGTCGTCGCGGTGCTGGACCCCGACCGCAACCATCGCATGGTTGAGGACCAGACCATCGTCATGCGGCCTCTGGCTTTCGTTCCTCAACGCAGAACAGACGGCAGCCATGACGAAGTCGCCAACATGTTCGTGATCGGTCCTGAAGACCCGAGCGCCGGGCCGTGTCTGCTGTATCGACCGATGCTCGACCAGCCGTTGACCCAATACCCTTCCCCCAGCAACTTGCTGTATGCCATCCAGCAATCCGCCAGCCTGCGTGACTCGGTGCTCGCCTGGCTCCCGGACCGCGTGCGCAGCGACTACGCCAACTATGTGTTTCCAGGCACGTTGCCTTCCCCCTGGGCCGTCACCGAATTTCTGGTGGATGCGGAAAAAATGAGGGTCATGAGCGGGCCGATCAGCCTCGGTAGAAAGACCGTGGAGGGCGACCTGCCAGGCGCGCTGTTCAAAGCCAATGCGTCGGCGCTGGTCGAGCTGGCCGACCGCCAGTCGGTGTCAAATGCGGAAAGTCGCTGGGCCAGTTTCAAACGGGCCGGATGGACCCTGTTCAATGCCGTCCTGCCGTTCCTCGGACGCACGGTGGGGGTCGCGACGTGGATCTGGCAGGTGATGGAGCAACTGCAAGCCCTGAAGGAAGCCCGCGAGCAGGATGACTCTTCCGCGCAATGGTCAGCGTTCACCGAGGTGCTGCTCAATCTGGGGATGGCAATCACGTTGCACATCGCAGGTCGCTCCCGACCACGACTGGCCCATGAGGCAGCGGCAAGCGAAACACCGAAAAGCCCTGAACCCATGACCACGGAAATCACCGTGCAGCAACTGCAAAAAAGCGCTCCCCATGAAACCGCGGACCTGCAGCAGACCCTGAATATCAGCGGCGCGGCGAATCGCACGCCGGCAAGTCTGGGCACCGTGCTGGCGCGCTTCAAAATCCTTCGCCCGCAACATCTGGCCAGCGCCAACACCACGCCAGGGCCCTATCGCAATCTCTACAGCTACAACAGCAAATGGTACGCCCCGGTGGGCCGTGACTGGTTCGAGGTCGCGGTGGACGAAAACGGCACCGTCATGATCATCGATCCGCAGGATCCAACCCATACCGGCCCAGCCCTGATCGGCAATCTGCGCGGCGAATGGTTCGTCGATACCCGCCTGCGTCTGCGCGGTGGCGGCTCGACCGGCCTGACCCAGCTGGCTGACGCACAACGCCGCATCGAAGCGGAAAACCTGCGCACCCGCCTGACCGCCTTTGAAAGCCGTAAAGCGGCAGCGCAAGGCGAGCTGGAACAGGTCCGCCAGGCAATGAACGCCGCCACCGCTCAGACCGCTGCGGCCCATCGCCAGCTCTTTCTCCAGTCTCTGGACAGGCAACGCGTCGCTTATGCCCAGGCGTTGAGCGATCTCAAGGCGTTGCATGTATTCTCGCCAACGGCTGACTACCAACAGAGATCCCTGGGCTACCTCAAGGCGCAGCTCGAACTGATCCATGCGGGGATTCGCGAAGCGCTGACCCTGTTCACGCCGACATTGCGCAGCGTGCTCAATCATCTCGAAGGCCAGGCTGAACAGCCCCAGAACCGGCATATTGCCGAGACGCAGCAGATGCTTGAACTCAACCTGGACATGATCACGCGTCTGGAGCAGATCCAGGCACAACTGGAGCAACTCAAAGAGTTCGAGAGAGACGGCTTGCGCCTGATTCAACTGACCCGCAAGGCACTCCCGGCGTACTCGATCGACGATCTCAAGGCACTGCAAGTGACACTCGCGCGCAATGTCTGCCTGCCCGAACACTCGGTAGCGACCGCCGCGGATGCCTGGCTCAGTCTCGACCAGATTGTCGATACCGCCGACATCGCCGTTCAGGCACTGCGTGACACTCTGGAAGAGCGCAGCGTTTCCCGGCTCGATGAACGCATCGACTGCCTCAACGATCTGATCGAACAATTCAACGTACTCGACGAGCGCCTGGCGGACTTCAAGTCCGCGTACGCTGAAAGTGTGCAAGAGGCGCCGCTGGCAAATCTGCGCCAACAGCTTGAGCAATTCAACCGCAGCGCCCGCCATAACCTGGTGCTGTTGCTCGAAGAGCGCGACACCCTGCGCAGCCGCCCGGCGCCTCCCGTGCAACCGCCAAGGCCGAAAAAGAAGTTCATCCGCACCCGCTACAACGGCGTGCTGATCGGCGAGCCGCGCCTGACGGCACAGGGCCTGGAAACCGACCTGGTCGATATCAAGTCACCGCTCACGGACAAGGTCATCTCGACCTTTCATCAAAAAACCCCCGGGGTGTGGGTCGAACGTGTCAGCGCTGCCTTGCCGACGCCGACGCCAGCGCTCGAAATCAGTTTGAACAAGGGGCAGAACCTGCTCGACGGCCTGCCGGCGTTCACCCTGCGCATGAACGAACTCATGACCCGGGACGGGCGCTCAGCGGTCGGGATCGAGTACCTGTTTCACCAGCACGCCCTGCAACTGGAACACGTCAGCGCGGCCGTTGAACAGGACCTGACCGACAGTAACGCCACCGACAGCAGCCAGCGCT
Source organism: Pseudomonas sp. GM30 (assembly GCF_000282275.2). NCBI lineage: Bacteria > Pseudomonadati > Pseudomonadota > Gammaproteobacteria > Pseudomonadales > Pseudomonadaceae > Pseudomonas > Pseudomonas sp. GM30. The sequence goes on along the minus strand of NZ_AKJP02000029.1, from coordinate 235,268 downwards.
CGGCTGCGGTGCTGAACAAGGCGCTGAGCGATGCCGTCGACAGCCTGTATCAGCAAGCCAAAACCGCGATGTCGCTGATGACCAGGGCACAATCACCCACGCCATCGGCTGTCGCCTGGCTTCAGGCCAATGACAGCATCCGTATTGCGCAAACCGTCAGGCGGCGCCGCCTCAGGGGCGGCAAGGCGCTCTACCTGGACGAATACACCATCACTGATCAGACCACCCGCAAAGTGCTGTGGTACGCGCACTTTCTGTATTCGACCTCGTGGGTGCCGGACAAAGCCTTTCTTTCTGCCCGGCTGAAAACCCCGCAAGAGCAGCAGCTGGGATCCGAGGCCGACAGCACTCGCGGGCTGAGCCGCGCCCAACGACTGGCCTATTACCGCAGCATGATCGGCGTGGAGCAGGCCCGGCAGCTGTTTTTCAGCGCAGGCTGAGGCACCCGACGATGACCGTGCATGACGTCTCGCCAGCGTATGGGACGTCATGCGCGGCACGCTACTTGCTGGCACTTTTGCCAAAAGCCAGCGGATGCCGCCCATGCTCCACTCCCATCTGACGACGCTCAACGCCGTCTCACTGGTGCTCAACACCTTCAAGGCCGAAGGCTTGTCGAGCGACGCGCTGCTGGCCGGCAGCGGCATCAGTGCCGCGGATCTGGCCCGTGCCGATACGCGCATCACCACCAATCAGGAAATGCAGGTCTGCGCCAACGCGGTCGCGCTCAAGCATGACATTGGCCTGGAGCTGGGCCGGCGGATGCACGTTTCCTGCTACGGCATCCTCGGTTACGCCCTGCTCACCAGTGCCACCTTAGGTGACGCTTTGCGCTTGGCGATTCGCTATCCGGCGCTGCTGGGAACACTTTTCGAACTGCGCCTGGAAGACGATGGCGAGCAGGTCTGGTTCGTCGCCGCCGATTACCGCGAGAGTCCGTCAATGGCGGTGTTCAACGCGGAATTCTGCCTGGTGTCGTTGAAAGTCATCTGTGACGACCTGCTCGGGCATCCGCTGCCGTTGCTGGCGACACGCTTTGAACATACCGCGCCGGATTATCGCGACAGCTACGCCGAACACTTCGACAGCCCGCTGCACTTCGCCGCCAAGGACAACGCCTTCGCCTTCGACCGGCGCTGGCTCGATCAACCATTGCCATTGGCCGACAGCATCACCCATCAGGCCATGGCCGACCGCTGCCGCAAACAGAACATCGAGTTCACCGGGCGGCAGGCATGGCTGGGGCGGATTCGTCAGCTGCTCAGTGCGCAGCTCAACGCCGCGCCGGGCCTGGAGGGGCTGGCCCAGCAGATGAAATGTTCGCCGCGCACCTTGCGCCGGCACCTGAAGGACATGGGCAGCAGTTATCAGGAGCTGCTCGACGAACTGCGCTTCGAGCGCGCCAAGCAGATGCTGTGTGAGGATCAACTGCCGATCTACCGCATCGCCGAGACCCTGGGTTTCAGCGAGACCGCGAGTTTCCGCCATGCGTTCGTGCGCTGGAGCGGCGTGGCGCCGAGTCAGTTTCGACCGCACTGAGAACCCCCCTGTAGGAGTGAGCCTGCTCGCGATTGCCATCCAGCATTCAACATTTATGTTGGCTGAGAGACCGCCATCGCGAGCAGGCTCACTCCTACAAGGATCATGTATTGCCTGCCCATGACAGGTGCAAACCTGCGCCAACAAGGGGCGAATTGCGGTCAGAGCTTTTGGCCATATCGATCCCCTTTTGGCCTTTCCTGCCGTTCTCCGATTCGCCGCGCGCCGCAACACTGGGGGCAACCGAATCAGCCCCCTGCGGAGAACAACAAATGCTGACGATCTACTCTGACGATCACCACCTGCACCACGGCCGCTGCGAACTCATCGACGGCCAGCTCAAGCCGTGCTTCGAAATGCCGTCACGTGCCGACCATGTGCTGCAACGAGTACAGCACCAGAACCTCGGCCCGGTAGAAGCACCGAAGGATTTCGGCCTGGAGCCGATCGCACGGATCCACAGCCGTGACTACCTCGACTTCTTCAAAGGTGCTTGGGCGCGCTGGACCGAATTCAACACCGACGGCGACCTGCTGCCCTACACCTGGCCCGCCCGCACGCTGCGGCAGATCAAACCGACCAGCCTGCACGGCCAGCTCGGTTACTACAGCTTCGACGGCGGCGCACCGATCACCGCCGGCACCTGGCAAGCAGCCTACAGTGCAGCGCAAGTGGCGCTGACTGCCCAGGCGGAAATCCAGCGTGGCGCACACAGTGCGTTCGCCCTGTGCCGACCACCGGGACACCACGCCGCCAGCGACTTGATGGGCGGTTATTGCTACCTCAACAACGCCGCCATTGCCGCTCAGGCATTCCTCGATGCCGGCCACAAGAAGGTCGCGATCCTCGACGTCGATTACCACCACGGCAACGGCACCCAGTCGATTTTCTACGCGCGCAGCGACGTGCTGTTCACCTCGATCCACGGCCACCCGGAAGCCGAGTTTCCGTTCTTCCTCGGCTACGAAGATGAACGCGGTGAAGGCGCCGGTGAAGGCTTCAACTTCAACTATCCGCTAGCGGCCGGCTCCGGCTGGGATGTGTGGAGCGCGGCACTGGAACAGGCCTGCAACGAGATCGACAGTTACGGCGCCGACATCATCGTCGTGTCGCTGGGCGTCGACACCTTCAAGGACGATCCGATCTCGCAGTTCAAGCTCGACAGCCCGGATTACCTGGCCATGGGCAAACGCATCGCCGCCCTCGGCAAACCGACGCTGTTCGTCATGGAGGGTGGTTACGCGGTGGAGGAAATCGGCATCAACGCGGTAAACGTGCTGGAAGGTTTTGAACAATGAACCAACTCAAGCACTGCATTGCGCCAGCCCTGTGCGCGGCGTTGCTCAGCGTCGGCGCCCACGCCGAAGAACGCACCCTGCGCGTCTACAACTGGTTCGACTACATCACGCCCAAGGCGCTGGAAGACTTCAAGGCACAGAACACCCAGACCAGACTGGTCTACGACATCTTCGACACCAACGAAGCACTGGAAGCCAAGCTGCTGACCGGCAACTCCGGCTATGACGTGGTGGTGCCGTCCAACGTGTTCCTCGCCAAGCAGATCGAGGCCGGGGTGTTCCAGCCGCTGGATCGCAGCAAGCTGCCGAACTGGAACCACCTCGATCCGAAACTGATGAAGCTGATCGAGGCCAACGATCCGGGCAACAAGTTCGCCGTGCCGTACATGTACGGCACCATCCTGATCGGCTTCAACCCGGCCAAGGTCAAGGCCGCGCTGGGCGAGAATGCGCCGGTGGACAGCTGGGACCTGATCTTCAAGGAGGAGAACATCAGCAAGCTCAAGCAGTGCGGCGTCGCCCTCCTCGACTCACCGTCGGAGATCCTGCCGCTGGCCCTGCAACACCTGGGTCTGGATCCCAACAGCAAAAATCCGGCGGACTATGCCAAAGCCGAAGCGCTGCTGATGAAGATCCGGCCGTACATCACTTACTTCCACTCCTCCAAGTACATGGCCGATATCGCCAACGGTGACATCTGCGTCGCGGTCGGTTATTCCGGCAGCTTCTCGCAAGCGGCCAACCGCGCCAAGGAAGCGAAGAACGGTGTGGTGGTCGACATGCGCCTGCCCAGGGAAGGCGCACCGATCTGGTTCGACATGCTCGCCATTCCCAAGGGCGCGAAGAACCCGGAGGACGCCTACACCTTCATCAACTACCTGCTGCAACCGGCAGTGATCGCGCCGGTCAGTGACTTCGTCGGGTATCCGAACCCGAACAAGGACGCCACGCAACGGGTCGATCCGGCGATCCGCAACAACCCCAACCTGTACCCGACCGATGCGGCAATGGGCACGCTTTACACCCTGCAACCGCTGCCGCGGGATGCCGAGCGGGCACGCACCCGGGCCTGGACCAAAATCAAGTCAGGGACTTGAGCCGACGCTGACGACAGGACCCGCCGCCGTGCGGGTCTTTTTTTGCCTGCGATATCTATCTACCACCCGAGGCCAGCAACCCAGTCCTACCTTGGCTGCATCCGGCCCTGCGCCCGCAGGCCGCCAACGTCAGACAAGGATATGGTCATGCCCGAAAGTACCGCGCCCAGCGCTGTCGACATACTCACCCAACTGGTGAGTGGCCCCTCCCTCACCGAAGTCGCTTCCAATGCCTTGAAGCCCGCCCTTACGCGGCTGTACCCGCAGCAAGCGATCGACCCGGAACGGGTCGTGGTCGGTACGCCGACCTGGGTGATCAAAAAACAACGGATCGAGGTCGGCCCCTGCCAGTTCGAATCGCTGACCGATATCCTGGTCAGGCTGGCCCTGTCCGGCACGACGGTCACGCTCATCGATGGCGAACACTTCCTCACCGAACAACCCGGCGTCGAGACTGCAATCCAGCTGCCGGTGAAAATGGAAACCGTGGGTGCGCTGCTCAACGAACTCGCCCCCTTGCTGTTCAAGTCTCTGCAGGAGCAACAGATCGATTACTGGAACGAAACCGTCAGCCCCGCCGTACCCCGCTGGCACCAGCTGTCGCGCACCTTGCAGCAGGTATGGAATGTCAGCGCTGACAACGGCTGGGATGCGGATCAACGAGCAATGGCCCGCGCCGTGTTCAACCAGCCGGAGAAAACCCTGCGCTTGCCTGCCGACACCTACCAGACCCGCGCCTGTCTGATTGATCTGGATCTGGATGAGAGCAGCCAGCGCAGCCACCTGAGCGTCCTCGACACCGCCGTGCTGGTCGGCACCGTCGGTCAACGCACGCTGATCCTCAGCTACTCGATCACTCAGGGTTTTCAGCGTTTCAACAGCTTCGAGGAACTGCAAAAATCACTGCAATGGCCGGTCGAGACAGGTGTCGACGGAATCGACATCAGGTGGCGATTGTTCGAGCCGCCGGGCAACTTTTTCGATCAGCAAGCCTGCGCGATGATTGCGCTGGAAGCCCAGGCAATTGGCGATATCGATTTTTTCCGGCGACCTGCCGACGCCGTGTTTCTTCCGCGCCATGGCGCGCCCGACGATTCAGACGTTGGCGCGCAGCAAGCTCCTGCGCGGTTTACGGTTACCCAGCATTCGTTGCCGCCATGGCTCGATAACGCCGCACCCGCCGACCAGACCCGTTACAGCCGTCACTTGCTGGACCTGGTCGCCATGCAACAGCAGAACGAGGGAAGCACCTTTCAACAAGAGCTCCCCGGCATCCAGGCTTTCACTCTGGGCAAACTGAACAGCGCCATCCGCCAGACCCCGGCGCAGAACTTCAGGTTGCAGGACGTGGAAATCACCGTCACCAGCGTGGTGGTCTGGGGTACCTTCGTTCCGCCCGAACAGGAGCAGACCCTGACCCTGTCACTGGTCGAACTGGCCTTGCAGAATCTGGCCGGCCTGCCGCTGGGCAACATTGCGGTGCGCTACCGCGAGGGTGCGAGCGCAGTACCGGCCTGGATGACCCCGACCTATCTGGAAAACCTGGTGACCACGGTCGATATCGGCAAAACCTATCCGGATGAGCTCAAAAACAGGCTGCTTGATGACCCGTCCCGGTCTTTGCGCATGCGACAACTCTACAGCCGCCAATTGCCCCTCGAGCTGCCGCTGCTGGCGTTGCAGTACAAAATCCGCGGTCAGGCCGGGCTTGATGAGCTCGGCTATCGGTATGTCCTGGCAGCCTTGGCCAGCGCGCCGGTGGACAGGCGCGTCGACGGCCAGGAGATCGTGATTCGCCCGCTGGGGTTCGTCACCGGCGGGCAGACCGACGAAGTGCTCAACATGTTCGTGATCGGCCCGCGCGACATGAGCAAGGGCCCCTGCCTGCTCTACCGGCCACTGCTCGACGCACCACTGCTGCAATTCCCGTCAACCGCGAACCTGCTGTATGCCATCCGCCATTCACGCACCCTGCGCCAGTCGGTCCTCGCCTGGCTGCCGGACCGCGTGCGTTTCAATTACTCGCAATATGTATTTCCCGGTGCACTGCCTTCGGTATGGACGATACCGCAGCTGCTGGTCGACCCGACGTCGGCACCGACTGCCACCCTGACGCTGGGCAGCCGGGTCATCGAGCAGGACGTACTGGCGACCCTGTACAAGGCCAATGCCGACGCGCTGATCGCGCAGGCTGATCGCAGCTCGGTGTCCAATGCTCAAGCGCGTTGGGCCACGCTCAAACGTGGCGGCTGGGCATTGTTCAATGCCGCCCTGCCGTTTCTCGGACGCGGCGTCGGCACTGCAGCGTGGATCTGGCAGATCATGGATGACCTGCAAGAAGTCAGCGACGTTCAAGAACAACAGCAGGCTCTGGACTGGACTGCACTGACCGACCTCCTGCTGTCGCTGGGCATGGCGCTCGCCCACCGCGCGGCCACGCGCAAAAAACCGCAACGCAGTGCCTCCACGATTACCCAGCCAACCCGAGAAGTCAGCAAGCCGCCCAAGCCAGACGCCCTTCGCGTCGCGCGGTTACCTGATATCGTCGGGCATGAACTGCCGGACCATCACACGCCGGCGCTGCACACCCAGGGCGCATTGTCGGCCGCCTCTCCTTCCAGCCTGGGCCTGTTGCTCGACAGCCTCAAGATCAGCCAACCCGAAGGCCTGAGTACGGCCGCTGCCGACGGCGCGTACCGTCACCTGCGCACGGCGGGGGGAAAGTGGTACGCCGAGGTCGGCGCGCGCTGGTTCGAAGTCGCGCTCAACGATAATGACGACGTGCAGATCATCGATACCCGTCAGCAACCGCCACGCCGCGGGCCGCTGCTGATCGCCAATGCACGGGGACAGTGGTTTGTCGATCTGCGCTTGCGCCTGCGCGGTGGAGGGCTGAAAAGTCGGCGCAAAGCGTTGCAGCAACAGAACGCCGAATCGTTACGCCAGAAAAAGCAGGAAATCGCAGCATTCGACGCCGGGTTGGCAGACAAACGCAGCCAGTTGGTCGCGGTACGCCGCGCCATGCTGGAAGCCACGCCGGAAACTGCAGCAAGCGCCCGGCAGCAGTTTCTCGATACGCTCGACTCACAGGTCAAGGAATATACCGCCCACATCGATAGCCTGAAGGCCCTGAACATCCTCGAAGCGGTGCCCAACTACCGCACCGCGATGCTCGACCGGATCTCCCTGCAACTGTTCCTCATGCAGGCCTGGATCGATGAAACCTACACGGCATTTCGCCAAAGCCTGGAAGTGACCCTGGTGCTGCTGGATGCGCCGGGCAATGAAACGGATACCGCGCGTTCGGAACCCTTCGAGAAAATGTCCGACCTGACCCGAGGGATCATCGACAAGGTCGAATTCGCCCACACCCGTTTTGCCGAACTGAGCCTGCTGGGTAAAGAAGCCGTCGAGGTCACGCGCCAGTACAAGGCCCGACTGCCAACGTTCTCGCTGGAGGACCTGAAGCTGCTGCAAATCACCCTGGGCCAGGAACTGTGCCTCAATGAACAAACGGATGAGTTTCGCGAAGGCGCCCGCGTCGCGCTGGAAACCCTGATTGAAGACGCATCGCTGAACATTCAGAGCACTCTGGATCTGAGCGCCGAACAGAGTCTGGAGCAACTCGGCGAGCGCGTCGAGGCGATGAATAATCTGGTGGAACAATTCGACGTCATCGACCAGCGATTCGTCGACCTCGTCGCCGAGTATCCGCAGCACCTGAATGCCGAGCGTCTTGAAAGCGTGAAGCGCCACGTTGCCGAATTCCATCAGGACGCGGTGCAACATTTATCGACCCTGCTGCGCGAGCAGCGCCTGGTGGAACCGGTCGCCGGGCCGTCCAAGTCACCGGTCACACCGGCGCGCAAAATCATCAAGACCCGTTACAAGGGCACACTGGTCGGGCAACCCCGTCGCAATACCGGCGGACAGGACGGTGACCTGGTGGATGTGATCGCCCCGTTGACTGGAAAAGTGATTGCCACCTTCCACGAGAAATCCCCGGGCAACTGGGTGGAACGGGTGCCGGCCAAACCTTCGGTATCACCACGCCCGGGCCCCGACCTGCCGAAAAGCACGCAGGCTGCACAGGTGTTGCTCAACGGTCTGGCAGACTTCAGAAAACGCACTCAGGCGCACATTGCCCGGGCGCAACGCAATCCGACGGAGATCGAGGAAATCTACTACATACATGCCACGCGCCTGCGCGAGGCCATGGAGAAAATCGATCAGGCCTTGACCGCCGGCAATCACACCGACGGCAAAACGTCCACAGCCAGCAGCCTGCGCCAGCAACTCGACAACGAAGCCACTGCCCTTTATGCCGAAGGTCGCGCCGCCAGAATCGACATCACCAAACAGCAGCCGCCCACTGCTGCACGGGTCCAATGGCTGTTCGCCAAAGGCGAAGTGACGATCAGTAAAACCACCGAGCGCCGCCGACTCAAAGGCCCGCGCAAGGATTATCTGCTGGAATATCCGATACTCGACCGCAAGAGCGGAAAAGCCCTGTGGTACGCCCATTTTCACTACACCAACCCGGCGGATCCGTTGCCATCCTTCACTGCCGCGCATCTGAAAACCGTTGAGCAACGGCGCCTGGGCGGCGCCTTTGTCGAGCGCGAGAATCGCAGTAATCAGGAGCTGATCGCGATCCATCGCAGCAGCATCAGCCGCTCACAGGCTGAAGCGCTGTTCTTCTCCTGATCGCCGGCTCCTCGACGCAAGCCCGCCACGCGCGGGCTTGTTTTCAACCTATACATATCTACCACCCGAGGGGCTGGACCGCTCGCTACTGTCGGTTGCACACGGCAATTGCCGCACTCTCCACCTGCCCAACGGTTGCGATCCCATGAGTGAAACAATCCGCACGAACATTGCTCCCCAACTCTTGAACAAAAGCCGCCTGGTCGAACAGACCAGCGGCGGACCGGTCTTGCACGACGCCGCAGCACAACTGTTGCGCAAGGCGTTGACTACGCAGTTTCCCGATCTGCAGATCGATCCCGACACCGCCTTGCTGGCGACCCCGGTCTGGCAGGTACAGGGCGAAAGTCTGGTCAGTCATAGCTGTCGTTACGAATCGCTGACTCACATGCTGGCGCGCCTGGCGTTCACCCAGACCAAGGCCAACTGCATTGAAGGTGAGCACTTCCTGACCTTGTCATCGCAAACCGAAGAGCCGGTGCATTTGCCGGCCGGCATGGATGCGCTGACGACGTTGCTCAACGAAAATGCCCCAGTACTGTTCACCGGCTTCGCGCAGAGCCAACTCGATTACTGGAATCAAACCATCGAGCAGAAACCGCGCTGGCAACAACTGGCTGACACCCTGCAACAGGCGCTGAACGTACAATCGGTAAATGGCTGGGATGCGCACGAGTGCCGCCTCGCCCGCCTCGTCGCACAACACCCGGACAACACATCGCGCGCTTCGACCAGCGCCGAACTGACGAACGTGCGCGCCCGCCTGATCGATCTCGACCTGGTGTTTGATCAGGCCGAGAGCATCCAGACGCAGCACTTGATGCTGGCCGGCGCGCTGGTGCTCAGCGCAACGCTGGGCGGTCGCGAGTTGCTTGCGCTGTTCACCATCGAAGAAGGCTATGAATCGTTCGGTTCCATGGCGCAATTGGGCGCCACCCTGCCCGAGCGCATCGACATCGACTTGCGCGGTCAGGGTCTGAAATGGCGGCTCTATGAACCCGACGGGAATATTTTCGATGCCATGGTTCAGGCGCTGGTGAGCTGTCAGATCGACTCGATCGATGCCCTCGATCCGGGCAGTCGCTCGCCCCTGGCCAAATTCTTTTCACACCCGCGCGAAGGGGATACCGACTCCAGGACAGATGACGACGCGCGCATCGAGCAACTGGACAGGGCGATTCCGCAATGGCTGCTGGCAGGATCGCTGGACGACATCCAGACCTACAGCGGTTATCTGAGCGACCTGGGCAGCCTGCGTGGCGAGTCCGACGGCCAGTGCTTCGAATACCGCGAGGTCCCGTTGATTCTGGACTACGCCCAGCAACAGATGCGCGCCGCCATCGTTGCCGAGCGACCCGCTGCCGACACCCTGCAACTGCGCCTCGATGATGTACGGATCACCCTGACCCAAAGCTTCGAAGCCGGCGGTCTGACCCTGCCTGATCCGACCAGCGTCAGTGTCCAGACCCTCGGCGAATTCGCCTTGCATAACACCCGTCCTTACCTCGCCACGGTCGCCTACGCCGACGGCAGCGCCACGCCGGACTGGCTGACGGTAAAACTGCTGTCACGCATGGCCAGCGCGGTCAACATTGGCGAGCGTTATCCGACGCTGATCAAGCGTACCCTGATCGACGACCCGGTGCAGGCCGGGCGCCACAGGATCCGTTACAGCCGACAGTTGCCGCAGCTGCTGCCGATGCTGGCGCTGGAGTGCAAGCTCAAGCGCAAGGGTGATGTCGACGAACAGGGTTATCGTCTGGTTCGCCAATTGATCGACTGCATCGCCGGCAAATCCCCCGCCTCCGAATGGCCGGTGCAGATCCGGCCCCTGGCCTTCGTCCCGCGCTTTCGCCTGGGCAGTACGCCGGACACGGTGGCGAACATGTACATCATCGGGCCGCGCGCCGGCGCCAGTGGCCCATGCCTGCTTTACCGACCGTTGCTTGAGCAATCGCTGCGTCAGTTCCCCTCGGAACAGAACATGCTGTACGCGTTTTACCAGGCGGGTGAATTGCGCGATTCGGTACTGGCCTGGCTGCCCACTCCGGCATTGAGTTTCGAGTACGCCCAGTATGTGTTTTCCGCCGGGCTGCCCTCGCCATGGACGATTACCGAACTGGCGTTCGAACCCTTTCTGCACCTTGACCTGACCTCCGCCGTCGACCTGGCGAATTCGCCCCTGAGCGGCGATGTGTTTTCGCAGCTGTTCGCCAGCAACAGCCAGGCCATGGCCGACCTCGCCGATCGCCAATCGACGTCCAATGCCGAGCGGCGCTGGACGCTGTTGGCTGACAGCGGCTGGGCCATCTTCGGTGTGGCCAGCAACTTTCTCGGCGGCCCGGCGGGCACGGCTGTCTGGGTCTGGCAGACCGTCAGCCAGGTCCAGCAGGCACTGGATGCCCATGAGCGTGGCAATACTGCGGTCGAGTGGTCTTCGATCGGCGACGTGCTGCTGGCACTGGGCATCCTGCTCGCGCAGAAAGCGTCAGTACGGCGCATTCGACTCTCGGGGCCGCTCAACGAAATTCCACAGACGACTCGCACACACTATGCAGAACCCGCCAAAGCGCCACTGCTTCCCGGCAACACGCCGACTATCACGCAGGACACCGCGGCGTGGGGCGCCCGCCCGCCCGAGGCGCATCGGTCCTTGCTCGCACACTCCGCGCCAGTACGGTTTGATGCACACGCAAGTTTTGTGCAACGCCTTGAACGCTTGAAAGTCCCACGGCCGGCGCTGCCGGAAAATGCACGCGTCAATGCCGACCACCTGTATGAGGCCTCGGGAAAACTCTATGCGCGGGTCGGAACACGCTGGTTTCAAGTCAGCGCCGAGGGCGACGAACCGGTGCTGATCGTCGATCCGCACAACGCGGGGCATTCCGGTCTGTGCATTCGTTTCGATCGCGAGACCGCTCTGTGGAACTGGGATCTCAGGCTGCGCCTGCGCGGTGGCGGCCCGACCGGAAGGATCGAGGCCCTGCGGCGTGAGCGCGCCACCCGCAAGGATGAGGCATGGGCGGCATTGCACCGGTTCATCGAACAGGAAGCCCGGCGCAAGGCCAGCCTCGACGAAGCCTTGCAACCATTGGAGAACAGCGATCCGGCGGAGCCTATGTCCGAAGCTGCCGTGATCGCGTACATCGCCAAGGCCGACGAACTGGCCAGTGCCTACGGTCAGGCCCTGCAAGACCTGGAAAAGTGGCGAGAGGCCGGTGGCGCCGGGGTATTTTACCAGTCGCAACTGATGCGCTTCTCGGTCGAGCAGCATCGCTATCTCAGCGGCTGGATGCGCATGAAGTTGCGCGAGTACGCGCGCATCGTCGCGCCACAATTGAGCACCTCGGAACCACCGGAAACCCGCTCGCGGACGACGCAGATGCAGGCCGCGCGCCAGGCCATCGCCGTCAGTGACGAGATGGTCGAGCGCCTTGCGCAGTTGCACGCCTCGCTGGACAGACTCGACCAACATACCGGCGCAACCCGCAAAGTGGCGACTGAGCTGCGCAGACTGATGCCCTCGTTCACCCGTCGCGATTTGCACGCCAATGAAATCGGCATGTCCACCGAGCTGTCGCTGCGCGACGCACCGGACAGCGTCCTCGATCCATTGCGGCAACTGATCGTTCCGGTGTTCGAGGGGGCCGCCGAGGCCGGCCATCTGCTCGTGGAGCGGCGCAACAGCCGGGCACTGGATGTCGAGCAACTGAGCGCCGTGGTCGACCGGTTGGCCGATGCCCAGCGCCGCTTGCAGGAGGTGTTGGCCAGCGCCTCGGCGCAACTTGAAGTGAACCGCTTCCAGCGGGTTCAGCAATTGGTCGAAGACTTTCACCAGTTGGCCCGCAAGCGTCTGCTGATCGCCCTGCCGGAACCGGAAGAGGTTCCCACCGCAGCCATGGCCAGACTCGATCCGGCACCGTCGACATCGCGCGGGGTCGGCAAGGTGAGCAAGTCACGGCCGCGCATCATCGAAACACCACGGGCAGCGTCCCCTGACAAACCCCAGGCGCCGGAAGACATGCCGGTGATCCGCTCCGTCATCAAGCGCCCCGCCGTCGTCCCGACGCTGGACGATGCGCAGATGATCGGCAATGCGATGACCCTGGTCGCGGAACTGGATGCCTTCATCAAACGCCTGCGCACCGATGCGCAGCGGCCTTCGCGCATCCCGGCCGACATGCAGGATCTGTTCGATCAACAGGCAACCCGTTTCGATCAGGCAGCGGTAAACGTTCAGGCAATACTTGTCCGCAAAAGCGCTGAATTTCCAGTCGGCGGTCTGACTACCGACTTGCGTGAAGCCGCTGCCCGCCTGCGTCGTGAAGGCATCAACGTCTACGGCAGCATGCTCACCGCGCGCAAACCCCGGGAGAGCTATCTGAAATGGCTGCACGAACACCATCTGGTGCAAATCGTCAAAGATCCGCGCGGACGCATCCGCACCCGGCAGCGCAAGGACTTCTTTCAGGAGTACCGGGTCCTCGACAAGACGCGCAACGACCAACCGCTGTGGGTCGCGCACTTTCATTACGACACGCTGACCGATCCGAGCGACCGCTTCACGGCTGCTCACCTAAAGGTTGCCGATAGCTTTTTGCAGGAGCTGCCAGCGAAAGTGCGCCAGGAACTGGACAGCTTCGATGCCGTGGATAACGTGCTGCGCCGGATCACTCGTCCGGCGGTGCGGGATCTGTTCCTTCACCCACGCCATGCGGGAGCCGACGAAAGCTGACGCTCAGTCGCACCAGACGCTGCGGAGCCGTGCCAGAGCGCCCTGGATATCGACCTCCGGCACGGCGGCAAACCCCAGCACCAGACCGGCGCGCTGATCCGCCGGGGTTTGGGAGTCGGGTAGCCAATAGCTGCTCAGGCCATTGACCTCGACCCCGACACTTTCCGCCTTGGCGATCAGCTCGCGTTCGCGGGCAACGCTGTCCACTGCGACCGTCAGGTGCAACCCGGCGGCCACGGCGGGCAGGCCTGCGACGCCCTCGACGTTGTCCGGCCAATGCGCCAGCAGGCAGTTACGGCGACTCAGGGCGGCGCGCCGCATGCGCCGGATATGCCGTTGAAAATGTCCGGCCGCCATGAATTCGGCCATCACTGCCTGGGTGCTGACTTCCGAATGCCGCACGTCCACCGCACGGCGCCGCGCGAAGGCTTGCACCAGCCCCTGCGGCAACACCAGATAGCCCAGACGCAACGCCGGAAAGGCGACCTTGCCGAACGTTCCGACGTAGAGCACCCGGCCCTGACGATCCAGTGCTGCCAACGGTGCCAGCGGTGCGCCGCTGTAACGGTACTCGCCGTCGTAATCGTCCTCGATGATCCAGCCCTGGCTGCGCTCGGCCCAGGCCAGCAGCTCAAGCCGACGGGCGAGGCTCATGACCACGCCGGTCGGGTACTGGTGGGAAGGTGTGACATAGGCCAGGCGGCAGTCGGCAATTTGCCCCAGCGCTGTGCAATCAATGCCGTCCTGATCCACAGGTACCCCGTGCAACCGGCCGCCGGCCACCGCAAAAGCATGGCCAGCCGCGCGGTAGCCCGGATTCTCGATGCCCACCGCAGCGCCCGGCTCCACCAGCAGCTGTGCACAAAGGCTGATGCCCTGCTGTGCACCACTGGTGATCACAATTTGCTCAGCAGTGCATTGCATGCCGCGTGAGCTGCGCAAATACGCAGCGATCAATCCACGCAGGCGCTGATCCCCGGCCGGATCGCCGTAACACAATTGCTGCAGATCGGGTTTGCGCCAGAAAGCCGCGTTGAGCTTGGCCCAGACCTCGAACGGGAACAGATCGAAGGCCGGCACACCGACCCGAAATGCCTTCGGCGGGCCACTCGGCGGTAACGATAAATGGTTGTTTTCCAGGCGCTGCACAGCACCGCTGTGGATAACTTTACTGGATGGAATCACAGGTAAATCCAGCCAATTTGTGGATAAGGCTGTGGGTAAGCCTGTTGAAAACCCTGTGGATACTTTTGTGGATAGTTTTTTCGTGGGCAATGCACTTTGCGGCAATTGGGCGACATAGGTGCCGTCCCCGACCCGGCCTTCGATGAAGCCTTCGGCGTACAACTGATCGTAGGCGCGCACCACGCTGTTGCGGGAAATCGCCAACGCCGCCGCCAGATCACGGCTGGCCGGCAGCCGCGTGCCACTGGCCAGACGCCCGTCCAGCACGCGCAGACGCAGCGCCTGGTAGAGCTGGCGGCTCAAACCCTGACGGCGGTCGAGTTCGATACCGGCCGGATTGAACGGCATGGACAGCGTGGGCGATTCGGGCATGGCAATGGACCTATGAAATTGCTCATCAATGGCTCTTACAACAGACCAATAGCCTGCCTAGGATGCAGGCATTCGCCAAGGAAAATCTCTCCATGTACACGCCCCGCGCCTTTGCCATCGACGAACTGTCGCAACTGCACGAACTGATCCTCGCCACCCGCCTCGCCATTCTAGTGAGCCACGGCGAAAACGGCCTGCAGGCCAGCCATGTACCGGTGCTGCTGCACCGCGAACAAGGCCCGAACGGCACGCTGTACGGGCACCTGGCCAAAGCCAATCCGCAGTGGAAAGACCTGCGCGACGGCGCTGAAGCGATGCTGATTTTTGCCGGCCCCGACGCCTACGTCAGCCCGGGCTTTTACCCAAGCAAGGCCGAGCACGGCAAAGTCGTGCCGACCTGGAACTACGTCGCCGTGCACGCCTACGGTCACGCCGAAACCTTCAGCGACGGCGGGCGCCTGCTCGACATCGTCAGCACGCTGACTGATCGCCATGAAGCCGGTCGCGCGCAGCCGTGGAAAGTCGACGATGCGCCGGCCGACTATATCGACGGCATGCTCAAGGCCATCGTCGGTTTCGCCATTCCCATCGACCGCCTCGAAGGCAAGCGCAAGCTCAGCCAGAACCGCAGCGCCGAAGACATTGCCGGCGTGCGCGAAGGCCTGACTGCCAGCCCCGAGATCAACGACCAGACCCTCGCCCACTTGATGCGTTAAGGAAAATCAGCATGACCCAGATCCAGATCCGCCCGGTGACTGCCGGCGATCACGCCACCTGGCTGCCGCTGTGGCAGGCCTACCTGCGCTTCTACAACACCGAGTTGCCGGACGCCGTCACGCACAGTACCTGGCAGCGTTTCCTCGACCCGAGCGAACCGACCCACGCCGCCCTCGCCTGGGCCGACGGCAAAGCGCTGGGCATGGTGCATTTCATCTATCACCGTTCGAACTGGAGCATTGAAAACTCCTGCTACCTGCAGGATCTGCTGGTGGTGCCTGAGAGCCGTGGCACCGGCGTCGGTCGCTTGCTGATCGAACACGTCTACGCCACCGCCAAGGCCGACGGTTGCTGCAAGGTGCATTGGCTGACCCACGAGACCAATGCCACCGCGATCCAGCTCTACCAGCGCATCGCCGAGCGCCCGGGGTTCATCCAGTTTCGCAAAGCCATTTAAGGAGCCGCGTACATGACCACTTCACTTGCCGACTGGAAAGGCGTTCCCGCCCCCACTGCGACCTTGCTCGAAGGCCGCTTCATCCGTCTGGAACGCCTCGACCCGGCGCGCCACGGCGATGATCTGTTCAACGCCCTCGAAGGCCCCGGCGCCGACCCGAAACTCTGGGATTACTTGCCCTATGGGCCGTTCCCGCAGCGCAGCGTTTTCAATGACTGGCTGAACAATCATGCGGCCAGCAGCGATCCATATTTCTTCAGCGTGATCGACCGCGCCACAGGCCAGGTGCAAGGCATCCTCAGCCTGATGTCGATCGTCCCGGCGCAAGGCCGCATCGAGATCGGCCACGTCACCTTCGGCGCGCCGATGCAGCGTTCACCGAAAAGCACCGAAGCCGTTTACCTGCTGGCCAAATACGCCTTCGAACAGGGCTATCGTCGCCTGGAGTGGAAATGCAACAACGGCAACGCCCGCTCCAAATACGCCGCCGAACGCCTGGGCTTCAGCTTCGAAGGCGTGTTTCGCCAGCACATGGTGGTCAAGGGCCAGAACCGCGATACCGCGTGGTATTCGATTGTGGATTCGGAGTGGCCAGCGATTGCGGCAGGGTTCGAGCAGTGGTTGAGCGATGCCAACCAGACGCCGACCGGGCAGGTGAAAGGTTTGGTCGAGTGCCGTTCCTGAGTCTGTAAATGCAAAAGATCGCAGCCTTCGGCAGCTCCTGCGGGGTGAACATCAATCCCATGTAGGAGCTGTCGCAGGCTGCGATCTTTTGATCTTCAACCAATATCACGGCGGATTTTTACAACACCCATCTTCATCCCGAACGGACCAAATACCGCGTTCAGCGACTTCAGCGTCTGGTTACCTTCACCATGCTCGATATGCACCAGCGTGCGGACCGAGATTTTGCACATCTTCGCGAACTGGGCTTGATGCAGCCCGGTGACTTCCACCCGCAAACGGCGAACGGCTTCGCCGATCTCAAGTGTCCCTTGAGTCAGCGCTTCCTGAATGCTTTCGATGAGCATTGTGCGCTCGGCAACCGTCATGCTCATTTCAGATCCCACTCTTTCAAACGCTGCTCCAGATTTTTCAGATGAACGCCCGGATGGTTCATGGTTCTGTCAGGCAAACCGCTGGCAGTCAGAATGTCCGGCAGCGCTGCCAGGTGTCGTGCGTCTTCGCGCAGCCGTTCGAAAAGGACGGGCGCATGAGATAGCGCCGCCATTGGCTCGTCCGGTTCGACGATATCCGCCAATGCGCGGCAAACTCCCAGCCAGTCGACGTCTCCCGCCCTTTCCAGATCTTTTGGCCATTTGGTCGTACGGGTCACACCTTCGTCGTCCATGACCATGGGGGCCAGGTCGTAAATCGGTGCGAGGCGAAATGTATTTGCCTGACGGATAATTGCGGTGTTTCGACCATGGTTATCCGAGTTACCGAGGATCTTGTTGATCAAGTCCCTACGCAAGTAATCAGCTACGAGATCAGGTACCTGACTTGCCTGCCCCGCTTTACGCCAGAGCCCGGCCAGCATGCGGATAACCTCCATATGATTCATCGCGCTTCCCGGGATCGTCACTTGTGCCAGGGAATAGATCGACTCGACGGCAAGACGCGACACGCATCCTTCATCCACTCTGCGATCGAAGCGCTGCATCCACAAACTTGGCTTGTTCGACTCTTCCAGCGCCAGGCCCTCGACCGCAATCGTTTCGATACCCAGTTTCTGAAGCGCCCTGTAGTAATGAAATTCGCTTCGCAGGATGTCCTGATCAGTCAGACCTCCCCGGTTTCTGGAAAACTTCACAAACCAGTGCTGTCGGACTTCTTCGTCGCCCAATACTGCATCGGGGTACAGAAGACCGGCCTTGTTCTCGGCCAACAACAGCTTCGGTGCTTCGCCACCAGCGCCCGTAGCACCGCCAATCGCCGCACCCAGTTCGTAGGCGTATTCAAGAAAACGATTGTCGTGATGAATGACATCCTCACGCTTGAATCCGATGGGCTTACGCTCATCTACGGCCTCGGCCGACTCTTTGATTCGCATGTTGCCGATAGGAGCGGGAGTGCTACGGCCAAGCAGATATAGATCGGCATTGATATCGGCCGGCTTTTCTTGCCCCAGTCGCGCAAGCAAAAACCTCTTGGCCGCGCCTGCAGGAGCGATGTCGTGCACAAAGGCTGGCGTGCCGGAGCGCCGACCTTCCCAGTCCAGAGGGTACAGCGCACTGACTGCCTTCGAAAACGGCGACCCTATGGCGTCAATATTTTCGACAAGGTATGCCGCTTCGTAACCAAAACTGCAGCGACTTTCAAAACCCTTTTCGGGATCATCGAAGCTCAGCACCATGGCGTCGTGCCATTCACTGGCCGTATATATTTGCAATGTCAGCTGGTACATGCCTTTCACCTGCATTTAAATGCATTTCTACATGGCTAGCTTTGATAGTAGATGCAATATAGTGCATTCCATCAGTCGGCAGAGAAATTAAATCTGCAACAAAATGCAGATTCAACCGCTTCCCATGCAGCCTATCCGCAAAATAATGCAGACAGGGCTCAATACATCATTCTGTAAAAACCCTTCGCTATACAGGACGGCCCGCTTATAACAAAAGGCCGTTCACTCATGACCTTCCCGCCGCAGCGCTTGTCCATTGCCGCCGTTTTGCTGATCACCGCTGGCACCGCCCACGGCAAAAACGTGCAGATCGACAGCGCCACTACCGCTTCGCAAACCCTTGGCGGCAGCGACACACTGACGATTTCGGCACCGGGCAGCATCACCAGCAGCGGCAAGGCAGTGAGCCTGAAGGATCAGACCAGCGGCGTCGGTGTGGTCATCGATAACGCGGGGAAAATCGTTTCGACCGGGGGACGGGCCATCGACAGCAGTGGTGACGAAACCAAGGCGCGCAATTACACGATCTACAACCGCAGCGGCGGGCAGATTCTCGGTGCCAACGACGCGCTGCGTATCGACAGCAATTTCGTCAGCGGCAGCCTGTTGATCGACAACAGTGGCGTGATTCGCTCCACCACCGGCCAAGGCCTTGACCTCGATGCCCTGCGCAGCGACGGGGTCAGGACCAGCATCATCAACCGTGCGGGCGGGCTGATTCGCGGCGATGCCAGCGACGGCATGAAGACCGGCGCCAACGCGACCATCACCAACTACGGCGAAATATCCACCGGTGACTCGCACAACGCCGACGAGAAATTCGACGGTATCGACATCGACTCGGCCAGCGGTGTCAGCGTGACCAACTACGGAGTGATTTCCGGCGGCCGCCATGGCATCACCACCGACCTGGGAGCGACGCTGGTCAACTATGGGCAAATCACCGGGCGCAACGGTTCCGGATTCGGCTCCGACGGCGACGGCACGGTGATCAACCACGGCACCATTACCGGCGCCTACTCTGGGCTGCAAGCGAACGGTGATGGCGACGGCGTGGACATCGACAAGATCGCTCACATCGAAAACTACGGCACCATCCAAGGCGTTGGCGCCGGGGGCGTGGACAAGGGCGGGTTCGCCAACGGCAGTGAGGGCATTGCCCTCGGCGGCGGCCATATTCTCAACGCCAATGGCGCACTGATCAGCGGCGCCAACAGCGCCATTCTGGTGGACGACGGCAGCGGCGGATCGGGGCTGGCGGCGACCACTCTGGAGAACTACGGCACCATTCAAGGCCTCGACGGCTTCGGCGTGACATTCGTCGGCGAGTTCGCCGACACCGTGATCAACGGCGGCACCATTAGTGGCAGCAACGGCCTGGCGCTCGACCTGGGCGGCGGCAATGACAGCCTGACCCTGCGCAATGGCAGCCGCTTCGTCGGCGTGGTCGATGGCGGCAGCGGCTACGACCGGTTGGTGATGGACGACGCGGCGGGCGGCAGCTTCGGCGCCAGCCGCGATTTCGAATGGCTGGAAGTCCGGCAAGGCGCGTGGACACTCACCGGCAACGGCGATTTCAGCGACGGCGGTGCGGTGCGCAATGGCGCCACCCTGATCAATCAGGGCGGCATCGCCGGCAACCTGACGGTAGACGCCGGCGGTGTGTACGCCGGTGGCGGCTCGGTGGGCAGCCTCAACGTCAACGGTACGCTGCGTACCGACACCGGCCTCGGTCGCGCAAGCATCGTGCATGATTTGAACATGGGCAGCGGATCGACCCTTGCCTACGGCGTCAACGCCGACGGCGGCAGCGCCCCGGTGCAGGTCGGCGGCATTGCCTTTCTCAACGGTGCGACCCTGGCAGTGAATCCCGGCAGCGGCACCTATCCCTGGCAGAGCCATTACACCGTGCTGCAAGCGGCCAGCGTCAACGGCACCTTCGGCAAGGTCACCAGCGATTACGCATTCCTCACGCCCACCCTGGCCTACACCCCGACGCAGGTCGATCTGACCTACACCCGCAATGACGTGGCCTTCAGCCAATTCGCGGCAACCGGCAACGGCAGCAACGCGGCCAGCAGCCTCGCTTCAATGGGCAACAACAACGCGCTGTACAACGCCTTGCTCAACACCACCCAAAGCACCGCTGGCGCGGCGATCGAGCAACTGGCCGGCGCCAGCAATGCCAACCTGACCAGCGCTACCCTCGGCGCCAGCAGTCAAGTGGGCAACAGCATGCTTGCGGCGATGCAGCAGATGGGCGGCAGCCCGGGATTGATGGTCGGCCTCGATCAGCGCGACACACCGGTGCTGGCGGCCAATGGCGTACCGACCGAGGCGCGCAATCTGAATGATCCGAATGCGCGCGGACGCCTGTGGCTGCAAGCCATCGGCGGCTACGGCAAGCTCGACGGCGAGCATGGCAACAGTGGCCTGGAGCAACGCACCAAGGGCAGCGTACTGGGTGCCGACTGGGCGCTGAACCCGCAATGGCGCCTCGGTGTGCTCGGCGGTTATTCGAAGACTGATCTGGACGCGACCGGTGTCGATGGCAACGTCGAGAGCTGGCACGCCGGCGTCTACGCACTGCGCCAGAGCGGCCCGCTTTCTCTGCGCCTTGGCGCGGCGTACAGCGGCCATCAGGGCGAAAGCAAACGCACCGTGGCGTTCAACGGTTTCAGTGATCGGCCCAAAGGCGATTACGACGCCGACAGCCAGCAAGCCTTCGCCGAACTCGGCTACGCCATGGGCAGCGGCCGTCTCAGCGCCGAGCCGTTCGCCAGCATCGGCTACCAGCGCTACCACCGCGACCGTTACCAGGAAAAGGGTGGCTCCGCCGCACTGGACGTCGACAGCCAGACCCAGGACAACTTCAGCAGCACCCTCGGCCTGCGCCTGGCGCACCTGAGCAGTCTGGACAACGGCATGAGCCTGACCCCGCGCCTGGCCGCAGGCTGGAAGCACACCTACGGCGATGTCAGCAGCTCGACGCGTCAGGCATTCGTGGTCGGCGGCACGGCATTCAATGTTGATGGCAGCGCGCTGGATCGCGACAGCCTGGTACTTGAAGCAGGGCTGGATGTGGGCATTTCGGCACGACACTCCCTGGGGCTGGGCTATAGCGGCGAGATCGGCAGCAACAGCCGCAACCATGGACTGATCGGGCAGTGGCAGATGAGTTTCTGACCCTTGAACAGCCGGCGGCGTCTGGATCTGGTGTAGGAAAAGGCCCCGCGGGGTTCGAGTAAAAACATCGATCGCAGGTCTTGCGATCCTTTTCTACGGTGAAGCTCCGATGTCGCCTGCAAGGCTGCGAGAAGCAGCCGACATCGGATTTTTTGCAGCAAAAATAGAGTGGGGTCTCCTATCCAGAGAGGCCCGACTCATGCCCGGACACTACCAGCTTCGCCCCCTCCAACTCGCCGTGGCGATTGCACTGGCAATCGGATGGAGCAACGTTTCCATCGCCCAACAACCGGAGATTCCGGTCGTCGAAACTGCAGTAGAAGCCAAGCCCAAAAAGCCGCGTAAAACAAAGCCAAAGCCGCCCGTCGAGTCGGGCGGCCTCTCCACGATTGAAGAAGTTATCAGTCCAAGTCCAGCCCAAACTGCGATCGAACCATTGCCGGGCAGCTCTTCCAGCAATGGAGAACATCGCACACCCGATCAAGGAATGCCGGTTGAGCCTTTGCATGACAGGCCTCTGGAGCATCTGGCAAACAGCACGAATGCTCAGAAACTTGCAAAAAGCCTTGAAGGAAACTCCGTTCCACCACAGCAACCGCAGCAACCGCAGCAACCGCAGCAACCGCAGCAACCGCAGCAACCGCAAGAGCCTGGGACATTGCCCCAACCAGTGCAGCCCGAAACGCCTGCCGCGCAGTCAAATATCGCCATCAGCGCCCTGCTTGACGCCAGCACACCAACGGCGAGCCTGGCACTCGAACAACTTGCCGCCGGCAGCAACGCCAACCTCGCCAAAGCCACACTGAGCAGCGCCGCTCCGGTCAGCACCAGCATGCTCTCGGCGATGCATCAGCTGGACAATCGCAAAGCTGATGGTTCCGGGCGAGTCTGGCTGCAAGCTCTGGGACATGGCGGCACGGTCGATCGTGATTACGACAGTGCCCTCAAACACTCCACCCAAGGTTTGGTCCTGGGGGCCGACTGGCAATTCGACGAACAGTGGCATGTCGGCCTGATAGGGGCGAAAGCGCAAACCCAGCTTGATGCCCAACAGTTTGACGGTGATCTCGACAGCTGGCATCTCGGCGCCTACGCGCTGCGGCAGGACGGACCGTTTGCCCTGCGCCTGGGGGCCTCGTACGGCAGTCATGACGGTAGCGGCAAACGTCGCGTTGCCTTCGAGGGTTTCAGCGACAGGCTCAAAAGCCGCTATGACGCCAGCACCCAGCAGATGTTTGCCGAAGTCGGCTACAACCTCGGTCGTGGCAACGTCAGCTTCGAACCGTTCGCCAGCGTCGGTTATCAACGCTACCAGCGTGACGGTTTCACCGAGAAGGGTGGCGATGCGGCGCTCAAGGTTCAGGGGCAGACCCGGGCGAATCCGAGCAGCACGGTTGGCCTGCGCCTGGCGAAAACCAGTCACCTGACCAACGGCATGCAGTTGACGCCGCGCCTGAGCGCGAGCATGAAACACACCTACGGCGAGCTCGATAACGCAACGCGCCAGCAACTGGTCAAGGGTGGCAAAAGCTTCGAGGTGATCGGTGCCGGAATGGATCGCAACCTCTTTACCCTGGATGCAGGTCTGGACCTGACGCTGTCCACTCGCAACACCTTGGGCGTCAGCATCAGCGGCGACGCCGGCTCTGATAGCCGCAGCTACGGCGTGACTGGCCAGTGGCGAATGGCGTTCTGACACAACGCTACGTGTAGTAGCTGCCGCAGGTTCGGGCCGCGATCGGACGATCTTTTGATCTTAAAAAGCAAAGTCAAAAGATCGTCCGATCGCGGCCCTAACCTGCGGCAGCTCCTACCAAGAGCAGCGTATTGCAGGCGAAAAAAAAGGGGAGCACATGCCCCCCCGAGGTTTAAAGCGTTGGATCGCGGCAGTTATCTCAGCCTTCGATCTCGATCAGGATTTCACCCGGATTCACCCGGTCGCCCTTGGCCACATGAATGGCGGTGACCTTGCCGGCAATCGCTGCCTGGACTTCGGTCTCCATCTTCATCGCTTCGGTGATCAGCACGGCCTGGCCAGCCTTGACGGTGTCGCCTTCCTTGACCAGCACATCGACGATGTTGCCCGGCATGGTGGTGCTGACGTGGCCTGGTGCCGACGCTTGTTTGCGTTTGCTGCTGCCTCCACCGACGAATTCGTTGAGCGGTTCGAACACCACTTCTTCCGGCATGCCGTCGATGGACAGGTAGAAGTGACGCTTGCCTTCGGCCTTCACGCCGACACCGGTGATGTCGACGCGGTAGGTTTCGCCGTGGACGTCGATGACGAACTCGGTCGGCACGCCTTCGCCACCGGCCTTCGCCACACCACCGGCCTCAGGGATCGGCAACAGCACTTCCGGAACGAGGGTGCCGGCGGCACGCTCTTCAAGGAACTTGCGGCCGATGTCCGGGAACATGGCGAAAGTCAGCACGTCCTCTTCGGACTTGGCCAGCGCACCGATGTCGGCACGCAGCTTGGTCATCTCCGGCTTGAGCAGATCGGCCGGACGTACGTCGATCACCTCTTCGCTGCCGATGGCCTGACGACGCAGTTTTTCGTTAACCACGCCCGGCGCCTTGCCGTAACCGCCCTGCAGGTACAGCTTCACTTCGTTGGTGATGGTCTTGTAACGCTCGCCGGCCAGCACGTTGAAGAACGCCTGGGTGCCTACGATCTGCGAAGTCGGAGTCACCAGCGGCGGGAAACCGAGGTCTTCACGCACCCGCGGGATTTCCGCCAGCACTTCGGCCATGCGGTTCAGTGCGCCCTGCTCTTTCAACTGGTTGGCAAGGTTGGAGATCATCCCGCCCGGTACCTGGTTGACTTGCACGCGGGTATCGACGGCGGTGAACTCGCTTTCGAACTGGTGGTACTTCTTGCGCACGGCGTAGAAGTACAGGCCGATTTCCTGCAGCAGTTCCAGATTCAGACCGGTGTCGTACTCGGTGCCCTTGAGCGCAGCGACCATCGACTCGGTGCCCGGATGGCTGGTGCCCGAGGCGAAGCTGGAGATGGCGGTGTCGATGTGGTCGGCGCCGTTTTCAATGGCCTTGAGCTGGCACATGGCAGCGAGGCCAGCGGTGTCGTGAGAGTGGATGAACACCGGCAGCGACTGCTCGGCTTTCAGTGCGCGAACCAGTTCGCCGGTTGCGTATGGGGTCAGCAGACCAGCCATGTCCTTGATCGCCACCGAGTCGCAACCCATGGCTTCCATCTGCTTGGCTTGCGCCACAAACGCGTCGATGGTGTGCACCGGGCTGGTGGTGTAAGCAATGGTGCCTTGCGCATGTTTGCCGGCAGCCTTCACTGCTTCGATGGCCACGCGCAGGTTACGCACGTCGTTCATTGCGTCGAAGATGCGGAACACGTCGATGCCGTTGACCGCTGCCTTGGCAACGAAAGCTTTGACCACGTCGTCGCTGTAGTGGCGATAGCCGAGCAGGTTCTGCCCACGCAGGAGCATCTGCAGACGGGTGTTGGGCAGCGCGGCGCGCAGTTGGCGCAGGCGCTCCCACGGGTCTTCTTTCAGAAAGCGTACGCAGGCGTCGAACGTCGCGCCGCCCCAGCACTCCAGCGACCAGTAGCCGACCTTGTCGAGCTTGTCGCAGATCGGCAGCATGTCTTCGGTGCGCATGCGGGTGGCGAGCAGCGATTGGTGAGCGTCGCGCAGGATGGTATCGGTGACAAAGATCTTCTTGGACATTGTTGTATTCCTCACAGGCCTGCGTGGGCGGCAATGGCGGCGGCGATGGCCAGGGCCAGCTCTTCGGGTTTGCGCTTGATCGAGTAGTTGGTCAGTTCAGGGTGGCTTTCAACGAAGCTGGTGTTGAACTGGCCGCTACGGAATTCCGGGTTGCGCAGGATTTCCTGGTAGTACGCGGCGGTGGTTTTCACGCCTTGCAGACGCATGTCGTCCAGCGCCCGCAGGCCACGGTCCATCGCCTCTTCCCAGGTCAACGCCCAGACCACCAGTTTCAGGCACATCGAGTCGTAGAACGGCGGAATGGTGTAGCCGGTGTAGATCGCCGTGTCGGTGCGCACGCCCGGGCCGCCGGGGGCGTAGTAGCGGGTGATCTTGCCGAAGCTCGGCAGGAAGTTGTTTTTCGGGTCTTCGGCGTTGATGCGGAACTGCAACGCGAAACCACGGTGCTGGATGTCTTCCTGCTTCACCGACAGCGGCAGGCCGGAGGCGATGCGGATCTGCTCGCGGACGATATCGATCCCGGTGATTTCTTCGGTGATGGTGTGCTCCACCTGCACCCGGGTGTTCATCTCCATGAAGTACACCTCGCCCTCGGCGAGCAGGAACTCCACGGTACCGGCGTTCTCGTAACCCACAGCCTTGGCCGCACGCACCGACAGGTCGCCGATGTAGGCGCGCTGTTCCGGGGTCAGTTGCGGGCTCGGGGCGATTTCGATCAGCTTCTGGTTGCGGCGCTGGATCGAGCAGTCGCGTTCGAACAAGTGCACGACGTTGCCGAAGCTGTCACCAAGGATCTGCGCTTCGATGTGCTTGGGATTGACGATGCATTTTTCCAGGAACACTTCCGCCGAACCGAAGGCCTTGGTCGCTTCGGAGATCACCCGGGGGAAATTCTGTTCGAGTTCTTCACGACTGTTGCAGCGACGGATACCGCGACCGCCGCCACCGGAGGTGGCCTTGAGCATCACCGGATAACCGATACGGTCGCCCTCGCTCAGCGCTTCCTCGATACCCGACACGTTGCCTTCCGTGCCCGGGGTGACCGGTACACCGGCCTTGATCATGCTGCGCCGGGCTTCGGTCTTGTCGCCCATGCGGCGAATGACTTCTGCCGACGGGCCGATGAATTTGATTCCGCGTTCGGCGCAGATGTCTGCCAGCTCAGCGTTTTCCGAGAGGAAGCCGTAACCGGGGTGCAGTGCATCGCAACCGGTTTCCACCGCCAGGTTCACCAGCTTGCGCGGGTTGAGGTAACCGGCCAGTGGCTCGGCACCGATGCTATGGGCTTCGTCCGCACGCTTCACATGCAAGGCATGGCGGTCGGCGTCGGAAAAAATCGCAACCGAGCGAATGCCCATCTCGGCGCAAGCTCGCACGATTCGTACGGCAATCTCACCACGGTTGGCGATCAGGATCTTTTTTATCACTTGGAAATTCCCTTGAGCCGGTGGCACCACGACCTGCTAGACCCAGGTCGACGCGTGACCAAATGTTTCAATCTGGTCGCGCCCCCACACTAGCCCTCGCAAGGGATTAACAAAAATGAATAAAAATTGGGTCAGGCATAAGCAAAGACTTATAGTTAAACCATCAGCCTGCCGTCAGAGCCTATAAGAAATGCGTAAGTCCTTGATGCGTATGACATTACGCCAGTTGCAGATTTTCAACGAAGTGTGTGATCTGCGCTCCTACAGCCGCGCAGCCGACGAAATGTCTCTGACACAACCGGCCGTCAGCCTACAGATTCGTCAGCTGGAAGAGCTGATCGGCCAGCCATTATTCGATTACGTCGGCAAAAAACTCTACATGACCGAGGCTGCCGAAGCCCTTCAGCGCGCCAGCCGGGACATCTTCGGGCGCCTGGAAAACCTCGACATGCAGCTGTCGGACATGCAGGGCTCGCTGCAAGGCCAGTTGAAACTGGCAGTGGAATCCAGCGCCAAATACTTCGTGCCGCACCTGTTTGCCGCCTTCAAGCGCCAGCACCCGGAAGTGAACTTGCAACTGACGGTGGTCAACCGCGGGCAGGTGATTCGCAGGCTTTCGGACAACCGCGACGATCTGGTGATCATGTCGATGGTGCCGCAGGACATGGGCCTGGAGTTTCTGCCGTTTCTGAACAATCCGATTGTTGCCGTAGCGCGCCCGGACAATCCGTTAGCGCATATGGGACCGCTGCGTTTGCAGGATCTTGAACCTTACACGCTGCTGATCCGCGAACCGGGTTCGGGCACACGCCTGGCGTGCGAAGAATACTTCAAGGAAAAACGCGTGCACTTCACCCAGACCCAGGAAGTGGCCTCGGCCGAAGCCCAGCGTGAATGCGTGGCGGCGGGTCTGGGCCTGGCGCTGTTGACGCGCCACGCTCTGAACCTGGAGCTGGCGACCGGCGGCCTGGTCGAGCTGCCGGTCGAAGAGTTGCCGCTGTTTCGCAGCTGGTGCCTGGTGCAGGCCAAGGCCAAACGCCTGTCACCGGTGGCGCACGCCTTCCTGGCGTTTATCCGCAGCGAGCGGGTGCAGATCAGCGCGCTGGTTGAGCGCTTCGACGGGAAGCTGCCGGTGCGGCCTGCCAGTAGTTGAGTTCGATGTCCTCGGGAAAATCGCTGATTTCGCTTTGAAGCTGACGAAGTTCGAAGCGATCTTCGATGGCGCGACGGAATTCCATGCGGCGCTGGTCTTCCTGTTGACGACGGGTTTTCGCGGCGCTGTTGCGTTCTTCGTAGGGCTGAGCCATTTCGAGTCTCCCAAGGCGAGTACGGGAGTTTCACGATAGGCGTGAGGGATGACGGTTTGGCTGCGCGGGGATGACAGTGCGATGAAACTTTGCCGATTGCGTTTCATTGTGGCGAGGGAGCTTGCTCCCGCTGGACTGCGAAGCAGGCCCGGCCTTTCAGGGCCGCTGCGCGCCCCATCGGGAGCAAGCTCCCTCGCCACAAAAGCAGGCTTCAGTCATCCAGGGCTTTCACGGCCTTGGGAGACAGCCGCAAGCTGCGCAGGCTGCGCTTCACGCTCTTCAGGTGATTGACCAGACTCGGCCCACGCGCCATGGCCACGCCCATTGCCAGCACGTCGATCACCACCAGGTGCGCAATGCGCGAGGTCAGTGGTGTATAGATTTCGGTGTCTTCGTGCACATCGATCGCCAGATTGACGGTCGACAGCTCAGCCAGCGGTGTTTGGCTCGGGCACAAGGTGATCAGCGAAGCGCCGCTCTCGCGAACGAGGTTGGCGGTGATCAGCAGGTCCTTGGAGCGCCCGGACTGGGAAATGCAGATCGCTACATCGGTGGGCTTCAAGGTCACCGCCGACATCGCCTGCATGTGCGGGTCGGAGTACGCCGCCGCCGTCAGCAGCAAACGGAAGAACTTGTGCTGCGCATCCGCCGCCACCGCGCCTGATGCACCAAAGCCGTAGAACTCGACGCGCTGCGCCTGGGACATCAGCGTCACCGCGCGCTGCAATTCCACCGGATCGAGCTTCTCGCGAACCTCCATCAGGGTGTGCAATGTGGTGTCGAAAATCTTCAGGCTGTAGTCGGCGACCGAGTCGTCTTCGTGGATCGCGAACTGGCCGAAGCTGGCACCGGCGGCCAGGCTTTGCGCCAGTTTGAGTTTGAGATCCTGAAAGCCGGAACAGCCAATGGCCCGGCAGAAACGCACGATGGTCGGCTCGCTGATACCGACACTGTGGGCCAGATCGGCCATGGAACTGTGCATCACCGCCGCAGGGTCAAGCAGCACGTGGTCGGCGACCTTGAGCTCCGACTTGCGTAACAGGTGACGTGACTGGGCAATGTGTTGCAGCAGATTCAAGGGGCTGGACTCTTCTTATGGGCAAGGATGTAGCACGCTTGTAGTTATACTACATGAATTGGCTTTTTGCCTGCTCAATGCGTAACTCCATGTCCCCGTATCAGGCGCGATGGGGTGCATGTAGCCCTAAAGCGGATTTCCCTGTTCACGCAACAGCCCGGCCAGACGCTCGGCTTCCACCGGACGACTGATCAGATACCCCTGCACTTCGTCGCAATACTCGGCCCGCAAAAATTCCAGCTGTTCCTGCCGCTCTACACCTTCTGCCACCACCTTCAACGACAGCCCGTGAGCCATGGCGATGATCGCCCGAGTGATCGCCGCATCCTCACTGCCCTGCCCCAATCCGCGAATGAACGCCTGATCGATCTTCACGTAATCCACCGGAATCCGTTTGAGGTAACTCAGCGACGAATAGCCGGTGCCGAAATCGTCGATCGCCAGCTTCACCCCCAGATCGCGCAGTTGCTGGAAGGTGGCGATGATATGTTCGACGCTGTCGAGCAGCTGGCTCTCGGTGAGCTCCAGTTCGAGGTAGTGCGGTGCCAGCCCGGTTTCCTCCAGCACCTGGCGCACCAGACTGACCAGTTTGCCCTGCCGCAGTTGATGCACCGACAGGTTCACCGAAACCCGAATCGGCTCCAGCCCTTGCCGCTGCCACTCGCACGCCTGCCAGCAGGCCTGGCGCAGCACGAATTCGCCGATCGGCCCGATCAGCCCGGTTTCCTCGGCCAGACCGATAAAGTCCCCCGGTGGCACCCGGCCCATGGTCGGATGATCCCAGCGCACCAGCGCTTCCGCCGCATTCAGGCGCCCGGTTTGCAGGCACAGCTTCGGCTGGTAGAACACCTTGAGCTGCTTGTCTTCGATGGCTTTGCGCAGCTGGTTTTCAAGTTGCAGGCGCTCAAGGGTGCTGGCCTGCAGGCTGTCGGTGTAGAACTGGAAATTGTTGCCGCCCAGATGCTTGGCGTGCTGCATCGCCATGTTCGATTGACTGACCAGCGCAGAGATTTCCCGGGCGTTGTCCGGCAGCATGCTGATGCCCATCGAGGCACTGACCACCAATTCATGCCCTTCGACCGTCAGCGGCAGACGCAGCTTGCTCGACAGCCGCGTGGCGACCCGCGCCAGGCTCGACAGGTTGCCGTAGGCATCGAACAGCACCGCAAACTCATCACCAGACAGTCGAGCAATGGTGTCGGCCTCCGGCAAGGCGTTGACCAGACGTCGGGCCATTTTCTGCAGCAACTGGTCGGCGACTTCATGGCCGAGGCTGTCGTTGAGCAGCTTGAAACGATCCAGATTGATGTGCAGCAGCGCCAGACTGCGGCGCCCGCCCTGACGCACGCGCTGATGCGCTTCGTGCAGGCGTTCGCGGAACAGCGAGCGATTGGCCAGCCCGGTCAGCTCATCGTAGTGCGTCAGGAAGCGCATGCGTTCTTCGGATTCGCGCCGCGCAGAAAGATCGGCGAAGAAGCCGACGATATGACTGACGTTTCCCCGACTGTCGCGCACCGCGTTGAGTTGCAGCCACTGCGGATACAGCTCGCCGTTCTTGCGGGTTTCCACCAGTTCGCCCTGCCAACTGCCGTGCTGCTCAAGCGCGTGGCGGATCGCAACGTAATGCCGGCGGGCATCTCGACTGCACGGCAGTTCGACGACGTTGCGACCGAGCATGTCTTCGATGTCATAACCGGTGACCCGGCTGAACGCCTGATTGACCGCAATCAAGGCGTAGTTCGGATCAAGAATGACGATGCCTTCGCTGGCCGCTTCGAACACCGTGGCCGCCAGTCGCTGCTGTTCTTCGAGGCTTTTGCTCACGCTGATGTCGCGCCGGGTACCGACCATGCGGATCACCTGCCCGCTATCGCTGCGCTCCACCGCGCGGCCGCGGTCTTCGATCCACACCCAATGACCGTCGCCGTGACGCACGCGGTACTCGATCTGATAGTCCTCGGTGCGGCCCTTCAGATGCTCGATCAGCGCTTGCTTGAGCGACGGCACATCCTCGGGGTGCAGGCGCGGCTTGAGGTCGCGCAGGATCGCCGTGACGTACTCTGGCGCGAGACCGAACAGTTCCTGAATCTGCGTGTGGTGAACTTCGTCGGTCTGCAGGTTCCAGTCCCACAACCCCAGTTCACTGGCCTTCAACGCCAAGGCCAGCCGGGCTTCGCTTTTGCTCAGCGCCTGATTGGCCACGTCCAGTTCGCGGCTGCGCTGGGCCACGCGATCTTCCAGCTCGACCTGCGCCTCACGCAATTGGCCCTCGGCACAGCGCCGCTGTTCGATCTCCTTGGCCAGCGCCTGATTGAGCTGCTCGCTGCGGTTCTGCGCTTGCTGCAGATGTTCGATCAGGTGCTGGTTCTGAAAGCGCCGCAGCAAGCTGCGATCAATCAGTCGGTTGACCTGCCAGGCCACCACGCTCAGCGAACCGAGCAGAATCAGCCCGAGCCAGCCCCAGCCCCGCGCCTGATCATCACCGCCCCAGAACAGGTAGCCGATCGCCGGCAGCAGGCACGGCAACGTGAACGACAGAAACGCCGGCAGGCTGACCGCGTAGGCGACGCTGGCCGACAAGGTCGCGGCACCGATCAGGCCGAACACCCAGGCTTGCTGCATGAAGTTGTCGGCGGGTACCAGCGCGATGCCGGCACCGGCCAGGGTCAGGCCGGTCATGGTCGAGCCGAGCAGGAACATGCGGAACCAGATCGGCTGAGCCTGGCGGTCCGGGATCGCCGAATCGAACGCCGCAACCTGTATCACCCGTAGCGCCACCAGCGACAACAACCAGACCAGCCAGATGCTGACCACGAAATAGCGCTGCGGGCTCCAGAGCAAAGCCGCGCAGACCAGGCCATTGAGCAACATGAACATCGTCGGCAGCAGCGAGCCCTGATACAGCAGGCGCGTGCGTTCAACCGCCATTTCGATGGCGTAATGCTTGCGGATGACCCGGGGTTCCACAGAGGGGCCCGACAGGTCTGAGCTGAGGGTCTTGTGCAATGTTGTTGTTCTTATAGGAGTGAGCATGGGCCCGAAACGTGGACGGAGCATACACAAGCCGATCCCGTTGCCAAACTGCTCCAGATCATAATTTGAACGAAACTTTCCGCCGTCCGATCACCGGCAAAACCCGCAGAGTGAGGCGGGCCGAAGCCTGTAGCCAGTGACCGACCGGTCGTCATCGGCGGCACTTTCATCGGCTAATGCAAAGCTCGGTTTGCCCGGGCCTGCGGCGCACCCTAGAATGCCCCGATGCGCGATGATCTCTCCCTTCTGCTGAACTCCCTCAACGATGCCCAACGCCAGGCCGTAGCAGCCCCCGTTGGCCGTCAGTTGGTCCTGGCCGGTGCCGGTTCCGGTAAAACCCGAGTGCTGGTGCACCGTATCGCCTGGTTGATCCAGGTCGAAAACGCCTCGCCCCACTCCATTCTGTCGGTGACCTTCACCAACAAGGCCGCTGCCGAGATGCGTCATCGCATCGAGCAGTTGCTGGGTATCAACCCGGCCGGCATGTGGGTCGGCACCTTCCACGGCCTGGCGCACCGCTTGCTGCGGGCGCACTGGCAGGAAGCCGGTTTGAGCCAGACGTTCCAGATTCTCGACAGCGACGACCAGCAGCGGCTGGTCAAGCGGGTGATCCGCGAGCTGGGGCTGGACGAACAACGCTGGCCAGCCCGTCAGGCCCAGTGGTTCATCAACGGGCAGAAAGACGAAGGTCTGCGCCCGCAACACATTCAGGCCAGCGGCGACTTGTACCTGGCGACCATGCGCGGCATTTACGAAGCTTACGAGGCGGCCTGCCAGCGCGCCGGCGTCATCGACTTCTCCGAACTGCTGCTGCGCGCCCTCGACCTGTGGCGCGATCACCCGGGCCTGCTGGCGCACTATCAGAAGCGCTTCCGGCACATTCTGGTGGACGAGTTCCAGGACACCAACGCCGTGCAGTACGCCTGGTTGCGTCTGCTGGGCAAGGGCGGCGACAGCCTGATGGTGGTCGGCGACGACGACCAGTCGATCTACGGCTGGCGCGGGGCGAAAATCGAGAATATTCATCAGTATTCCTCCGACTTCCCGGATTCGGTGACCATTCGTCTGGAGCAGAACTACCGCTCCACCGCCGGCATCCTCAAGGCGGCCAACGCCCTGATCGCCAACAACACCGGACGCCTCGGTAAAGAGCTGTGGACCGACGGCGGCGACGGCGAAGCAATCAACCTGTACGCCGCGTTCAACGAACACGACGAAGCACGCTACGTTGTCGAAACCATCGAAAGCGCGCTGAAAACCGGCCTGGCCCGCAGCGATATCGCAATTCTCTACCGCTCCAACGCCCAATCGCGCGTTCTCGAAGAAGCGTTGCTGCGCGAGCGCATTCCGTACCGTATCTATGGCGGCCAGCGCTTCTTCGAACGCGCGGAAATCAAGAACGCCATGGCCTACCTGCGCCTGCTCGAAGGCCGTGGCAACGATGCCGCGCTGGAGCGGGTGATCAACGTCCCGGCCCGTGGCATCGGCGAGAAAACCGTCGAAGCGATCCGCGACCATGCACGTCACAGCGATGTGTCGATGTGGGAAGCGATGCGCCAACTGGTTGCCAATAAAGGCCTGACCGGTCGTGCTGCGGGCGCCCTGGGTGCGTTTATCGAGCTGATCGAAAATCTCGCCGCCAAGTGCATGGAAATGCCGCTGCACTTGATGACGCAGACCGTCATCGAGCAATCGGGGCTGATCGCCTATCACGAAGCGGAAAAAGGCGAGAAAGGCCAGGCCCGGGTGGAAAACCTTGAGGAACTGGTCAGCGCCGCGCGCAACTTCGAGAACACCGAAGAAGACGAAGAGCTGACACCACTGGCGGCGTTCCTTGGCCACGCCTCGCTGGAGGCCGGAGACACCCAGGCCGACGAACACGAAGACAGCATTCAACTGATGACCCTGCACAGCGCCAAAGGCCTGGAATTCCCTTACGTGTTCCTGGTGGGCATGGAAGAAGGTCTGTTCCCGCACAAGATGAGCCTGGAAGAACCGGGCCGTCTTGAGGAAGAACGGCGGCTGGCCTACGTCGGCATCACCCGGGCCATGCAGAATCTGGTGATGACCTATGCTGAAACCCGGCGCCTGTACGGCAGCGAAACCTACAACAAGGTCTCGCGTTTCGTACGGGAAGTGCCGAAGGGTCTGATTCAGGAAGTGCGCCTGTCGAACAGCGTCAGCCGACCGTTCGGCGGCAATCAGTCGATGAGCGGCAGCAACCTGTTCAGCGGCAGCGAGATTCCGGAAACCGGCTTCAGCCTGGGTCAGGCGGTACGTCACTCGATCTTCGGCGACGGCGTGATCCTCAACTTCGAAGGCGCCGGCGCTCAGGCGCGGGTGCAGGTGAATTTCAGCGAAGGCAGCAAGTGGCTGATGCTGGGATACGCCAAGCTGGAAGCCATTTAACGCCTTGCTCGATTGCTTCTGTAGGAGTGAGCCTGCTCGCGATAGCGATTTATCGTTCAATATATTTATTGTCTGACACGCCCTCATCGCGAGCAGGCTCACTCCTACAAGGCTTTGTGTCGGCTCATCTTTAAGGATAGTTCCATGGGCTCAGGCTTTTTCTCTTCCTGGACATTCTGGGCCCTGCTCTCGGCGACGTTCGCCGCGCTGACGGCGATCTTCGCCAAAGTCGGCATCGAAAACGTCAATTCCGACTTCGCTACCCTGCTGCGCACCATCGTGGTACTGGTCAGCCTGGCCTTGATTTTGTACGCAACGGGCCAATATCAGTCACTGGGATCAATTTCCGCCAAGAGCTACCTGTTCCTGCTGTTGTCCGGTCTGGGTACCGGCGCATCGTGGCTGTGCTACTTCCGCGCGCTGAAAGTCGGCCCGGCTTCGCTGGTCGCGCCAGTGGACAAGCTCAGCGTAGTGCTGGTGGCGGTGCTCGGCGCGATCCTTCTGGGCGAGAAACTCGACCTGCGCCAATGGGGCGGCATCGGCCTGATCACCGCTGGTGTGGTGCTGCTGGCGTTGCGTCGATAAGCAAGTTTCTCGCTGAACCTATCCCATTTTCCTACAGACAAAAGTACATGGCCTTATTGCTTCGATGGAGCTGAACCTAACCTGTCAGGCAAAAGCCCGAAACACTCTCTCGCTAGCCAGTAACACTTCAGCTGTGCAACATGGCGCGCGTGTCTCCACAAACGGGAATTCCCTTTATGAAACGTTTTCTTAGCATCGCCATGGCGTTGTGCATCGGCCTGACGATGAGCCTCGACGCCAACGCCAAGCGCTTTGGTGGTGGCAAAAGCGCCGGCGCTGCGCCGACGCACCAGACCAGCCAGATGGCTCCTTCTTCTCCAGGCATGGGCGGCGCAGCAGCGACCGCGGGTGCTGCCGGCGCTGCCGGTGCCGCGGCCAAGGCCGGTGGCGCTTCGAAATGGCTCGGCCCTCTGGCCGGTATCGCCGCCGGTGGCCTGCTCGCCTCCATGTTCATGGGCGGCGGCTTCCAGGGCATGCAGATCTTCGACATCCTGATCATGGCCGTGATCGCGTTCGTGATCTTCCGCTTCATCGCTGCGCGTCGACGCAAGCAGCAGGAGCATCTGGCTCCGGCCGGCGCGCCGATGCAGCGTGAAGTGTTCGAGCAGAAGCCTGCCGCCATGGGTTCGATCTTCGGTGGTTCGGCCGCGCCGGTTGCCGCTCGTCCGGTGATCAACGCACCGGCGTGGTTCAACGAGCAGAACTTCCTTG
This sequence comes from Pseudomonas sp. GM30, assembly GCF_000282275.2. Lineage (NCBI taxonomy): Bacteria > Pseudomonadati > Pseudomonadota > Gammaproteobacteria > Pseudomonadales > Pseudomonadaceae > Pseudomonas > Pseudomonas sp. GM30. The sequence continues at coordinate 199,314 of NZ_AKJP02000029.1, read as the reverse complement.
CCGCTGCGCGCAGCCACTTCCAGTCGCTGCAGCAGCACTGGGACGCCAACGAAATGGACAAGATCGCCGAGTTCGTGACCCCGCAAATGCTCGACTTCCTCAAGCGTGAGCGTGCGGACCTGGGCGACGGCTTCCAGTCGACCTACATCGACAACCTGCAGGTACAGCTGGACGGCGTGGATGATCGTGCCGACAAGACCATCGCCACCCTGACCTTCAGCGGTGTGTCGAAGACCTCGCGTTTCGACCAGGGCGAAGTGTTCAGCGAAAGCTGGAACATGGAACGTCCACAGGGCGAAAACCAGCCTTGGCTGGTGGCCGGTATCCGCCAGAACGGCTGATCCCCTGCGCGTTACGCATGTGGTAATAAAAACCCCGGCCTCGGCCGGGGTTTTCTATTTCGCAGTTGCATCTATAGCGAGCTACTGTATAAACCGGCCCATATAAACCGCGCCATTCAAGCAAGAGGATCCCGGACGTGGAAGAAATCATCGAACAACTGCGCGAAGCCAACGAACCCGTACCGGTTCCCCTGGAGTTGCCCGACGAAGACCAATTGGTGGAGATCGAAGAAGAACTCTTCATCAACATCCCGTTCGTCTTCAAAGAGTTTCTGCTGACCGTCAGTGATGTGGTTTACGGCAGCCTCGAGCCGGTGACCGTCACCGACCCGCAATCACACACTTACCTGCCGGATGTCGCGGCCAACGCCTGGGACGCTGGGGTACCGCGGGACCTGATCCCGATCTGCCAGGACGGCGACAACTACTACTGCGTCGAAGAGGACGGCACCGTGGTGCTGTGGTCCGGCGAAGAAGAGCTGATCACCGAAGAGTCCTGGGAATCGGTGTGGCACTGGGCACGGGACGTCTGGCTGGAAAGCTGATCCGCCAGACGCCCGGGCCGGTCAGTGCCCCGACGATTCCTTGTGATTGTCGAGGGTTTCCAGCAGGGCCACCTGCATCCGCGTGTGTACGCGGATGAACCAGCGCCAGAGCAGCGCCGCCACGGCGGCCGCGACCACGGCGACCAGCACCAGCAACTTGTTGGTCGGCAGAATACTGGCCGACAAGGCTGCCAACAGCAGGAAAATCACCAGCAGCGAGAGGATCGGGATCACTTCGGAGATCACCCGCCGTACTCGCTGTGTGTGCCGCCCGGCCATTTCCGGCTTCACACCCATCTCCGCCAGCAGCATCGACAACGCCTTGAGCTTGCGATACGCCGCAATAAGGAACGGCAGCGACAGCAGCAGCGCCCCGCCCCAGATCAACGCCTTCTGCCAGCTCGGATCAGCGATCCAGTCCTGCATCCACACCGACAGCCGTCCGGCGAAAAACGCACCGCTGAAGAAAATCGCAATCACCAACGCCAGATTGACCCCGACCTGCAACAGGATCCGCCGGATCATCGCCGCCAGCATCGCGCCCTCGCCTTGCGGCTGAATGCTGCGCAGCCATTCGCCATACATGCCGAACACCCGGCCCAGACGCTTGGGCACCGCCGCCGAAAGCTTGATCGACAGCGGGTCAGCCGCACGGATCAGGTACGGCGTCAGCAGCGTGGTGATCACCGACACCGCCACCGCGACGGGATACAGGAAGTTGCTGGTGACCTGTAGCGTCATCCCGAGCGCGGCGATGATGAAGGAAAATTCGCCAATCTGTGACAGCCCCATCCCGACCCGCAGTGAGGTGCGTCCGTCATTGCCGGCGATAAAGGCACCGAGGCCGCAGGACAACATCTTGCCGAGCACCACCGCCACAGTGATCACCGCGATCGGCCAGGCGTATTGCAGCAGGATCATCGGATCGAGCATCAGGCCGATAGCGACGAAGAAGATTGCACTGAACAGATCGCGTACCGGCTCAATCAGGCGTTCGATCTTCAGCAACTGCCTCGACTCGGCCATGATCGCGCCGATCAGGAAGGCGCCGAGCACCATGCTGTATTCGAGCTTGACCACCAGCAGGCAGAAGCCGAAACATAGGCCGAGCACGGTGATCAGCAGCATCTCGTTGCTTTCGAATTTGGCGACATAAGCCAGCAGACGCGGCACCAGCAAAATGCCGACCACCAGCGCGACGATCATGAACAACGACAATTTGCCGACTGTGGAGAACACTTCGCCGGAGCTGACCGTGCCGCTGACGGCGATGCTCGACAGCAAGGCGATGATGCCGATGCCGAGGATGTCCTCGACGATCAGTACGCCGAAGATCAGCTGCGCGAAGCGCTCGTTTTTCATCTTCAGGTCGTTGAGCGCCTTGACGATGATGGTGGTCGAGGAGATTGCCAGAATCGCGCCGAGGAACAGCGAGTCCATGGTGTTCCAGTCGAACCAGCGGCCGATTTCGTAGCCGATCCAGATCATCAGGACGATTTCGAGGAACGCCGCGATAAACGCCGTGGCACCGACCTTGAACAACTTGCGCAGGCTGAATTCCAGACCGAGGCAGAACATCAGGAAGATCACCCCCAGTTCGGCGAGGGTCTTGATGGTTTCTTCGTCGTGGATCAGGCCGAACGGCGGGGTGTGCGGGCCGATGATGAAACCGGCGACGATGTAGCCGAGCACCACCGGCTGCTTGAAGCGGTGAAACAGCACGGTGACCACACCTGCGACCAACATGATCACTGCCAGGTCCTGAATAAAGCTGATGGCATGCATGGTGTGGGCTCCTTGTATGACGTGACCCGCGGTCAGACTTCAGAAAGCTCTGCGCGAGTTGGGTAAAAATCCGCTTTTCGTGTAGGAATTGCCCTTGGGCAGGGCCTTTTGCAGGTTAACACCGCGACTTCCGGCTGGAAGGCGGTGCAATATAAGGAAACAGATCGGTCGCGGCGTGACGGCAGCCAGTCGTCTGGCGTCCCGATAACGGTGCTTTTGAAAAAGCCACCAGGCACCCGCAGAGGTGCGTCCAGCCATCCAGCCTTGATCCGTGAGAACGTTATGGAACCCGGAAACGCCCAACTGTCGATGACGGTATTGATGACCCCCGACATGGCCAACTTCTCTGGCAATGTCCACGGCGGTACCCTGCTCAAATACCTCGACGAAGTGGCCTACGCCTGCGCGAGCCGCTATGCCGGCCGCTACGTGGTAACGCTGTCGGTGGATCAGGTGATTTTCCGCGAGCCGATCCATGTCGGCGAACTGGTGACCTTCCTCGCCTCGGTCAACTACACCGGCAACACCTCGATGGAAGTCGGCATCAAAGTGGTGACCGAGAACATCCGCGAGCGTTCGGTGCGCCACACCAACAGCTGCTTCTTCACCATGGTCGCGGTGGATGACCAGCGCAAACCGGCGGCCGTGCCGCCGCTGCAACCGCAGAACAGTGAAGACAAGCGTCGTTACATGCAGGCGCAGCAGCGTCGGCAAATTCGCCAGGAGCTGGAAAAGCGTTATCAGGAGATCAAGGGCGACGCCTAAAGCAAAAGATCGCAGCCTGCGGCAGCTCCTACAGAGGACTGATGTTCACCCTGTAGGAGCTGCCGCAGGCTGCGATCTTTTCGCTTTTAGCTGGTTACAGACTGATCGCCGTCGCCTCGAACTTCACCCGCGGATGCGCGATCCGGTCCTGCGCCCGCACCAGTTGCAGCTCATAACTGGCACACGCCTGGGTTTCCAGCAGCACCTCATGCACCGCCGCTGCGGTGAACTCAAACGCCGCCACCAGACTGTCACCGAGCAGCACCCGCGCCAGGAACAAACCGGAGGTCAGATCGCCGACACCCACCGGCTGACGCGGAAACGCCAACAACGGACGGCGCAGGTGCCAGCTTTCGTCAGCCGTCACCATCAACATCTCGAAACCATCCTCCGGTTTGCCCGGATAATCCAGATGCTTGACCAGCACCGCTTTCGGCCCACGCGCCAGCAGCGCCCGGGCCATCGCCAGGCAATCGAACAGCGACTGCGGCTTGCGCCCGGAGAAGCTGTCCAGCTCCAGCTGGTTCGGGCACATGATGTCCGCCACCGCCGCCGCTTCCTCCAGCAGGAAATCGCTGACTTCGGCCGGCACACTGCAGCCCTTCTCGGGATGCCCCATCACCGGATCACACAGGTACAGCGCCTTCGGATTGACCGACTTGATGCGCTCGACACCCCGCAGAATCGCCCGGCCCTGTGCCGCGCTGCCCAGATAACCGGAGAGCACCGCGTCGCAATTGCCCAGCTCACCGATGGCGGCGATGCCTTCGACCAGTTCGGGGATCTGATGCGGCGCCAGCACTTCTCCGGCCCACTGCCCGTACTGGGTGTGGTTGGAAAACTGCACGGTATTGAGCGGCCAGACATTCACCCCGACCCGCTGCATCGGAAACACGGCGGCGCTGTTGCCGGCGTGGCCGAAGACCACATGGGACTGGATGGCGAGCAGATGAGGCGTACGTTTCATTCGGGTTATTCCGTAAAACGATTGAAATTCAAGCCGCGCAGTATGCGACGAAACGCAGCCTGTACGACAGACCGGCGACGCAGTTAAGCTGCGCCTATCTTTTGGAGTTTCCTGTTGATGCTGACCCTCGAAAACATCTTCGTGCTGATGCTGTTCGCCGCTGCCGGCGCATGGCTATGGCACAACCACGGCTTGCGCGAGCGCGCGCTGGAGCGGGTCAAGCAGCACTGCATCAACATCGGCGTCGAACTGCTGGACGGTAACGTCGCGTTGAAGAAAATCGGTTTGATCAAAGATGCCAGCGGTCGGCGGCGTCTGGCCCGGGTCTACAATTTCGAGTTCACCGTGACCGGCGAAACCCGGCACAACGGCACCATCACCCAGTTTGGCGCGCACAGCGCTTCGATCGAACTGGCGCCCTACCCGGCTCCGTTCGACGACACGCCACCGGTGGTCGAGGTTACTCGTCCACGGGCGGAAGTGATCGAACTGAGCCAGTGGCGTCAGGAACACAACAAGTGGAAGCCTTGAGCTAACCCACCTGAATCCGGCATTGCGCCAGGCCTGACTGCAAATCAGCGACATTGTACGCATCGGCAAAAATCAGCTCGATACGCGAATCCCGGCGCCACTCACTGGGCTGCCACTCCAGCTCGGCGTTATCCAGAGCATTTGCCGAAACCCAACCCTGCTCGCTGTGGATGACCAGTTTCGCTCGCCGCCAGCCCAGCGCCTTCAACCACAGGCTCAGGCGTTGAGTATCGAACGTCTGCTCCGGGTGCCAGCGCCAGCCGATGCTCCAGCCACCCTCCTGCGCCTGACTCAGGCAGATCGGCAATGCCGGATCGCTCCAGAGCGCCGCAATCGCCCCCACACCCTGCGGCACGACGAGGTTATCCACACCTGCCACCGCTTGCGCAGCCGCGCCGGGCAACGCGTGCAAAGGCAGTTGCGCCTGCTGCGTCCAGATCAGTTTGACTGCCGGCAAACGCTCGGCGATGGTCTGCCGCACAGCCTCATCCAGACCTTCTGCCTTGTTCAGCAATAACAGACCAGCGCTGGCCAAGGCGTCCTGCTGAGCGGTCGGCAACGCTTTCCCGGCTGCCAGCGCCTGGGCATCCAGCACTAACACACAGGGCTGCAGCACCAGTACACCCAACCACGGCGCCTCGCCCAACTGCTTGAGCAACTGCGCTGGATGGCCCAGCCCGGACGGCTCGATGAACAACCGATCCGGCCGCGCCTTGCGCAGCAAACGGCCGAGGCCGATCTGAAACGGCGCGCCGTTGACGCAACACAAACAGCCTCCGGCAACTTCGCCCAGTGCGATACCATCGGCGTCGCGGGTCAGTAACGCGGCATCGAGGCCGATCTGACCGAACTCGTTGATCAGCACCGCCCAGCGCTCGCCTGTCGGCCGTTGGGCCATGAGCTGGCGAATCAGGCTGGTCTTGCCGGCGCCCAGAGGGCCGGCGATGACATGGGTAGGAATGTTCTGCAACATGGCTGGGCGTTTTCTGAGGGGATTGGATATGCGTTGGATGGGATGGTCGTTGCTGTTGATGCTGCTGTCGAGCGAAGCATGGGCCCAGGCTTGCGTGGTGCACAGCCAGGGTGAGCGGCTCGACGTCAAGGTCTGCCAGCAGAACCGCAGCATTCCCGAGAAACTGTTCAGCGACGGTTTCTGCCAGCCGACGCTGGCCGGGCAGAAAGTCGAGGTGCAGTACGTCGATCAATGCCCGAGCGGCGCGTTCGGCGTATGCAGCAACGCGCAAGTCGCCAATATGCCCTATCGCCAGGATATCCACTATTACGGTGTCGCCTCCGACGCGGCCTATCTGAAGCCATATTGCGAAGGCCAGAGTCAGGGTCAGTGGCTCAAGCCGTAAGCTTCAGCCGAGCCAGTCGAGGGTCAGCAGCAACCTTCGCTCACCCGGCGCCGGTTGCGGGGAGCGATGAATCAGCCCAAAACCTTCGTTGCCGTGCCACTTCTCGCCTTTCAATAGCGCCACATCACCACGCTTGAGTTGCTGGATTTGGCTCATGCCGTGTGGCTCGGCGTTGGCCTGGCCCAACTGCTCGCGATCCATCACGCCCTCTTTGAGCCATTGGCTGCCAATCCCGGCATAGGTGGTGATCAAGCGCACCGGCACATGATCGACATGGAAGCGTGGGCACATGGCCTTGTCCAACACCCGCAGGCGCAGGCCGATACGCCGTGCCCCCAAAAGACAGGCGAAGGCACTCACCAGCCATTGCAGGTCAGCGATGAAGCCTTCGTAGCCTTGCAGATCACGGAATCCGGCGGCCAATCCTTGCAGATCAGGGTCGGCGTCCTCATTCGGCAATTCGATGCACAGCGCTTCTGCCAAAGGCTCGTTGAGCGACAGCAGCAACTCTGCGAAATAGGCGATGTGCAGCGGCAGTTGACGCTGCCAGACCGCGAGATTGACGTCGTCTTCGAGGATCCGCGTCAGCGTTTTCGGCGTCGTCCCCTGATGCTGATGGCACGCCCGGTTTTGCTGCAGTTTGAGCGCAAGCATCAGGCGGCCTCTTCGTGCCAAGGGCCGAACGGGTCAGGCAGCATGCGCCAACCTTCTACACCAACAGCCATCTCTTCGTCCGTGAGCAGGCAGGCCTCAAGTTCCGACCTGAGCTTTACGAAATTCATGTTCTGGCCTATGAAAACCAGCTCCTGACGGCAATCTCCGACATTGCGCGTCCAGTTTTCCATGATCGCTGCGGTACTTTCCTGATCCTGCGGCCATTGGCTTTTCGGTACGAAACGCCACCAGCGCCCGGCAAAACCATGACGCATCAGACCGCCGGCCTGCGACCAACTGCCTGCGTCGGTGGGTTTGCTGGCGAGCCAGAAATAGCCCTTGGAGCGCAGCAGTTTGCCGTTGGTCCACGGACGATCGATGAAGTTGAAGAAGCGCTGCGGATGAAACGGGCGACGTGCGCGGTAGGCCATCGAGGCGATACCGTATTCCATGGTTTCCGGCACGTGCTCACCGCGCAATTCCTGTAACCAGCCTGGGGCCTGAGCGGCTTTCTCGAAATCGAAACGCCCGGTGTTGAGGATCTTCTCCAGCGGCACTTCGCCCATCACCATCGGGATGATCTCCGCCTGGGCGTTGAGGCGCTTGAGGATGGCCATCAGCTCTTCGCGCTCCTGACGACTGATGAGGTCGATCTTGCTGATCAGCAGTACATCGGCGAACTCGATTTGTTCGATCAGCAGATCAGTGATTGAGCGTTCATCTTCATCACCCAAGGTCTCGCCTCGGGAAGCCAGACTCTCGGCGGCCTGGTAGTCGAGGAGGAAATTTACACCGTCGACTACCGTCACCATGGTGTCGAGCCGCGCGACATCGCCGAGGCTCCGGCCCTGCTCGTCACGAAAGGTGAACGTTTCGGCGACCGGTAGCGGCTCGGAAATACCGGTAGATTCGATGAGCAAGTAATCGAATCGTCCTTCGCGGGCAAGCTTGCCGACTTCCTCGAGCAGGTCCTCGCGTAACGTACAGCAGATACAACCGTCGCTCATCTCAACCAGTTTTTCTTCCGCACGATTCAGGCTGACATCGCGCTGGACTTCGCTGCCATCAATATTGATCTCGCTCATATCGTTAACGATGACCGCAACACGCAAGCCTTCTCGATTACGTAGTACGTAATTCAAAAGCGTACTTTTTCCGGCGCCGAGAAATCCCGATAAAACGGTCACGGGAAGCGGGGATGACATTGGATAATCCTCATCATGTGGTGGCCGATGTGCGTTTTGGCCTGTCTTGGCGTAGCGCACCGCGTTCTAGAGCTTCAAAACAGCGATATGGCAGAAGCAGACGCTTGAAATCGACGAGCTCAGGCCTAATTCAATTTAATGTTATAGTATAACAACACCAATAAGCCAGACCCGCTCTTGCCGAAACTGATAAAGCGCTGGAAGCTGCACGCAATCTGCCCATCGGGAACCGCGATGAAAACTGCTTTGAAATGCTCGCTACTGAGTCTCGCGCTGCTGTCCGGGGCCAACGCATGGGGGCAAATTCCCGCGCTCGCCAACTGCACACGCAGCGCCAATCTGCTGGCCTGCATCGATGCGCAGGGCAATGCCTACAGCGTGCACACGGTGGGCACCACGATTTATCTGCGAGGATTTGAAAAGGAAGGCAAACGCTACTGGGCGCAGACCAACAGTCGCTTCGGCCAGCTAACGTTCTTCACCGGGATCGCCTCTGACGGCGAAGCCTGGGTCGGCTACACCCGTCGCGTCGGCTGGACGACGATCAATCGATTTTCCAGCTCTGGCGGCAGTAGCGCCAAGTTCACCTGCAGCCGGATCACCGGCTGCTAAACCTGCGATTTTTGCTGCTCCTGCTGCCAGGCGATGTAGCTATCTGCTGGCGGATTCTTCTGGAAGTAACGCTGCAATCCTTCAAACAGACCATCAGCCACAGCTCGCTGATGTCGTGGCGTGACCAGGCGCTGACTGTCACGGGCGTTGGAAATGAAGCCGGTTTCCACCAGAATCGATGGCACATCTGGCGACTTCAAGACGGCAAATCCTGCCTGTTCCACGCGCTTCTGATGCAGCGTGGTAATACCCGCCAGACTGCGGAGAACGGTGCTGCCGAGTTGCAGGCTCGCGGCGATGGTGGCGCTCATCGACATATCGAGGATCACGCCCGCGAGCATCGGATCCTTGTCTTTGAGATTGAGCAGGCTGGTCGCACCAAGCAGGTCCGCGCCGTTCTCCCGTTGTGCCATGAAGCGTGCAGTCGCTGACGTCGCCCCACCTTCGGACAGGCAATATACCGACGCTCCCGATGCCGTCAGGCGCGGTGCCGCATCGGCGTGCACCGAGATAAACATGTCGGCCTTGTGCTGACGGGCGATGTCCACACGCTTGCGGAGCGGCACGAAGAAGTCGTCATTGCGCACCAGTTTGACGTCGAAGCCTTTCTCCTTTTTCAGGCGTTTGGCGAGCAGCTGGGCGATGGCAAGAACCACATCCTTTTCTCGCTCACCCTTGGCGCCAACCGCACCTGGGTCTTTACCACCGTGCCCGGGATCAACGACAACGATGATGTCGCGCTTGGGGTGAGCCGGATTAGAAGGTGTTTCACGTGGAACCATTGTCGGATTCGATGCCTGTTTGGCGCTCACCAGATCAAGCACCAAACGGTGTCCTTGACCATCTTGGGGCGCCAAAAGGAAGCTGTTCAATAGCACCGGATGGTTCAGATCGAGAACGATCCGTGTATCACTCTGGCCAAGATGCCCTGATCGAATCGAACGAATCGCAGTATCGGCAAGCTTCAATTGACTGAAATCGTCGCTCAAGCTCGCCCCGGAAAGGTCGATGATCAAACGTTCTGGAGCACTCAGCGAAAAGGTTTTGTAGCGCAGCGGGCCGCTGAGGTCGAAGACCAATCTCAGCTTGTCATCCGAACGCCATAGGCGCGCATTGCGAATTTGCGTAGCCGAAACAGTGAAGGGAAAAGCCAAGGCCGTGCTGGCCAGAAGTAGATTGAGCAGATGACGTCTGTGCATATGAAAGCCTGTTCATGAAAAAGGCATCGTGATTTGAATTGTTATAATGTAACATCTAATTCAATCAACACGATGGTCCCGAACATGAATTCGCTGACACTTCCGGATATTGCTACTCAAGCCGCTCGTCAGGCATTACCGCTTGATTGGGTGGGAATGTGCGGCATTGCTCTGCCTGTTTTATTGCAAGGTCAACGTCTGGGCGCAAAAGCTGATGCAGGCGTGAGTCTCGATGATGGCGAGGCGCGCGGTATTCACATGTCGCGGCTGTATCTCGCACTGGCGGCACTTGAGCGGCAGGACCTATCTCCCTCCCTGTTACGCCAGGTTCTCGAGGATTTTCTGGCCAGCCATGATGGTTTATCCAACGGCGCCTACCTGAAAATCCACTGCGAAGTGCTGCTGAAAAGGCCTGCGTTAGTCAGCCCTCTAGCCGGCTGGAAGAGCTACCCAGTGAGCATTTCTGCGAGCCTGAAAAACAAAGTGTTCCACGTGGAACTGAAAATTGAGGTGCCCTACTCCTCAACTTGCCCCTGCTCAGCAGCTTTGGCGCGGCAGTTGATTCAGCAGCAATTCATCGATGACTTCGCCAACAAGCCACTGCACCATGCCGAAGTTTTGACCTGGCTTGGATCAAGCCAAGGCATTGTCGCCACCCCGCACAGCCAACGCAGCACCGCGCATCTGCACATGCATCTCGACGAGTTCATCGACGAGCTTCCCCTGAGTGTGATCATCAATGACGCCGAAGCGGCGCTCGGCACCGCCGTGCAAACCGCCGTGAAACGTGCCGACGAGCAAGCCTTCGCGTTGGCCAATGGGCAGAACCTGATGTTCTGCGAAGACGCCGCGCGACGACTCAATCTGGCACTGCGTCGCTCCCCCGGCGTCAGTGGATTCCACCTGCGAGTGATCCACGCCGAAAGCCTGCACGCCCACGACGCGGTCGCCGAAAGCCATTGGCACCGAGAACTCGCATGATCCGTTGCCACACCCTGAGTTGGGGCGCACCCGGCCAACCACTGGCTTCACCACTGACCCTCTCGCTAGAACACGGCAGCCTGAGCGCCATCATCGGCGCCAACGGCTGCGGTAAAAGCAGCCTGCTGAAAGTCATCGCCGGATTGCAGAAGCCGTTATCGGGAAAGGTCGCACTGGGTGTTCCACGTCAGGGCGGTTTGGCGTTCCTGCCGCAACAGCAACACCTCGACCGACAGTTCCCCATCAGCCTCGAAGAACTGGTGGCTGCAGGTTTCTGGAGCCGTCGACTGTCGACGCAATTGCGCGCAAAACGACTCGTCAACGCTCTGGAAAACTGGCACTTGAGCGGACTGGAAAAGCGTCCGCTTATGGCTCTTTCCGGTGGCGAGTTGCAGCGCGCCCTGCTCGCCCGCTTGAGTCTGACCGACGCCCCATTACTGCTCCTCGACGAGCCCCACGCTGCACTCGATGAACTGGGCCAGAAATTGCTCTGGCAACACATCCACGCTTGGCACTCCGAAGGACGGACACTACTGATGATCGGCCATGACCTAGCCGCCGTCCGCCAACACATCCCGCAGACACTGCTGATCAAAAATCGCGAATGCCTGTTCGGACCCAGTGCCGAACTGATCCAGCAGACGCCCAATATGCAGGTGGCCTGATGCTCACCGTCGCCCACCTCTGGCAGCCGTTCAGCGAGTTCGTGTTCATGCGCCGAGCGCTGCTCGGCGGACTGGTATTGGCCTGTAGCACAGCGCCGCTCGGTGTGTTCCTGATCCTGCGGCGCATGAGCCTGATCGGTGACGCCGTCGCCCACGGCATCCTTCCCGGCGCGGCATTGGGTTTCTGGTTCGCCGGTCTGAGTCTCCCCGCGTTGACCTTCGGTGGTCTGGGTGCAGGCCTGGGCATGGCCGGGCTAGCCGCCTGGATCACCCGCCGCACAGGCCTGCGCGAAGACGCCAGCCTCGCCGCGATCTATCCGATCTCGCTGGCCCGTGGCGTGCTGATTCTCGGCATCGCCGGCAAGCGCCTCGACCTCCTGCACTTGCTGTTCGGCTCGGCACTCGCCGTCGATGGCCCGACCCTCACCGGCATGTTGTGGGTCTCGGGACTGAGCCTAGCCGCCATGGCCCTGATCTACAAACCGCTGCTGCTCGACACCCTCGACCCGTTGTTCCTACAAACCGTCAGCCGGCTCGGCCCGCTCGCCCACGGTGTGTTCCTGACATTGGTGGTACTGAATCTGGTGATCGGTTTCCAGGCCATCGGCGCCTTGATGGTGGTCGGCCTGATGATGCTGCCCGCCGCCGCGTCGCGGTTCTGGAGTCGTCGCCTGCCTGCCCTGATTGCGATCTCGGCGCTTATCGGCTGCCTGTCGGTGTGGTGCGGATTGTTGATCTCGTTCTACTACTCGCTGCCCAGTGGTCCGGCCATCGTGCTGGTCGCGGGTATCGGTTATCTGCTGTCCGTGGTGTTCGGACCGGTGCAAGGCTTGCTGCGCCGCCCGCCTTTGTTCACATCCCAATGAGGTGTTTCCCGATGCGCGCTCTACTCGTGTTGTTCGGCCTGCTGCTGTCGATGTCGCTATCGGCGGCGGAAAAATTGCCGGTGGTCACCAGCTTCAGCATCCTCGCCGACATGGTTCACCAGGTGGGCGGCGAGCATATCCAGATCACCAACATGGTCGGCCCGGATGCCGACGCGCACACCTATGAACCGACACCGGACGATGCCAAAGCGCTGCTCAAAGCCAAACTGATCATCAAGAACGGCCTCGGTTTCGAACCATGGCTTGATCGTCTGGTGACCAGCACCGAGACAAAAGCCACGGTCGTCAGTGCCAGCCGTGGTGTGATTCCTCGATCGCTGGATGAGGATGGCGAGACCGTGCCCGACCCGCACGCCTGGCACAATCTGGCCAACACCGAGCTGTACATCGCCAACATCACCAAGGCACTGATCGCTGCCGATCCGGCGAACAAAGCCGACTACCAACGCAACAGTCAGACCTACCTGAAACAGATCTACGCCCTGCTCGCCGAAGCCAAGGCCAAGCTCGGTTCACTGCCGCCGGGCAATCGCAAGATTGTCACCAGCCACGATGCTTTCGGTTATCTCGGCCAGGCCTACGGCATCGACTTCATGGCGCCGCAAGGTCTGTCCACCGAGCGCGAACCTTCCGCTGCCGAAGTCGCTGCGCTGATCACGCAGATCCGTCAGGCCAAGGTCAAAGCGGTGTTCATGGAAAACATCAAAGACGCGCGCCTGCTCAAGCAGATTGCCGACGAGAGCGGCGCGCACATCGGTGGCACGCTGTACTCCGATGCCCTCGCCGCCAGTGGCCCGGCCAGCACCTTTGCCGGATTGTTCGAATACAACCTCAACACCCTTTACGACGCGCTGAGCCAACCATGATTCGCAAAAACCCTTCCGGCGATCTGCCGCACATTGCCGAGTCGGCCTACGTCGATAAAACCGCGATCATCTGCGGCAAGGTGGTCATTGGCGAGAACGTCTTCGTCGGTCCCTACGCGGTGATCCGTGCTGACGAAGTAGACGCTTCGGGCACGATGGAGCCGATCACCATCGGCGCCAATTCGAATATTCAGGATGGCGTGGTAATCCACTCCAAATCCGGCGCCGCCGTGACCATCGGCGAATTCACCTCGATCGCTCACCGCTCGATCGTGCATGGGCCATGCCTAGTCGGCGACCGGGTGTTCATCGGTTTCAACAGTGTGCTGTTCAATTGCGCAGTCGGTGATGGCTGCGTGGTTCGACACAACTCGGTAGTCGACGGCCGAGATTTGCCGGACGCGTTTTACGTGCCTTCCACCACCCGCATCGGCCCCAACACCGACCTCTCTCAGTTCCCGCCGGTGAGTGTCAGCGCCTCGGAGTTTTCCGAAGATGTGGCGCGCACCAACGTCGATCTGGTGCGCGGCTACAAAGCCTTGCAGAACGAGTTCTGAACCATGAGCAGTGTGCTGATTCGCAATGCCAGACTGGTCAACGAAGGACGCGAGTACGATGGCGATCTGCTGGTCAGTCATGGCCGCATCGTCAAGATTGCGCGCAGCATCGAGGGTGAAAATGCCCGCGTGGAAATCGACGCCCAAGGTCAATGGCTGTTGCCGGGGATGATTGATGACCAGGTGCATTTTCGCGAACCGGGGGCGCCGGCCAAGGGCAGTATTCATAGCGAGTCGCGCGCTGCGGTGGCGGGCGGCATCACCAGTTTCATGGACATGCCCAACACCCGACCGGCCACCCTCACCCTCGAAGCGTTGGCGGATAAAAAGCGTCGGGCGGCGATCAATTCGGTGGCTAACTACGGCTTTCACTTCGGCGTGAGCCAGGACAACCTCGACACCGTCGCCGCGCTCAACCCCTGCGAAGTGGCCGGGGTCAAAGTGTTCATGGGCGCATCCACCGGCAACATGTTGGTGGATGACCCGAAAACTCTCGAGCGTCTGTTCGCCGAAGTGCCGACGATCCTGCTGGCGCATTGCGAACACACACCGAGCATCGAGGCCAATGCAGCACGTCTGCGCGAACGCCTCGGCGACCACCTGCCGACGAATATCCATGCATTGATCCGCGATGCCGAGGCTTGCTATCGCTCTTCGTCGCTGGCCGTGGAACTGGCGAGAAAGTACGGCACCCGCCTGCACGTGCTGCACCTGACCACTGCCCGTGAGCTCGAGTTGTTCGAGGACAGGCCGCTCACGCAAAAGCACATCACTGCTGAAGTCTGCCTGCATCATCTGCTGTTCGATGAGCGCGACTATCCAGCACTTGGCAACCTGATCAAATGCAACCCGGCGATCAAGACCCGAACCGACCGTGACGCCTTGCGCGCGGCGTTACTGAGCAATCGACTGGACGTCATCGGCAGCGATCACGCACCGCATACCTGGGCAGAAAAACAGCGCCCGTATGCCGAAGCGCCTGCCGGTTTGCCGCTGGTGCAGCACGCCTTGCCGGCGCTGTTGGAATTGGTGGCCGATGGCGTGCTGCCAATCACCACGCTGGTGTCGAAAACCAGTCACCGGGTGGCGGACCTGTTTGCGATTCCGGATCGGGGTTATTTGCGCGAAGGGTATTGGGCGGATCTGGTGCTGGTCGAGCCAGCGGCTCTGGAAGTGTCGCGACAACCGATCCTGTCGCAGTGCGGCTGGACGCCGTTTGCTGACAAGACTTTCCGCTATCGGGTGAATACCACGCTGGTGTCGGGGCAGATTGCCTGGCGGGAGCAGCGTATCAACGAAGGATGTCAGGGGTTGCCGTTGCGGTTTATGCGCTGAATGATCCGGTGTCTGACAGGACGTCTTCGCGGGCAAGCCCGCTCCCACAGGGACAGCACAATTCCTGTGGGAGCGGGCTTGCTCGCGAAGCTTTTAAGCTCTCGGCTTCACAGTGCCGCAATCCTGACCCAACCACACCGCGCGGGTTTCCAGGCTGCCCTTCTGATTAATGCCAATGGCATTGAATGTACCGTTGGCCACGGTGGTGAACTCACGATCACTGAGGAACGTCGCGACACCGGTGCCTTGCGCTTTCGGGCAACTGAAGCGGAATTTCCACTGGTTGCCGGTGCGCTCGGTGATCTGCTGTTTGCAGCCCGATTGCGGATCGGCCAGCGGAATGTCGTTAGTCGCCACTTGCTGCGGCGTCAGGCAGGCACGAATGCCCTTGCCGCCGATGTTGATCCCGTTCTTCTCCAGCGCCGCGCGCTGTTGCGGGGTCATCTGGCCTTGCAACTGGCCAAGGATCGATTGCACATCCATGGGTTGGTCATCGACCTTGACGTTGCTCGAGGTCATTTCCCATAGCCCCGGCTGCAGCATTTGCGCCTGCGCAACCAGCGGCATTGCCAAACCCAGGCCCAGCGCCAAACCCAGCAGACGAACGTTCATCGAAAAACTCCTGATCAGTAGTGGCCGTTAGACGTCGGCCGGTTGCTTCGGTTCATGCACCAATTAAATAGCGACATTCGCCTCGGAACATGGTCTGTTACGCATTGAGTCTTCAGGAGCAAGGCTGCCCCATGGATTATTTTGGACCGCACATTTTCGGTTATCTGATCGCCCTGATACATAGCCTCGGCTTGATCGCCGCCATCCACGCGGTGCTGACCGTACGCACCGCCCAAGGCTCGATCGCCTGGGCATTGTCGCTTATTTTCATTCCCTACCTGACGCTCATCCCTTATCTGGTGTTCGGCCGCAGCACCTTCGACGGCTACATCAAGGCACGCCGTCAGGCCAACGAACAGATGCGTCAGGCGATCTCCGAGTTGAACTGGCGTCCGTGGGTCGAAGAAGCCCTCACCGCCCGCGCCTCGAAGGCCTACGCCTCGCTGCGCGCCATGCCCAAACTGGGACGTATGCCATGCCTGGCAAACAACGAAGTACAGCTGCTGGTGAATGGAAACGCGACCTTCGAGGCGATTTTCCGTGCCATCGATCAAGCGCGCGAAGCCGTACTGGTGCAGTTTTTCATCATTCATGACGACCGCCTCGGGCAGCGCCTGCGCGACCTGTTGCTGAAAAAAGCCGCCGAAGGCGTGGCGATCCATCTGCTGTACGACCGGATCGGCAGCCACGCCCTGCCCCACAGCTACGTGCAGGCGTTGCGCGACGGCGGTGTCGAGGTCAAAGCCTTCGCCACACGCAGCGGCTGGCTCAATCGCTTCCAGGTGAATTTCCGCAACCACCGCAAAATCGTCGTGGTCGATGGCGTGCTCGGCTTTGTCGGTGGACACAACGTCGGCGATGAGTACATGGGCGAGAAGCCGCCGCTGGCGCCCTGGCGCGATACCCACGTGCAAGTGCGCGGGCCGGTGGTGGCCTGCATGCAGGAGTCGTTTGCCGAGGACTGGTTCTGGGCTGCACGGACGTTGCCGCCGCTGATCCTGCCGGACGTTTACCCGGATGACGGCGTGCTCTGCCAGTTGCTGGCAAGCGGCCCGGCCGACGCTTACGAAACCTGTTCGCTGTTCTTCGTCGAAGCGATCCACGCAGCGACCGAGCGCGTGTGGATCACCAGCCCGTACTTCATTCCCGATGAAGCCGTATTCGCCGCGTTGCGTCTGGCGGTGCTGCGCGGCGTCGACGTGCGCCTGCTGCTGCCCTCACGCCCCGATCACCGCATCGTCTACGCTGCTTCCAGCCTGTATGCCTTCGAAGCGGTGCGCGCCGGCGTGCGCGTGTTCCGCTACGAACCGGGTTTCCTACATCAGAAAGTGGTGTTGATCGACAGCGAAATCAGCGCCATCGGTAGCGCCAATCTGGATAACCGTTCGTTCCGGCTGAATTTCGAAGTGATGTTGCTGACCGTCGACAGCGACTTCGCCGCTCACGTGGAACAGATGCTCAACGAAGACTTCGAGCAGGCTTATGAAGTCGCCAAAGAAGAAAGCCGGGAGATCCACCGCCTGCAACAGCTCGGCATGCGGATCGCCCGGCTTATTTCACCGATTCTTTGACCGGCCGCTCGCTCGAATGAGCGAACGGTCATCAGGCCTCAAGGGTGATAAATGTCGTCACGGGTCCAAGGCAGTTCATGGCTGCCATCCGGATGTGCTTTTACCGCCAGAATCTGATGCAGATTGATCCAGCCCCGTGCAAAGGCGTATGCACATCCAGCCAGATACAAGCGCCAGATTCGCAGCGCCTGTTCCGGCACCATTTTCGCCGCAGCTTCGAGGTTGTCTTCCAGCCGCTCGCTCCAGTGGTCGAGCGTGCGCGCGTAGTGCAGACGCAGGCTTTCGACGTCAACGATCTCCAGCCCGGCTTCACTGATCTCGGCCGAGATCATTGCCAGGTGCGGCAGCTCGCCATTGGGGAATACATATTTCTCGATGAAATCCCCGGCGCCACGCCCGACCGGGCGACCATCGGTGTGTTTGGCGGTAATGCCGTGGTTCATCACCAGACCGCCCTCTTTCACCGCGCCAAACAGGACTTTGCAGTATTCGGCGAGGTTGGCGTGGCCGACGTGTTCGAACATGCCGACGCTGACCACCTTGTCGAAGCGCCCGTCCTGGGGCAGATCGCGGTAGTCGAGCAGTTGCAGTTCGACCTGGTCTTCCAGGCCCTCGGCTTTGACGCGCTCGCGGGCCAGTGCCAGTTGTTCCTTGCTCAGGGTAATGCCGAACACTTTGGCGCCGAATTCCCGCGCCGCAAAACGCGCCAGCCCACCCCAACCGCAGCCGACATCCAGCAGGTAATCGCCGGGCTGCAGACGCAGCTTGCGACACAGGTGCCGGAACTTGGCCTGTTGCGCTTGTTCGAGGGTTTCACTGCCGGTTTCAAAATAGGCGCAGGAATACGCCATGTCGCTGTCCAGCCACAGCTGGTAGAACTCGTTGGACAGGTCGTAATGGTAGGAAATGGCTTTGGCGTCGGTTTCCTTATCGTGCACCGCTCGCACAGGCTGGGCGCCTTCATCTTCGTCGAGCAAGGCACTGCTCAATTCGTCGCAGACCCGGATGACCTCGCTGATCGAGCCCTCCAGTTCGAGCTTGCCTTCGACAAACGCCGCCCCCAGCGCGTCAAGGCTTGGATGGGTGAACTGAGTGACCATCGTCGGGTCCTTGACCACGATGGTTACGCTGGGCGCCGGGCCCAGATTGAACTCATGGCCGTCCCATAGTCGCAGGCGAAGTGGAAGCTGCAAATTCTGCAAGGCCGGTGGAAGTTGCGCGAGCATGGAAAATCCCCCTTGTTTCAGACGTCAGATCTGAGGGTAGACCATCCTTGAAAAATAGCAGGCTATCGATTTGATAGTCCGCCCCTATAAGCCGCGATCGCCCAAGGGCGGCAGTGCGCCCCGGGCAAGAGCACCTACACAGATGACTGCTTTGCGCCTCGACAGTTCGCAAATTTGCGTGAGCTAGTCCTGAAGTTTCAACAACGGCTCCTGAAACCGCAGCAAGCGCCCGGCGTTGCCCAACACCAGCAACGTACTGAGGTTATGCAGCAACGCTGCGATCATCGCCCCGGCAGCACCAAGCCAGCCGAAGGCGGCGAAGATGACAATCGCCAGTGTCCAGCCCAGACCGATGATCACGTTGACCTGCAAGGTCTTGCGGCACTGGCGGCTCAGGCGCACACAGGTGCCGAGGCGACGCAGGTCGCTGCCGATCAGGACGATATCCGCTGAAGCCAGGGCAATGTCGGCACCGCCCGCGCCCATCGCCACACCCACCACACCGGCCTTGAGCGCCAGCGAATCATTGATGCCGTCACCCACCACCATTGGCCGGAAACCGTTGTCGATTTCCTTGAGCACGCGGTTGAGCTTGTCCTCGGGCAGCGCTTGCGCTTCCACCTCTTGCAGGCCGACCTCGCAGGCCAGGGTCTGCGCAACACTCTGGCGGTCGCCGGTCAGCAGCAGCTGGCGACCCAGCCCCAGTTCGCGCAATTCAGCGAGGGCAAAGCGCGCTTCCGGTTTGACGCTGTCGGCCAGCAACAGCCAGGCGACAAACTCGCCGTTTAACGCCAGCCCGGCAATCGGCCCGTCGTGCTCGGGAACGTTGGTGGTGACGATGCCCAGTTGCGCGAACAGTTCGGGACGCCCCAGCGCCGCCTCACCCTGCGCGGTCATGGCCACGACACCCAGGCCCTGGCGCTCGTGAATGTCCGTCAGCGGCAGGCTCTGCTCTTGACTGACTAACCCCGCCAACGCCCGGCTGACCGGATGGCTGCTGGCCGCGCCGAGACTGGCGGCCAGAGCCATCACCGAGGCCTGATCCAGACGCGGGCTGCTGATCGATTGCAAACGCAAGGTCCCGTACGTCAGCGTGCCAGTCTTGTCGACCACCAGCGAGGTGAGATCGGCCAGCTCCTCAAGAAACGCCGAACTGCGGATCAGAATGCCGTGGCGCGCCGCGACCGCCACTCCGGCAATTGCCGTGGCCGGTGCCGACAGCACCAAGGCGCAGGGACATGCCGCCACCAGCACCGCGAGCATCGCCTGCGCATCATGGGTGACAAACCAGGTCACTGCCGCCAACAGCAACACCAGCACCATGTAGCTGCCGGCATAACGTTCAAGCAAACGGGTGATGGGTGGCTTCGAGCGCTCAGCGTTCTGCATCAGTGCGATGACTTTACCCAGCGTCGACTGATCGCCGGTGCGGGTCACCTCAATGCGCAGCAAGCCGTCGAGGTTGATCGCGCCGCCGAACACCGTCATGCCCACCGCCGTTTCCACCGGCACCGACTCGCCGGTGATCGATGCCGTATCGAGGCTGGCCTGGCCGAACAGCACTCGGCCATCCGCTGGCACCCGATCACCGGCGCGCACCTCTACCGTGTCGCCGGGTTTGAGCGTGCCGTTATCGACTTCGATGATCGAACCGTCCGCCTGAATCTTGCGCGCGTGGCTGCGGGTCAACTGGCCGAGGGCGTGGATCGCTTCCTGCGAGCCGATCACGCTGCGCTCTTCCAGCACGTGGCCGAAGATCATGATGATCGGCAGCAGCGCGGCGGTCAGCAGATCCCCGGTCGCCCACGCACCGAGCATCGCCAGCGCAATCAGTTGATCGGTGATGCCGTGCAGGCTCGGATAACGCAGGCTGTACCACGCCGAACGCATCACCGGCACCGCCACCAATAAAGAGGCGAAACCCAGCAGCAACTGACTGACTCCGGTTTGCTCCGGCACCAGCCAGCGCCAGATCAGGCCAAGGCCGAGCAAGCCAAGGGCGAGCATCGCCAGGGTCAATTGTCGTGCAGCGCGGCGCTGTTCGGCCGAGGACAACAGGCTCGGTGCAGCGGTGGTCGCAGTCATTTACTGGCTCCCTGAATGATCAGGCGGGAATCGTCTTTCGGATCGACCGTGGTCACTGACCCGGCCTGGCCGAGGATCTTCGGCATGCGTTCGCGGTATAGACGCAGGAGCATCTGCGGGTCGGTGCCCTGTTGCTGCGCCTTGGCCAGGCTCATTACCGTGGCGGTGTCGGCAGAGGCTTTGGCCAAGCGTTCGCCTGCCTGTGCGTGGGCCACTTGCAGCGTGCGGTCGGCTTGCTCGTTCGCGGACTGGGTGAGTTTTTCCGCCTCGGTGCGCGCATTGGCGACGGCTTTGTCGGCTTGCTGACTGGCGGTCAATACCGCATTGAAGGCGCTGACGGCCGGATCGGGCAGACTCGACTGCACGTCGACCCGCGCCACCTCGATGCCGATGCCCTGCCCACTCGCCTTCAGTTCAGCCAGGCGTTTGTTGATGCCTTGAACCAGATCACCACGCAGTCGTTCGCGACGTTCGGCTGCCTGGTTATCGGCGCCGATCAACTCCGGTCGGGCAACCAGAATCGTGTCCAGATCCCGCGCGGCGGTCAGGGCCACAGCGCTGCGGGTGACCAGCCGATCCAGTGCCGGCAGAACGTGATCACCTTGCAACACGAAGTCATAGGGATCGGTGACTTTGTAAAACACCCGCACATCCAGTTGCACCACGCCGGCGTCACCGGTCAGCAAATAGCCGGAACCGGCCAATGCATCGCTCAGCGGAGTGGCGAAGGTTGCCACACGATCAGCCTTGATCGCCTCACTGCTGCGCAGCAGGTTTTCCACTCGACGCTCAATCACCCGATCCGCTGCCGGCAGCAAAACCACCTGCTCGAACGGCTGCGGCCAGGCCAACAACAGCCCGGCATTCTGGACGCGTTGCAGTGCGCCAAAGTGCAGAACCACCGCGCGATTCTGCGGATTGATCTGTCGCACATTGGAAAACGCCCACGCCAACGCGGCCAACACCGTGACCGCGTACAAGGCAAAAAACGCCAGGCGTCCGGCCTGAATCCACGGACTGCTCAGCGAATATGTTCCACGTGGAACTTCATCACTCATGGCTGCGATCCGGATTTGTTTTCGACATTCGGTGGGCCGTCCACCAGCACACGGAATGGCGCGGCGTCGGTGCGCAGGATCAGCTTGGTGTCCGGCGTCACGATGGTGCCGAGGGTATCGAGCGAGCGCAGCAGGTTGTATAGCTGCGGCGAACCGGCATAAGCGCGACCGTAGATTTGCGCGGCTTCGACCCGCGATTGTGCTTCGATTTCTGCGGCTTTCACCGTGGCATCGGCCTGGACAATTCGCGCATCGCGCTCGGCAGCAGAACGAATTTGCGCAGCTTCCCGCTTGCCGATGGCGGTACGTTCGGTGGCGATTGTTTCACGCTCGGCGCGCATCCGGTCGACCGTGGCCGTGAGCGTCACCGAAGGCAAGGTCAGGCGTTCAACACCCACCTGCACTACGCGCACACCGTAAGTGGCAAGCAGTTGCTGATCGATCTGCTGACGCAGTTGCGCTTCGAAATCGGCGATACGCACTTTGCTGGCATCGGTATTCACCAGATCCGCCAAATCAAAACTGCTGGCGGTGGTTTCCAGCGCCGAGCCGACAAAGGTGCGAATCTGCCGCGCCGCTTCGTCCGGCTGATTCTGCACCGCACGCATGAAACGTTGCACGTTGTCCGGGTCGCCCTGCACCTGCCACGCCACGTAGGCCTGAACGATGATGCGCAAACCGTCGCGAGTGCCGACATCCTGCAAACCGCTGGAAGTAGTGCGCAGGCGCAGATCCACCGGGATCGCCGCTTCGAACGGCGCCGGCCAGCGCCAGCTCAAACCCGGCTCAAGCAACACCCGTGACGGATTGCCAAAACGGGTGATGACCGTGGCTTCACCCGAGCGCACCTGCACCAGGCTCGCCGCCGCGATGGCAAACGCCACCAGCAACACCGCCCAGCCCATGCGCCGCCAAGGGAACGGTCCCGCCTCTTCCGGCGCGCCGTGGTGATGGTGATGATGCCCATGATGATGGTGATGCCCGGCGTGGCCGTGATCGTGGCCGCTGTGGTCATGGGAATCGTGAGTGTGCGACTGGCTCAAGGGGCAACTCCTGGTTGAGCGGTGGTGCGCGCGGGCGTCGGATCAGCCGGCAGCGTGAACGTACGCAGGTCGATGGTCGGCGCATTGCTGCTGCCGCCTAAACGGTGGTCGAGTAACAACAGTCTGGCCTTGCTCAGACCGAGGCTGAGCTGGCTGAGGTATTGCTCCAGCACGAATGCCTGACCCGCGCTGGCGTAAGCTTTTTGTTCAGCACTGAACTTCAGGTCTGCCGCCTGCGCCGCCGCATTGATTTCACGAGCGCTGGCACTGGCCTGATCGCGGGCCAGGCTAGCCTGCAATTGCGCCTGATTACTGGCTTCGGCCGCAGCGCCGCGCTCACGGGAGATCAACGCCTGCGCGCCGATCTGTGCTGCTTGCACGCTGTGATAAGCATTGGCGGCACCGGCTGGCGGGTGAATCGCTTCGACCACGGTGGCGAGAATCTCCACGCCGCTGTTGAGCTTCTGCAGATCGCCTTGCACCGCACGACCGATTTCTTCGCCCAGCCCTACCCGGTCAGCACCGAGCAAACCGTCGAGGGTGCGCGAGGCAAAATCGTGCACCAGAATCCGGCTGGCGGTACTTCGTATCAGCGTCGGCACATCGGCGTTGTTATAGGTAGCCGCCAAGGCATCCTGGTCACGCAGCCCGATGCGATAGACGAAGCGCACGTCCATGTTGACGATCTGAAAGCTCTGCTGATCGCCACGGCTGCTGGCGATCACCTGGGATTTGTCGTTGACGTGGCTGGCATCCCACAAACGGTTGGCGGTCATTGGTGCCGGGCCTTCGGCGGGGTCGGCCTGTGTCGGCGCAGGCGCATCGCCGACGCTGGTCGCCAACTCGTGCACCACGCCATTCTCGACGCTGAGCACCCGACCCAGCGGCCAAGGCAAACCGGCGTGCAATCCGGGGCCGAACACTTGCACCGGTTTGCCGAAACGTTCGTAAATGCCGCGCCCTTGCAGCGGGATTTCGTGGATACCGGTCAGCAACCAACCGATGGCAGCCACCAGCGCCAGCACCGGCAGAAAGGCGCGCCGCATGTAGCTGAACGCCCAGATCTGGCGCAGATCGATGCCGAAGCGGTTGTGCAATTCGTGCTGCAAGACGAGCAGCGGTTGCGGCGGCCAACGCAGCATGTCGGCGACAAAACTGCGTGCCAGCAGAGTCGGTTCCAACTGTTCACGACGCGGGCTAAATACAGAAAGAACAGCACGCAATAGCAACTCAATCGCGACCAATCCCGGCAAGATTCCGATCAACACCGCAAGGCGCACTGGCCACACGGAAGCCTCGCTGGCAAATAACAGACATAACGCGCCCACTACCAGACTGATGATCGCAACGCGTGTCAGTTGCGCGAGCGAACCGGCTTCCGGCCACTGCGCCGGATTTTCCTGAGCCAATTGCCGCTCCAGCACCAGCAAGCCGAACCCCAACAGCAACATCAGCGTCGCGCCCACCGTGGCCGACAGCCCCACCGCAGCGGGCGGTAACGCCAGATTCCAGACCTGTTCGATGCCGATCATCACCAGCACCGACCACCCGCTTAGCCACAACGTGGCCGCGCCGATCTGCCCCAGCAGATGCAAACTGCGCTGACTCAGACGCTCCAGCAGCCGCTCGTACCAGCCTTCAGGTGCCGTTGGATCGACTTCGCTCAACGGCTCATGGGCGAACGGATGCATGACCCGCGCACGCCATTGCGTCACCCACCATGCCGATTGCAGGCCGGCAACCAGCACCAGCAACGCCGCACCGAGATTCACCAGCAATGCCGGCCATATCGATTGCGCGGCAAACAACCCGACAAACATCGCCAGCACCCACCCTGCCCCGGCCAATGCGCCGAGACCGATGGCCAGGCGGCGCAATCGTCGCCCCTGCGTGGCCGCTTGTTGAAAGCGTGGCAACCCGGTCACTTGCGTGCCATCGACATCCAGATCGACTTGCATATCACCCCAACACCTTTGGTTCATCGGCTTATTCGTTACGATATAACGAAATCCGTGAAATATTCGTACACAAATACGCTTATCTAAAGATGCGCAACCTGTCGCTTGCCTGAAGCCTTGACCGAAATGTCCGGAAACGCACATATTACGTTCGTAATTTTATCCGCCTACTATTTTCAGCGATCGGTATTCCCAACCTGGAGTAACAGCATGAGCAATTACGACGTGGTCATTCTGGGCGGCGGCCCCGGTGGTTATAACGCGGCGATCCGCGCCGGCCAGCTGGGCCTGAAAGCCGCCTGCGTGGAAGGACGCGCTACCCTCGGCGGCACCTGCCTTAACGTCGGTTGCATGCCGTCCAAGGCCTTGCTGCATGCTTCGGAGCTGTACGACGCGGCGATAGGGGCGGAATTCGCCCACCTGGGCATCGAGGTCAAACCCACGCTCAACCTCGCGCAAATGATGAAACAGAAAGACGAAAGCGTAGGCGGCCTGACCAAAGGCATCGAGTTTCTGTTTCGCAAGAACAAGGTCGACTGGATCAAGGGCTGGGGCCACATCGACGGCCCGGGCAAAGTCACGGTGACCGACGAGCAAGGCAACAAGACCGAACTGAGCGCCAAGGACATCATCATCGCCACCGGCTCTGAACCCACACCCCTGCCCGGCGTCGAGATCGACAACCAGCGCATTCTCGACTCCACCGGCGCGCTGTCGCTGAGCGAAGTGCCCAAGCATCTGGTGGTGATCGGCGCCGGGGTGATCGGCCTGGAGCTGGGTTCGGTGTGGCGCCGCCTCGGTGCCCAGGTGACCGTGGTCGAATACCTCGACCGCATCTGCCCCGGTGTCGATGGCGAGGCCGGCAAAACCTTGCAGCGCTCGCTGAGCAAGCAAGGCATCAGCTTCAAGTTGAGTTCTAAGGTCACCAGCGCCACGACTTCGTCCAGCGGCGTACAGCTCAGCGTCGAACCTGCTGCGGGCGGCAGCACCGAGTTACTGGAAGCCGACTACGTGCTGGTCGCCATCGGCCGACGTCCGTACACCAAGGGTCTGGGCCTGGAGAATGTCGGCCTGAGTACCGACAAGCGCGGCATGCTTGCCAACCGCCAGCACCGCACCGAGGCGCCGGGCGTGTGGGTGATCGGTGACGTAACCTCCGGCCCGATGCTCGCACACAAGGCCGAAGACGAAGCGATGGCCTGCGTGGAACAGATCGTCGGCAAGGCCGGCGAGGTCAACTACGAGCTGATTCCCAACGTCATCTACACACGCCCGGAGCTGGCCAGCGTCGGCAAGACCGAAGAGCAGCTCAAGGCCGAAGGCCGCGCCTACAAGGTCGGCAAATTCCCCTTCACCGCCAACAGCCGGGCGAAGATCAACCATGAAACCGAAGGTTTTGCCAAAGTCCTCGCCGACGAACGCACGGACGAAATACTCGGCGTGCACCTGGTCGGCCCGAGTGTCAGCGAAATGATCGGTGAATACTGCGTGGCCATGGAGTTCAGCGCCTCGGCCGAAGACATTGCGCTGACCTGCCATCCGCACCCGACCCGCTCCGAGGCGCTGCGTCAGGCGGCGATGAATGTCGAGGGGATGGCGACGCAGATGTAGATGGTCACCCAAACCCTGTGGGAGCTGGCTTGCCAGCGATGGCGTCAGTCCTGTAACCGTTGCGGTCGCTGACACATCGCTATCGCTGGCAAGCCAGCTCCCACAGTTGACCGTGTTCCTGCTGGAGGACTTCGCTCAAATGTAGGAGTGAGCCTGCTCGCGATCAAGACAACCCGCTCTACAGCGGCAGATGCCCCAACGGCAACGCCCCCGGTGTCTTCACCGTGTGAATCGCAAAATTGCTGCGAATGTCGCTCACGCCCGGCAGCTTCAGCAGGCAGCCGCTGAGAAAGCGGTCATACGCGCGCAAATCCGGCACCACTACCTGCAACAGAAAGTCCGACTCCCCCGACACCAGGAAGGCCGAGATCACCTCCGGCAGCGCCGTGACCGCTGCGTAAAAGGCTTCGGCCTGTTCATCGTTGTGGCGCTCGACCTTGACCCCGACGAACACCGTCAGCCCCAGCCCCACCTCATCGCGATCCAGGTTGGCCTGGTAACCGCGAATCACCCCGGCCTCCTCCAGCATCCGCACCCGGCGCAAGCACGGTGACGCCGACAGGCCGATCTCGTCCGCCAGCTCGACGTTGCTCAAGCGTCCGTTGCGCTGCAGCGCGGCGAGAATCTTGCGGTCAAAGGCGTCGAGTTTCATGTTTGGCAGATCCTGATGGTCAAGGCGCAAAAAGAAAGCAGGTTATGCCAATCATGAGGCTTTTTGAAGCTGACTTCGCAAGCACCTGCTCCGGCCTTGCGCCATAAACTTTGCTCACCGAATCGATAACGAAAGGGCGGCGACATGGCAAATATCGGGTTGTTTTTTCTGGCACTGGCGGTGGTCTTTCTGTTGCCCGGGCCGGACATGATCCTGCTACTGCAAACCGGCGCCCGCCAGGGTCGCGGCGCAGCACTGGCGACTGCCGTGGGTCTGGCGATTGCCCGGGGCTGTCATGTGGCGCTGGCGGCGTTGGGTCTGGCCGCGCTGTTCAAGGCAGCGCCGTGGACGTTTGATCTGGTGCGTCTGGCGGGCGCGGCGTACTTGCTGTGGATCGGCGTTCAATGCCTGCGCAGTACGTTGTTGCCGAACCTCACTGCAACTGCCGTGACGGACACCCAGGGACAATGGCGCGAGGCGATTCGCCGTGGCTTGCTGACCAATCTGCTCAATCCCAAGGCGCTGCTGTTCTGCTCGGTGCTGTTGCCGCAATTCATCGTCAATGACGGCGCAGCGGTGCTGACCCAATTTGCCACCCTCGGCGCGTTGCTGGTGGGCATCGGGCTGCTGTTCGACAGTGCCTATGCCCTGACCGGCGCGGCGCTGGGCCGCTGGCTGCAACACAGCCCAACCGCCCAGCGCGTTCAGCAGTGGCTGTTTGGCAGCCTGCTGATCGGCTTCGCCGTGCGCCTGACGTTTATCCAGCAGGCCTAGGGTTTGCGAGTCTTGCGCCGACGACTGAACAACACCAGCGCGCCAGCACTGATCAACAGCAGGACACCGACCACCGGCCACTTGTACGGACGCAACGAATTGCGCACCGCGTCGGTCACCTGGGTCACGTAACGCTTGTCGGCGTTTTCGAAATCCGGGTACGGACACTGATTGCCGAAATCCACCGCCCACGGCACGTACGGGCCTTCATTGACGTAGCGTCGATACAGCGCGCTCTGCTCTTCCAGGCTGCTGTTGAAACCCGCGGCGTTACACAACACCGCGGCAAACGCCTGGCTGGTGTGCGGTAGATTATCAGCGGCCCGACTGGCCAGCGCGGTCGCGACAAAACGGTAGTGATAGCGCTCGTCCGGCTGCGCTTCACTGGCTTTCTGGCGCTTCACTTCGTCCTCGGCCACCAGCGGCCCGACTTTAAGCTCGGTGTTTTCCAGGCTGTAGTTGCCGCCAAACGTCGCGTAGTCCGGCGCCATCTCGTAACCGAGAATGTCCATGCCCCATTCACGCGCGGTCCACGCCGCGTTGTACAAGGCACTGGCGCGTCTGGTCGGCCACCACGCAGCGTCGGCCTTCATGCGTTGCTCGCCGTACAGACGGGCCTTGTGCTGCAGATCGGGATTGTCGAAATAGCCGACCGCTTCCTCGTAATGACCCTCGCGCAGCAAGCGCCGGCCCAGCAGATTGCGCAGGCTGGCGGCGACCGGTAGCGGCACGTAGTTGTCGCGTTGCTGCTGAGTCAGCGCCGGTGGCGCCGGCACGTTGTCATCGACGTAGCGCTTGAGTTCATCGACCGTCAGCACGCGCTCGGCCACCGTCGCCGCGTCGAACCAATAGATGCTGTTGCTGCGATACAACTGGACGAACGCTTGCAGGTATTCGCCGCGTTGCAGCGCGAGAATCGCGCTCTCACCCTCGACCCGGCATTTCGGCTGAACGGTTTCAAAGTCCCAGTCCGGAGTACGCCGGTAGCCCCAATCTTCGCTCTGCGGGAACGCCTGCGCGGCTTTGGCATAGGCGGCAGCCGCGGCATTTTTATCGCCGTCACGCACTGCCAGTTTCGCCCGCAGCCACCACGCCAGTCCGCCGTCACCGGCGTTTTCAAGGAAGGCCTTGGCGCTGGCGTAATCACCCTGTTGATAATTCATCGCTGCCAGCCGATCGGCGTTTTCCAGGCTGCCACGGGTGCTGTCCTGCAGCAGCTTGATGAGCTTTTTCTCGTTCGGCGGTTGTTCGTCGAATGACCAGCCCATGCGGCTGATCAACGAAGCGGTAACCAGTTGCTGCACGGCCTTGCGCTCCAGCAACTTGGCCAGTTGCGGCTCGGGCAGTTCGGCCAGCTCGTTCATCAGTTGTTTCAGCGAGGTGTAACCCACGGCCGAGCCGTGCAGGTTCTGCGCCTCATACAGCTCGATGGCGCCGCTCCAGTCGCCGGCGTTGCGCAGCACCCGCGCCTCCTCACCGAGGCTGGCCACACCGAGTTCCAGCGGATCGCTGAAGCCATCGATGCTCATCTGTCGGGCCTGGCGAAACGCTTCGCGCGCGCTCTCCAGCGCTTCGATGGCATCGCTTGCTTCGGCACTCATGGCAAACCAGGTGCGGCCCAGGGAGTACGCCGCCCAGGTGCTGCGCAGCGGACGCTGATCGGCCGGCAGCGCCAGCACTTTGTTGAAATATTCGATCGCCAGCGGATGATCGCCGGTGGCAAACGCCACCGCGCCGGCCACGTACAAGCGGATTTCCGCTGGCAGGCTGGCGCCTTGCGCCTCGACCTGACGCGCATCGCTCAGACCGCGCAGTTGCTTGACCAACGCCTGTTGCTCGGCGCTCAGACCGAACTGCTCGGCTTTTTCGCGCACCGCAGCAGGCTCGTTCTCGTCGCCGTACAGATCGTCGGGATTGTGCGTCGCCGCCGTCACGTTCTTCAGCCCGGCAATGGTCTTGCCCAGGCGGCTGATCTCGAAGTTGAAGTTGCCCTCCGGCAGCTCGGCCAGGCTTTGCCCGCGATTGTCGAGCAGGCGCATCGGGAAGTCCGGGCCGCAGGCCAGCGCCGAACCCAGCGGCAGGCTGAGGCTCAGGCAGAGCAGATGGCGGGGCCAGTTACGGGTCAACATGCGAACCTCCTTGATCAATAAATGCACAGCGCGCCCAACCGATGGCGCGTTGTCCGCCCGCCGGCAGACGACCGTCGCGCAGGCGGGTGAAGGTAAGCAGATCCGCGCTCTGTTGCAACGAGTAACCGGCGAGCGCATCGGCGCCTTCGCAAGCGCTGGCCTTGACGGTGATGCGCGTGGGCCAGGCACTGTCGAGGTTTCCGACATTGCGCAGGGCAATGTCTTGCAGGCCATCGTGGTCGCTGAACGTCAGGCCGAACCGGCTGCTCAACGCATCGCCACGGGCCACGGCGCGCAACGTGGTCAGACTCCAGGCGCGGCGATCATTGGCCAGCGGCAGACGAAACCAGATCAACCCGGCCAGATGCGCCGGCGGGTCCTCGCGCAGCTCTTTTGCCAGTTGGCTCAGTTGCAACGGATCGGCGAGCAGTTCCCGGCGTTGCCCATCACGCTCGACCGGTACTTCGCTCTCCACTACCGGGGCACCGCCGGCATCTGGCAGCAACGCCACGCCATAGGCCGGCAACGCCAGATAGAAGGGTTTGCTGCTGATTTTGCCCCAGGCGCTGGTCCAGCGCCGAGCCTGCTCGGGGTCGAACAAGCCGCGTCGCGGATCGCTGACGGCATGCACCTGCAGCACGCTGCTGTCGACTGTGGTCAACAATGCCGGCAGCTGTGAACTGCCGAGCCACGCCGGCAGCGCGGTGATGCTCAGCGGCAACGATGCGGGCAACGCGGAGCGCAGATGTGTCAGGAATTCGATGTATTCCGGCAGACGCGCATTACCCGCATCATGGTCGATCTCGACGCCGCTCAGGGTCAGCCCCTGCGCCTGCCAGTCGGCAACAACCTGAAGAATCCGATCCGTGACCTGTGCCTGATCCAGCCCCTTGAGCTGACCATCGAGGCGAATCACCGCAATCAGAGGCCGACCATCGTGCTGGAGCAACGGCGCATCGATACGCGCCCGATGCCAGCCGTCATTGGGGAACGCCTGCAAGGCCAGCACACGCAAGGTCGAGAAGTCCTCGCGGCTGTCTTTCAGCGCGAGCTCATGGGCGGACGTCCACTGGCGTTGCCAGACGTAAAGTTGCTGATCGAGGGCGGGGGCGTCATGCCGCTCGCAAGCAGCGAGCAGCAGCGCCGCGATCAAAATCGAAAAGCCAAACCGCATCAAATGCCTATTCCCTGCCGGTACAAAAATGCAGGGTACACAAATCCCTGTAGGAGTGACTCAGGGCTTGCGGGCAATGATCACCTGACTCTTCGCCACCACCGCGTCCAGCGCCTGCTTGATCTGCGCACCCCGGGGCGAATCGAGCACCGCTTGCCAGGTGTTGGCCCAATGCTCGAGCAACGGATGATCCGGGTTGCTGAAATCGACCTTGGCTTCCCAGAACAGCAGCATCCACATCGACCAGTAAAACCCGTACTGGCTGTGGCTGATGATCTCCAGCCCGGCGTCGCTGACCATCGTCTTGAACTGCTCTTCACTGATGATGCGAATGTGGTTGGGCTTCTGGAAATACTCCGGCGCCGCAATGTCCTTCTGCAAATCTTCAGAGCTTGGGTGCGGCACGCTCAACAGGTACAGCGCACCGGACTGGCCGACCCGCACCAGCTCGGCAAGAAACTGCGCCGGGTCGTCGACGTGTTCGATGACTTCGGTGGAGACCACCCGGGTGGCGGTGCCGTCGGCAATCGGCAACGGATTGCAGTCGGTGACGTGGCACTCGACGCTGCGCGCCGGGGTATCGCTCAGGCGCTGGCGAGTCGCCTCGACCTTGGCGCCATCGATGTCGGCAATGATGATCTTCGCCCCGCGCATGCCGCAGAAATGCACGTTGCCGCCGTCACCACAGCCGACATCGAGCAAGGTGTCATCGGCAGTCACCGGGAAGCCCTTGAACAGCTCACCGGTCTCCTGATTGAACCAGCCGCTGAGCTTGGCGTCGTAGAGGCCGAGCATGTATGGATCGACCTTGTCCGCCACCAGGGCGGCAGGTTGCGCGGGGGCCGGTGCAGGCGTCGCCGCCGTGAGTTTTTTCAAGAGGCTCAGCATGAGGTGGCTCCGGGAGTTGAAACGGCAGTTCGGGACGTATCGAGGCGCTGCACCAAAGCGGCACCGCGATTGCGCATCGGCATTTCGATGAAGCGGTAGTTCAGCTCGCTGAGCAGCACGATCAGGCCGCAGGCGATCAGCAAGGTGAGAATCGGGTGCCCGGCCGGGCTCGGCAGACCGGCAGCCTGCAAGCGGAAAATCAGCTCCCGCACCAGCAGGTAGGCCGGGATATGAATCAGGTAAATGCCGTAGGAGCGACTGCCGATCCACGCCATCAGCCGTTGCAGGTGGCCTGCCGGCAGCAGGTAATCGCGGTTGTACGAGGCTATCCACACCAGCAGCGCGCCGAGCACGGCAATCAAGCCGATGCGATAAGGCGCGAAGGTGAAACGGTCGGTGGCCATGAAACTCATCAGCAGTGCCACGCCGATCAACACTGAAACCCCGGCCCACGGCCGCCGCAGAAACGTCGGCTGCCAGCGCTGCCAAGAAGGTTGCGCACTCCACAGCGCCAGCAGCACGCCGAGCGCCAGCGCATCAGTGCGCACCACCATCAGCAACGGCGTGCGCAGGGTGAACAGTTGCACCGCGACCAGTGCCAGCAAGGCCCAGACCAGATGCTTGCGGCACAGCACAATCAGCAGCGGAAACAGCAGGTAAAACTGCTCCTCCAGCGCCAGGCTCCAGTAAACGAAACTGCTGCCGTATTCGTAATGAAAGAAGCTGTCGGCAAAACGGAAATTGGCGTACTGCAACACCCCCGCCAGCGTCGCCTGCAGGTTGGCATGCAAGCTGCCAAAGGCACCGGAGCGGTTGAGAAACACACACGCCAGGAGTATCAGCGCCAGCCACAGCCAGGCCGACGGCAACAGGCGAAACACCCGCCGCAGCCAGAAATTGCGCGTCTGCTGCCAGTACTCCTGACGCGTCGTGCAGCCTTGTAGCGCGGGGATCAGGCTGCGCGCGATGACGAAGCCAGAGATCGCGAAAAACAGATCGACGCCCCACCACGGTTGCGCCCAGACGTGGATGTTTTCCAGCAGCGGCACCGTGTCGGTGAACAGGCTGCCCTGGAGGTGATGGAACAGCACGCCGAGGACGGCGATGGCACGCAGCACCTCGATGTCCATGATCCGCCTGGCGCTCATGGCTGACTCCGGGCTACGCCAGCCAATGGCTTGCGGGCGATGATCACCTGACTTTTGGGCATGAAGCGGTCGAGCATCTGCTTGATCGCCAAACCGTCGGGCTGCGCCAGCAGGTCTTGCCAGGTACGCGCCCAGCTTTCCATCAACGGCGGGTACGGCGCCTGAATCCGGTCGCGTACCGCGCCACCGAGGTCACGGCCGGCAGCGCGCTCGCTGGCCCAGAAAAAGATCATGCCCATCACCCAGAAGAACCCGCTGGCCTGTCGATGCTCGATCACCAGCCCGGCGTTCTCCACCAGTTCGGCAAAGCGCTGCTCGGTGAAAATCTGCACATGATTCGGTGTCTGGTAATAACTCGCCGGGGCGATGCCCTGTTGCAGATGCTCGCCTACCGGTGCCGGAACACTCAGCAGGTACTGCGCACCGGGGCGGCCCATGCGCACCAGTTCGGCCATGAACGGTTCGGGCTGGTCGATGTGCTCCAGCACTTCCATGCACACCACTTTGCTCGCGCAACCGGCGGCCAGCGGCAATGGCAGGCTGTTGCTGACCAGCCCCAGATTCGGCTTGGTGCTCTGCGCCTCAACCTGCCGCGCCAGATCGCGAACTTTGTCATGTTCGCTGTCGGTGAAGATTACCGAGGCGCCCTGTCGCACCGCGAACAGCGTCGCCACGCCCTCGCCACAACCGACGTCGAGCAAGGTGTCGTCAGCGGTGATCGCGAAGCCCTTGAGCAATTCACCACTGTCGGGCAAAAACCAGCCGTCGAGGATCGCGTCATGCAACCCCACATCCCGTGGCGAAACCTGGCCGGGCGGCTCAGGTGCAACAGGCAAGGGCGCGGGACGCAGGCGTGCAAACAGGCGCCGGATCATGCGCTCGCGGCTTCCACGGACAACGCTTTGATGGCTTGCGCACGCTGGGCAAAAAACGTCCGCAGACGCTCTTCAGCGCTCGCCTGACTGCAGAATTTCTGCAGGTTGTGCACGGCATGTTCGGACATCCGCGCGTAGCGCTCGACATCGTTTTTCGCCACCGCATAACTGTCGCGATACGCCGCGCACAGTGAGTCCCAATCGGTCATGTAGCGCAAGGTGCGATAGGCCGCCCGTGGGTCATGGGGCCAGGCCGTCAGCTCCTCGGTGGAAGCGACGATGAACGCATTATCGCTGTCCACGTAGTCGGCCATGGCCGTGTTCAACGGGGCGATGGCCGGTTTGCCACAGGACATGAACTCCATCAGCGGCAGGCACTGGCCTTCGCCATAGGAGCTGTTGACCACGTAGCTGGTGGCCTGCACCAGCGCCTCGTAATCGGCGTCCGCCAGATAACCGTGAATTAGCACGATCCGGCACTGGTAGGACTGGTTCTTGTACAGGTGATGCAGCATGTCGCTCAGGGCATTGGCGATGTCATGGTGCGTGAGCTTCAGCACCAGGGTCGCATCGGCGACCTCACGGAACGTGGTGCAGAAGGCGCTGAGCATGTCCTGCCAGTTCTTGCGCCCGTCATACGGGTTGAACACCGAGGTGTAGACCACGCCGTCCAGTTGCAACTGGCAGTCCTGCGGCGGCCCGGCAAACGACAGCGGCGTACCTTCGCACAACCCGGGCGGACCGTAGGGGCGCAGATCCACCGTGCGGCTGTCGAGCAGCAGACCGCGCAGCTTCAACTGCACCGCTTCGACCACTGGCTGCTTGCGTAACTGCGCACCGCGGGCGGCGAAGCGATCCCACACTGGCGCGGGAATCGCGCAGATCGGGTAGTCCGCGCCCATCACTTCACACACGGCGTCAACGGTAAAACTCGAATGGGTAATCGCCATGCCGCAGGCGTTCAACACCACGCGCCAGTCGTGACGCGGTTCGCCGTGCCAGCTTTCGGTGGGGATGGTGCTGAACTCCCAGGCAAATACCGGGATGGTCGGGCAGGCGTAATGGATCGGCGTGCGATGCGGCGGCGAGAACGACAGAAACACGCACGCCTCGCCACGACTCAGGCAATCGAAGTACAGGCGATCGACCAACTCGTCCGGGTTACTCACTTCAATCACTTGCCCGAGGCGCTCCAGCACCGGACGGAATTCCTTGAGGACAAAGTAGTAGCTGTATTCGGGCCGGCCGAGGTTCTGCTGGATGTTGCTCTTGTTGGTTTCGGAATGAATGATGATCAGCATGATGCAGCCCCCGCCTCGGCGATCAGCTCTGGGCTTGCACTCGGCGTCAGTTGAAAAAACTGCGCCAGACGCTGCTGCACTGGAGCAAAACTGCAGTACTCGCGCATGCGTTCATTGGCCGCCAACGCCATGGCCTGATAGGCCTGTGTATCGTTCTTGGCCATGGCGTAACTGTTTTCATAGGCGGTTTTCAACGAGCCCCAGTCCGGGCGATGGCGCAGGGTGCGGTAGAGGATCCGCACATCGTCCGGCCAGATGGTCGGCTCACGGCTGGACTTGACGATGAAACCGACACGCTCGTCGATGTAGTCATGCATCGCCGTATGGTCCGGCGCAATCACCGGACGCGCGCAGGACATGAACTCCATCAGCGGCAGGCACAGCCCTTCGCAGCGCGACGCGTTGACGTAGAAACTGGCCGCTCCGTAAAGCCTGGCGAACTCTTCGTCTTCCAGATAGCCGTGCATGACCACTACCCGGCATGAGAACGGCGACAGCTGCGACAACAAGGTGATCAGGTGCACGTAATAGGTTGCCAGATCGTTCTGCGTCATCTTCAACACCAGCGTGGCATCTTCGACATCGCGCATGGCCCAGCAGAAAGCCGTGATCAGGTGGTGCCAGTTCTTGCGCCCGTCTTCGGGGTTGAACACGCTCACATACACCACGCCGCTGACCTCGGCCTGCAGCGTGGCACTGGTGTCCGGCAGGCAGGCCTGTGGGTGCTCGGCCACCGTCGGTGCTTCGACAGTGACCGCTGGCGGCAACGGTTCAGGGGCTGGCGTACGCAACCGGAAGAGCTGGCGGCGCAGAGCGACCGGCAGCAAATCGCGAACGGCTTCGCGATACCACTGCAGCAGGTTGTGCTTGAGCAGAAACAGCGGTCGGTGTTCGTTGGAGGCCGCTGTCGCTCGCCAGCCTTCGCGCAAGTAATGCTTGGTGATGAATGCGCGCCGGCGCAGGGTCAGTTCCGGTGGTGGTGGGACAGGTTCGGACGGCGCAGCGACGTCGACCGGCTCGCGGGCCTCCACTGCCGGCTCGTTGGGCGTGGGTGCAATCAACCCATCGGCGGACAAGCCGAGGGCTCGGCTGTCGATGATGCAGCCCTTGATCTGCAACACCGCCCCTGGGTTCACCGCAGCAGGCGGGAACTGCCGACGCACCCCGGCGAAGCCTTCCCACAAAGGCGTCGGCAACACCAGGACCGGGAAATCTTCGCCCATGGTCCGGCGAATGGCCTCTGCGGTGTGGCTGGACAAGGTGATCGCCCGACCGTGACGGGCCAGGATCCGGCTCCAGTCATGGCGGGCATCTTCTTGATGAGGGTCGACCGGGATCGAGTCGTACTCCCACGCAATCACGCAGACCACCGGACATTGCAGGTCGGTCGGAGTTTTATGCGGCGGAGCGAACGAAAGGAAGAGACAGTCCTGACCGGCCAGTTGCAACTGGCGGTACAGCGGGTCGACTTCCGCCGCCGACGACACCACGTGCACTTGCCCAAGGCTTTCCAGCACAGGACGGTAGGCCTTGAGCACGAAGTAATAGCTGTATTCCGGACGCCCCAGGCTCTGGCTGATGGAGCGGTCGTTGACGTCCGAGTAAAGAATGAAATTCATGGCATCCCACGGTGCAACCACCATCCCGGCGGTTTCACGCTATGACGGCCAAGCGCTGGAGCGAGTCGGGATCACCGCTGCTCGTCCTTCGTCATGGAGCTCGTCTTCGTTCTTGTTTTAGTGGCTGGTTTCACCCTGTTGCGCAACAACCCCGACGAACCTGAGGAGATGGCGACGATGGCCATTCTAAACACATCCGTCGCGAATCCGGGAACCGCCCGACGAGAATAAATCCGGCTACGCTGACGAGAACTGACCGGTCACGGTTTGCGCTGTTGAAATTGCTGCGCATTTGGCACAGATTGGTAACAAACAACTACAACAACGACTTCGCCTGCCGTCATGTCGGTCTTTTCATCCGGCCTGACAGACTTCTCCTCAAAGCCTGTGGGAAAGTGGCGAAAGTTCAAGACCAAGGGGTCGCTGTTTGAAAAAGCGTCTGTTCATCACGGGCCTCAGTGGATTCGTGGGACAACATCTCCAGTCGCGTCTGGCTCAGCCTGACTCGACATGGGAACTGCTGCGTGCCGCTGCACCCTACGATCTCACGGCACCTGCCAGTCTCGTCGACCTGTGGCCACAATTGCCCAACGCGGTGATTCATCTGGCCGGCCAGACCTTCGTTCCCGAAGCCTTTCGCGATCCGGCCCGCACGCTCGAAATCAATCTGCTGGGTACCCTCAATCTGTTACAGGCGCTCAAGGCGCGCGGGTTCCAGGGGACTTTCCTGTATGTCAGCTCCGGCGACGTCTATGGTCAGGTTGCCGAAAGCGCCCTGCCCATCACTGAACTGCAACCGCCCTGCCCGCGCAATCCCTACGCCGTGAGCAAACTGTCGGCGGAATTCCTCTGCCTGCAATGGGGCCTGAGCGAAGGCTGGCCAGTGCTGGTGGCGCGGCCGTTCAACCATATCGGCAGCGGGCAGAAAGACAACTTTGTCATCGCCAGTGCTGCACGCCAGATAAACCGCATCAAACAGGGCCTGCAAGCCCCGCAACTGGAAGTCGGCGACATTGACGTCACGCGGGACTTTCTCGATGTCGGCGATGTGATCTCGGCGTATTTCGCTCTGCTGGAAAAGGGCACGCCGGGGCAGGTCTACAACATTTGCTCGGGCCGCGAGCAAAGCATCCGCAGTCTGATCGAACAGCTGGGCGATCTGGCCGAGGTCGACCTGCAACTGGTGCAGGATCCGGCGCGCATGCGCCGTGCGGATCAGCGCCGCGTTTGCGGCAGTCACGCAAGGCTCGCCCAGACCACGGGATGGACGCCGAAAATTACAACACAACAATCCCTGCGGGCGATCCTGTCCGACTGGGAGCAGCGAGTACGACAAGAATGAAAAGTGCACTGATCACAGGGATCACCGGCCAGGACGGCGCTTATCTGGCCAGACTGCTGCTCGACAAGGGCTACAAGGTTCACGGTCTGGTCGCACGGCGCAGCAGCGATTCGCGCTGGCGCCTGCGCGAGATGGGCGTCGAAGGCGACATCGTCTATCTGGACGGTGACATGGCCGATGCCTGCTCGGTGCAGCGCGCGGTGATCAAGTCGGCGCCGGACGAAGTCTACAATCTGGCTGCGCAAAGCTTCGTCGCCGCTTCCTGGAATCAGCCGGTGACTACTGGCATCGTCGATGGCCTGGGCGTGACCCACCTGCTCGAAGCGATCCGCCAGTTCAGCCCGCACACGCGTTTCTATCAGGCCTCGACCAGCGAAATGTTCGGTCTGATCCAGGCCGAACAACAGGACGAGAACACCCCGTTCTACCCGCGCAGCCCCTACGGTGTGGCGAAACTCTACGGCCACTGGATCACCGTCAACTATCGCGAAAGTTTCGACCTGCACGCCAGCAGCGGCATTCTGTTCAATCATGAATCGCCACTGCGCGGCATTGAATTCGTCACCCGCAAGGTCACCGACGCCGCCGCCCGCATCAAACAGGGCAAGCAGCAGGAACTGGCCCTGGGCAACATCGACGCCAAACGCGACTGGGGCTTTGCCGGCGATTACGTCGAAGCCATGTGGCTGATGCTGCAACAGGACAAGCCTGACGATTTCGTGGTCGCCACTGGTGTCACCACCACCGTGCGCGAGATGTGCCGCATCGCCTTCGATCACGTCGGTTTGAACTACCGCGACTACGTGAAGATCGACCCGGCGTTCTTCCGCCCGGCCGAAGTCGAAGTGCTGCTCGGCAACCCGGCCAAGGCCCAGCGCGTACTGGGCTGGAAGCCGAAAACCGACCTCGACACCCTGATCCGCATGATGATGGATGCGGACATGAAACGCGTCGCCAAGGAGTAGGTCATGCTGATCCCCGTGATTCTGTCCGGCGGTGCCGGTACTCGTCTGTGGCCGGTGTCCCGCGAGGGCCATCCCAAACCGTTCATGACCCTGCCCGACGGCCAGTCGCTGCTGGGCAAGACCTATCAGCGTGCCGCGGCATTGCTGGACGGCTGGGGCGACATCGTTACGGTGACCAACCGCGAGTACTACTTCCAGAGCAAGGATCACTATTGCGCCGCCCATGTGTCGCGCCATCGCGGGCACTTCCTGCTGGAGCCGACCGGGCGCAACACCGCCCCGGCGATTGCCGCCGCCGCCCTGTCGCTGCAGGCGCTGCACGGTGACGACGCGATCATGGTGGTGATGCCCGCCGACCACCTGATCGTCAATCAGGATGCACTCAAAAGCGCCGTCGAACACGCGGTCAACCTGGCGAAGGACGGTTATCTGGTGACCTTCGGCGTGTTGCCGACAGCCCCGGAAACCGGCTTCGGCTACATCGAGACCGGCGCACCGCTGGACGCCAAAGGCGCAGCGAAAGTGCAGCGTTTCGTGGAAAAACCCGACCTGCAAACCGCCTCCCATTACTTGGAAAGCGGCAACTTCCTGTGGAACTCGGGCATGTTCTGCTTCACCACCGCGACCCTGATCAACGAACTGCAATTGCACGCGCCAGAGCTGCTGGAACAGACCCGCGCCTGCATGGACGCCAGTGCCGCGGTGGAAACCGTCGGCTGCCTGCAACAGGAACTGTCGCCGACACTGTTCGCTGAGATCACCGACATCTCCATCGATTACGCGCTGATGGAACGTTCAGAAAAAGTCGTGGTGGTGCCCGCCGGTTTCGACTGGAGCGACATCGGTTCGTGGGGCGCGGTGGCGGCGCTGGTGCCGGCTGATGCCGACAACAATCGCGCCAGCGGCGAAGCAGTCTTCATCGACAGCCACAACAACTTTGTGCAGAGCGAAGGCCGACTGGTGGCCGCCGTAGGTGTGGATAACCTGATCATCGTCGACACCGCCGACGCGGTGCTGGTGGCCCATGCCGATCGCGCCCAGGATGTGCGACGCGTTGCCAAACAGCTCAAGGACAAATCCCACGAAGCCTACCGCCTGCATCGCACGGTCAGCCGTCCGTGGGGCACCTACACCGTGCTCGAGGAAGGCCCGCGCTTCAAGATCAAGCGCATCGTGGTCAAGCCCGGCGGCAAGCTGTCACTGCAAATGCACCATCACCGCAACGAACACTGGGTGGTGGTCGAGGGCATGGCCAAAGTCACCAACAACGGCAGCGGCACGCATCTGGTGGCCAAGAACGAATCGACATTCATCGCCGCCGGACACCGGCATCGCCTGGAAAACCCCGGCGTGATCGACCTGGTGATCATCGAGGTGCAAAGCGGCGAATACCTCGGTGAAGACGACATCGTGCGCTTCGAAGACCAATACGGCAGGACGGTTTGATGCTGCTTTCCCTGTACCGCTCGCTGCGCAGCTACCGCGGATTCATCCTCGGCAGCGTCAAGCGGGAGTTTCAGGCGCGTTATCGCAATTCGCTGTTCGGCGCGCTGTGGACCGTGCTCAACCCGTTGTCGATGATCGTCGTGTACACGGTGATCTTTTCCCAGATCATGCGCGCGCGCCTGCCGGGGGTCGAAGACGGCCTGGCTTACAGCGTGTACCTGTGCGCCGGTCTGCTGACCTGGGGACTGTTCGCGGAAATCACTTCGCGCAGCCAGAGCATGTTTCTGGAAAACGCCAATCTGCTGAAGAAAATCAGCTTCCCGCGCATCTGCCTGCCGGTGATTGCGCTGCTCAACGCCGGGATCAACTTCGCGATCATTCTCGCGCTGTTCTTCGGTTTTCTGCTGATCAGCGGGCGCCTGCCCGGCATGGCCTTGCTGGCGCTGATTCCGCTGTTGCTGGTGCAGGTGATCTTCGCCGCCGGGCTGGGGATGATCCTCGGCATTCTCAACGTGTTCTTCCGCGATGTCGGGCAGATGTTCGGCATCTGCCTGCAGTTCTGGTTCTGGCTGACACCGATCGTTTACCCGCTCTCGATCCTGCCGCCGGGCATCCAGCACCTGATCAGCCTCAACCCGATGACGGCACTGATGACCAGTTACCAGAACGTGTTCCTCTACAACCAGTGGCCGGACTGGTCGTCACTGCTGCCGTTGCTGATCCTCGGCCTGCTGTTCTGCGCCATGGCCCTGCGCCTGTTCCGGCAACGTGTCGGCGAAATGGTGGATGAACTCTGATGGGACATATACGCGTCAGCGGCCTGGGCAAGGCCTACAAGCAATACCCCAATCGCTGGAGCCGGTTGTTCGAGTGGCTGGTGCCGTTTTCCGGCACCCGACACCACTTGCACTGGGTTCTGCAGGACATCGATTTCGAGATACAACCCGGTGAAGCGGTCGGCATCGTCGGGGTCAACGGCGCGGGCAAAAGCACGCTGCTGAAGATGATCACCGGCACCACGCAACCGAGTTGCGGGCAGATTCAACTGCAAGGCCGCGTCGCCGCCCTGCTGGAACTGGGCATGGGTTTCCACCCGGACTTCACCGGCCGCCAGAACGCGTTCATGGCCGGCCAGTTGCTGGGCATGCAGGTCGAAGAGATCGAAGCGCTGATGCCGCAAATCGAAAGTTTTGCCGAAATCGGCGAAGCCATCGATCACCCGGTGCGCACCTACTCCAGTGGCATGCAGATGCGCCTGGCCTTCAGCGTTGCCACCGCCCGACGTCCAGACATCCTGATCGTCGATGAAGCACTGTCGGTGGGCGACGCCTACTTCCAGCACAAAAGCTTCGAGCGCATCCGCAACTTCCGCAAGGCCGGTACCACGTTGCTGATCGTGTCCCACGACCGCTCGGCGATTCAGTCGATCTGCGACACCGCGATCCTCCTGGAGAACGGCCGCCTGGCCATGCGCGGCAAACCCGAAGAGGTCATGGACTACTACAACGCCATGCTTGCCCAGCGCGAAGGCCAGATCGTGCGCCAGGAAATGCTCGCCAACGGCCAGGTGCAGACCATTTCCGGGACGGGTGAGGCGGGGATTGTCAGTGTGCGTCTGCTCGACGCTCAAGGACGCAATCTGGAAGTGGCGGAAGTCGGCCAGCCGGTGGTGCTGGAAGTTCAGACCGCAGTGCGCGAGGACATCGAACGGCTGGTGCTGGGCTTTCTGATCAAGGACCGCCTCGGCCAGGCGATCTACGGCATCAATACCCATCGCCAGGACCAGGCGATCAGCGACCTGAGCGCCGGTGAGCAGGTGACGTTCCGCTTCGCCTTCGACATGCGCCTGGGCAAGGGCAGTTATTCGGTGGCGCTGAGCCTGTCGCGCCTGGATTCGCATCTGGATCGCAACTTCGAATGGCGCGATTACGGTCTGGTCTTCCACGTCATCAACAATCGTCAGGAAGACTTCGTCGGCTGCTCGTGGCTGCAAGCCCGGACCGAGATCAGCCGCTCCAGTGAAAACACCGAGCAACTACCTGACAGGGAAATCTCGCAATGACACGACTGTTGGTGGAGTGCACCTACGTTTTCGAACACCCGTCCGCCAACTCGGGCATTCAACGGGTAGTGCGCAACGTCATTCAACAGTTGCCCGACGCCGACCGCGAGCGTGAATGTATCCCGGTGGTGATGCTCGACGGCGCTCTGTATCAGGTTAAAAGCCTGGCGCCGATCAAAACCCCGAAAATCAATCTGACCAGCCTGCGGGTGAAGCTCGAACAATGGGCCAACGGCTTCTGGCTGCGCCATCGCGCTCTGGAACGACGCTGGCCTTTCAGCCGATCACATTTCACCCGGCGAGTGTTGTACGTACTCTGCCGACTCACCGCGTTCGCCTGTTTCAGCCTGCCGATGCGCGTGCTCGGGCGCCTGCTCAAGGGCAAGCCGGTGCCCGAGCGCTGCGTGCCATTGCAACATCAGGCCGGCGATCAACTGGTATTGCTCGACTCGTCCTGGCACGCCAACTTTTTCCCCTTGGCCGAACAACTCAAACGCGACGGCGTCGGTATCGTTTCGGTGATCTACGACCTGATCCCGCTGACCCATCCACAGTTTTGCGACGCGGGTCTGGTCAAGGTGTTCAACGACTGGTTCGACTGGATCGCGCGCACGGCTGATGGCTATGTCGCGATCTCGACCACCATCCGCGATCAGGTGCGCCAGGAGATGCTGCGCCGGATCGGCACGCAACAGGTGCAGCAGCGCTGGTTCGATTATTTCCACCTCGGTTCCGAACTGGACCTGACCGACGCCGCAGCGGAGGTCGATCGCAACCTGCTGAACCTGTTCAAGACCCCTGAACCGGTATTCCTGATGGTCAGCACCATCGAGCCGCGCAAGAATCACGCCTACCTGCTCGATGCCTTCGAACAGGCCTGGGCGGCTGGCTCCAGGGCGCGCTTGTGCATTGCCGGGAAAATCGGCTGGAAGTGCGAGGCGCTGATCGAGCGAATCCGCCAGCATCCACAACTGAACCGTCGCCTGTTCATGTTCAACTCGCTCTCGGACAAAAGCCTTGAGCACGCCTATTCCCACGCCACGGCGCTGGTGTTCCCGTCGCATGTCGAAGGGTTCGGCCTGCCCCTGGTGGAAGCCATGCAGCGCGGGCTGCCGGCGATGGCCAGCGACATCCCGGTGTTCCGCGAAATCGGCGGCGATTACATGGCGTATTTCGATCTGCACAACCCGCAAAGCCTTACCGACCTGGTGCTCGGGATGGAGCGCTCGGGGCAGTTTCCGGCGCCCATGAGCCTGGATCAATGGCGCTGGCTGAGCTGGCGCGAAGCGAGCGCGCAACTGGTGCAGCGCATCGAGCGCA
This sequence comes from Pseudomonas sp. GM30, assembly GCF_000282275.2. Taxonomy (NCBI): domain Bacteria; kingdom Pseudomonadati; phylum Pseudomonadota; class Gammaproteobacteria; order Pseudomonadales; family Pseudomonadaceae; genus Pseudomonas; species Pseudomonas sp. GM30. The sequence goes on along the minus strand of NZ_AKJP02000029.1, from coordinate 155,202 downwards.
ACCTGAACCATCCACTGCCCGCGTCCGAAGGCCAGCATGCGCATTGCTCTTAACGCGCGGATTCTTCAGGCGCCACGTACCGGCATCGGCCATTACGTCGCCGAACTGGTTCGCGCCTTGCGCGACACAACCGATATCGAGGTGGCGTTGTTCCACGGCTGGGGCTGGAGCTCGGCCTTGCCGGAAGCGGCCATGCCCGGCTACTCGCGCCTGACGCCACTGTTGCGGCAGATCCCCGGGGCCTATCAGGCACGGCGCTGGCTGGAGCAGAAACGTTTCGATCAGGGCCGTGCGCAAGGCATCGATCTGTATCACGAGCCAAGCCTGTGGCCGCTGGCCTTCGACGGCCCGACCGTGATCACTCTGCACGACCTGACCCACCTGCACTTTCCTGACAGCCAACCGGCGGCGCGTCTCAAGGAAATCGAACGGCGCCTGGCGGCTGGCGTGCAACAGGCGCAACGGATCATCACCGACTCGCAGGCGATAGCCGACGAGGCGCAGGCTTGTTTTGGTCTGCCGGCCGAGCGTTTCGTGGTGGCGCCACTGGGGGTAGCCGAGCGTTTTCATCCACGGGAGTCGCACGCCATCGAGGCAGTGCTCAAGGCGCATGCCGTCGCCCCGCGCGAATACTTCCTGTGTGTCGGTACCCTGGAGCCGCGCAAGAATCTGAGCCTGGCGCTGCGTGCCCACGCCCTGCTACCGGAGGCCGTGCGCCAGCGTTTTCCGTTGCTGATCGTCGGCATGGCCGGTTGGCAACAGGCCCAGTTCAGCGACGAACTGCGCCAGGCCCTGTCTTCAGGACACGTTTGCCTGCTCGGCTATCTGCCGGATGAACAGGTCGCACAACTGCTGGCCGGCGCCCGGGCGCTGGTGTTTCCGTCGCTGTATGAAGGCTTCGGGTTACCGGTACTGGAAGCCATGGCCAGTGGCACCCCGGTGATCCTCACCCGTTCTTCAGCCATGCCGGAAGTCGCCGGCCCGGCAGGCAACTACATTGAATCAGACGATGCACACGGCTTGCGCGATGCGCTGAACCGCCTGATCGACGATCAAGCGCATTGGCAGGCCTGCCGAGAAGCCGGATTGCACCGGACGCGGCTATTTTCCTGGGAACGTTGCGCACAGGCCACCGCCAGTGCCTACCGCCAGGCCATGGGAGGCTGAATGCGAGTTCTTCATTTCTTCAAGACGTACCTGCCAGATTCGGTCGGCGGCATCGAACAAGTGATTTTCCAGCTCTGCGAAAGCGGCGCGCATCACGGCATCGACGGCCAGGTGCTGACCCTCAGCGCTGACCCGACCCCGCCGGTGGTGCAACTGGGTCAACACGAAGTGCATCGTGCCAGACTCGACATCCAGTTCGCCTCCACCGGTTTTTCCTGGAGCGTGTTCAAACAGTTTCGCGAACTGGCCGCCGAAGCCGATGTGGTCAACTACCACTTCCCGTGGCCGTTCATGGACTTGGTGCATTTCGCCAGCGGCATGAACAAACCGAGCGTGGTGACCTATCACTCGGACATCATTCGCCAGAAGCATCTGCTCAAACTCTACCGGCCGCTGATGAACCGCTTCCTCTCCAGCGCCGACCGGATTGTCGCGGCCTCACCGAACTATCTGCACACCAGCGATGTGTTGCAGCAGTTCCAGGACAAGACCCGGGTGATTCCGTACGGTTTGAACAAGGCCGGTTATCCACAGGCCGACCGCGAGCGGATGAATCGCTGGCGCCAGCAGCTTGGGGATAAGTTTTTCCTGTTCGTCGGGGTCATGCGTTATTACAAGGGCCTGCACATCCTGCTCGATGCCTTGAAGGACGTGGACTATCCGGTGGTGATCGTCGGCGCCGGGCCGCTCGAGCTGGAGTTGCACGCCCAGGCTGCCGCGCTGGGTTTGCGCAATATCCACTTCCTCGGGCGCCTGGGCGATGAAGACAAGGTCGCCCTGCTGCAACTGAGCTACGCCATCGTGTTCCCGTCGCACCTGCGTTCCGAAGCGTTCGGCATTTCGCTGCTCGAAGGCGCGATGTACGGCAAACCGATGATCTCCAGCGAAATCGGCACCGGCACCAGCTACATCAATATCCACAACGAAACCGGGCTGGTGGTGCCGCCGAGCAATCCACAGGCGTTTCGCGAGGCGATGCGCACCCTCTGGGAAGACCCCGAGCGTGCGGCGGCCATGGGCGTCAAGGCCGAGGCGCGCTACCGGCAGCTGTTCACCGCCGACGAGATGGGCCGCAAGTGGACCGAGCTGTATCAGGAGCTGCTGGAGGAGAAAGATCTGTCTTACGCCTGATCTCGACTGACCCCTGTGGGAGCGAGCTTGCTCGCGAAAGCGGTCTTTCAGTAAACAATGATGTCGACTGATCTGACGCCTTCGCGAGCAAGCCCGCTCCCACAGGGGGGTGTAGTGATTTCAAATGAGCCGTTAGAGATCCAGCACCAGCAATTGCTCGCTCTGCGCCGGCACCGCGCAGCAAATCAGCACCTGCCCCGCTTCCGGCATGTCTGCCGGTGGCTGTGGATAATTCACCGCGCCACTGACCAACCGCGTCTTGCAGGTGCCGCACGAACCTCCACGGCAACTGAACTCGGGGCGCAAGCCACGGCTTTCTGCGAGCTCCAGCAGACTGCCGCTGTCCGGCTGCCAGCGCGCCTCTTTGGCAGAACGCTCGAACATCACCGGCACAGACGTAATGGCGGCCGGTGGTTGCTCGATGACCACCGCATCCGGGTCCGGCTGGCGCTTGAGCGTCGACGGGCCGAAGGTTTCGGCGTGGATCCGCGCGTCGCGAATGTCCAGCTCACGCAGGCTGTCGTAGATGCTTTGGGTAAAGGCGCCGGGGCCACAGACGGCAAAATCGATCTGGTCGTAATCCTCGACCTCCAGCAGATCGCGCAGCAATGCCCGATCAATGCGCCCATGGCGGTCGAAATCCTCGCCCTCGTGCACATCGGCTTCCGGCTGGCTGAGCAGGCGAATCACCCGTACCGAATCGCCGGCACTTTCCAGCAAACGATCCAACTCCTGGCGAAACGGCTGATCGGCCAGACTGCGTGAACTCTGCAGCAACCACGTCGGCCGAATCCGTCGGGTGCGCAGACCTTGGTACACCACCTCACGCAGCATCGACAGCAACGGCGTGATACCAACCCCCGCCGCCAACAGCACCAGAGGCCGGTGTTCCAGCGGCGCCACCGTGAAGTGTCCCTGTGGCGCCCGTGCCTCAAGGACATCGCCGACCCGGATCTGCTGGTGCAAGTGGCCTGAAACCAGGCCCTCGCGTTTCACACTGATGCGCAGGAAATCATCTGATGGCGCACTCGACAGGCTGTAAGTACGGATATGCGTTTCACCGTCCAGGGCGAAGCGCAGCGGCAGGTGCTGCCCGGCCTGAAACACCGGCATCCCTGCGCCATCGTCCGGTTGCAGATAAATCGAGCGGATGTGCTGGCTCTCCCTTTCGATGCGGGTCACCCGCAGCGGCCGCCAGCGGTCACCCAGGGCCTTGGCCTGCAAGCGTGCATCGGCCTGGGCCCAGGTGCCGGTCAGCAGGCTGGTGGGCGACATGCCGTCGAAGCGCCAGCGCAGGGCCAGTGCCGCCGGGCGCCGCACCAGTCTCTCGACCTCGAATGTCCACAGGCGCTCGGCGCCCTGGAACGCTTCGATCTGCGGCCCGTCGAGGATGATTTCGGTCCGGCCGCTCAGTTGCAGCACATCGCCTGTGGAAAAGTCGATGAACAGCAGACCAGCCTTGGGATTGAGCAGCAGGTTGCCGAGCGTGTTGAAGTGCAGATTGCCGGCAAAATCCGGGATGGTCAGGCGATTACCTTCGACCCGGACAAACCCGGCCTGCCCGCCACGATGGGAAACATCCACTGCACGTTGTCCGTCCGCATCGACGTAACTGGCGACGAAGAAGGTGTCGGCGCCTTCGATCATGGCTCTGGCTGCGTCATCAAGACCGTCGCCGTGCTGCGCTGGCCGTGTCTGCGGATCGCTCAGCGGCACGCGCTGGAACTGGCGCAGTTGAATGTATTGCGGACAATTGCCGAAAGCCTGATCCACGCTCACCTCGAAACCCCGCGCGGTCAGATTATCGACATGACCGTTGAGACGATTGCGGCGGCGAGTATGCAATTCAATGCCGAGCAACCCGATCGGTTCGCCATTGCGCAATTGCGCTGGATCATCGGCAGCGGGTTGGCTGACGAAATGCAGGTGCTCGGGATCAGGCGAATGAGCAAACCCCGGCGCGCCTTCGAGCACGCTGGCCCATGGACGCCCGTCGGTATCGACCGCGCCGTACAGCATGAACGGTAACTGCTCATAAAATGCGCGGTGTTGATCCGGCATCCAGTCGCGAATCACTTTTCGGCCGAAGGCCTCCATGCGCTCGGCAACACCGACATGGGCCTGCAGTTGTTGCTCGCCAGCGTGCCACGGTGAACGTTCCATCACGCATCTCCCCGCGCCGCCGGCGCATTGTGGATAACTCGATCGGATCGGGCCGAACCTTCAGGCCGTCTTCTGCAGACCGGCGACCGTGCGCGGCATGCCGACAAAACCGGGCAAGGCTTCGACACGCGCCAGCCAGGCACGCACGTTGGCGTAGTCGTCCAGCGACACATTGCCTTCCGGCGCATGGGCGATGTAGCTGTAGGCGGACACATCGGCGATGGTCGGCTCGCTGCCGGCCAGATACGGGGTCTTGCCCAGCTCCACCTCCATCACCTTGAGCAGGTTATGCGCACGGGTAATCGCTTCTTCAGCATTTAACTGTGCGCCAAACACCGTCACCAATCGTGCAGCAGCAGGTCCGAAAGCAATCGGCCCGGCAGCGGCCGACAACCAGCGCTGTACTCGTGCCGCACCGACCGGATCGGTTGGCAACCAACGACCGTGGCCGTACTTCTGCGCCAGATACACCAGAATCGCGTTGGAGTCGGCCAGCACCACACCGTCATCGTCAATCGCCGGCACCTGACCGAAACTGTTGATCGCCAGATACGGCGCCTGCTTGTGCTCGCCCTTGGCCAGATCGACCAGGATCAATTCGGCCGGCAACTGCAGCAGGGACAGCATCAGCTCTACCCGATGGGCGTGGCCGGAACGCGGGAAGTTGTAGAGTTTGATCGCTTGCATGGTCGACTCCGCTGAAGAAGGCGCCGTTCGGGATGGCAGCGCCGATGGAGGCCATCTTCCCCTCATCCTTAGAGCAACAGAATCACCAGCAATCGCAATCGATTATTTCACTGGATGAAATAACGCAGCGTTCTGCAGCGCCGGATGCTCGCGCAAGGCCTTCACCGCATGGTCGACAAAACTGCGCACCCGCACCGGCGCCTTGCGTCCGCCCTGATACACCACATGAATCGGCAGCGGTGGCAGTTCGAAATCGGCGAGGACAATTTCCAGTTCACCGGAGGCCACCTTGCCGGCGACCTGATAGGACAACACTCGCGTCAGTCCCAACCCCAGGCAGGCCGCAGTAATCGCCGCCTGGTTGGCGGTGACCACTAGCCGAGGCTCGGGTCGCACGCTGAGCGCTTCGCCCTGATCCATAAACGGCCAGTTGCGTAACTGGCCGATGGCCGAGGTCGCCACCACCGGCGCACCGGCCAGTGCCTGCGGATGCTCGGGGCGGCCGTGTCGAGCCAGATAGGCCGGCGAACCACAGATCACCCGCCGTACTTCGCCGACCCGGATCGCGTGCTGATTGCTGTCCGGCAACTCACCGATACGCACCGCGACATCGATGCCCTCCTCGACCATGCTCACCACCCGATCGACCAACAGCGCATTGATCGATACGTCTGGATACTGCGTCAGATAACTGGTCATCAGGGGCGTGACAAACAACTCACCGAACAATACCGGCGCGGTCACCGTCAATTGCCCACGGGGCTGGGCGTGACTGCCGGCCGCCGAATCCTCGGCTTCCTGCACCTCGGCGAGAATTCTCCGACAGTCTTCCAGATAACGCTGACCGGCCTCACTAAGGTGCACAGTGCGCGTGGTGCGAATCAGCAACTGCGTACCGATGCGCTGCTCCAGCGCCGCCACGGCGCGGGTGACACTGGCCGCTGACAAGCCAAGACGCCGCGCCGCCGCCGAGAAGCCCTGCTCTTGGGCCACGGTGGCGAAGATCTGCATTTCCTGGAAGCGGTCCATGGGTGTCCTCGATTCAGATACAAAAATCGCAGCCGAGGCTGCGATCTTTGCGGGTCAGTGTCAGCTGTGGATAACTTATTCCACCGTCACCGACTTCGCCAGGTTGCGTGGCTGGTCGACGTCGGTGCCCTTTAGCACGGCGACGTAGTACGACAGCAGCTGCAGCGGGACGGTGTACAGGATCGGCGAGAGGATGTCGTGGATGTGCGGCATCTGCACCACGTGGGTGCCTTCGCCGTTGGTCATCCCGGCCTTCTCGTCAGCGAACACGATCAGTTCACCGCCACGGGCGCGGACTTCCTGCAGGTTGGACTTGAGCTTCTCCAGCAGTTCGTTGTTCGGCGCCACGGTGACCACCGGCATGTCGTTATCCACAAGCGCCAGCGGGCCGTGCTTCAGCTCACCGGCCGGATAGGCTTCGGCGTGGATATAGGAGATTTCCTTGAGCTTCAAGGCGCCCTCCATTGCGACCGGGAACTGCGCGCCACGGCCAAGGAACAGGGTGTGATTCTTCTCGGCGAACAGTTCGGCGATTTTTTCCACCGTGCTGTCCATCGCCAGCGCTTCGCCCAGACGGGTCGGCAGGCGACGCAACTCTTCCACCAGCGTGGCTTCAACGTCTTTGCCGAGCGTGCCGCGTACCTGACCCAGAGACAGGGTCAGCAGGAGCAGGCCAACCAGTTGTGTGGTGAACGCCTTGGTCGAGGCTACGCCGATTTCGCGACCGGCCTGGGTCAGCAGGGTCAGGTCGGACTCACGCACAAGCGAACTGATGCCCACATTGCAGATTGCCAGGCTGGCGAGGAAGCCCAGCTCTTTGGCGTTGCGCAGCGCGGCCAGGGTGTCGGCAGTTTCGCCGGACTGCGAGATGGTGACGAACAGGGTGTCCGGCTGCACCACCACCTTGCGGTAGCGGAATTCACTGGCGACTTCGACCTGGCACGGAATGCCGGCCAGTTCTTCGAGCCAGTAACGCGCAACCATACCGGCGTGGTAGCTGGTACCGCAGGCGACGATCTGCACGTTGCGCACTTTGGCAAACAGTTCGGCAGCCTGTGGACCGAAGGCCTGCACCAGTACTTGATTGTTGCTCAGGCGACCTTCGAGGGTACGCTGCACCACGACCGGCTGTTCGTGGATTTCCTTGAGCATGTAATGACGAAACTCGCCCTTGTCGGCGGCTTCGGCACCGTCGCTGTACTGTACGGTCTGGCGCTCGACGGCGTTGCCGTTGACGTCCCAGATCTGCACGTTATCGCGGCGAATTTCGGCGATATCGCCTTCTTCCAGGTACATGAAGCGGTCAGTCACCTGGCGCAGGGCCAATTGGTCGGAGGCGAGGAAGTTCTCGCCCAGACCCAGACCGATCACCAACGGGCTGCCACTGCGCGCGGCAACCAGGCGATCCGGTTGTTGTGCGTTGATCACGGCCAGACCGTAGGCACCGTGCAGTTCTTTGACCGTGGCTTTCAGCGCGACGGTCAGGTCAGGCTGATCCTTGAGTTTATGGCTCAGCAGGTGCGCGATGACTTCGGTGTCAGTGTCCGAAGTGAACACGTAACCCAGCGCTTTCAGTTGCTCACGCAGGGCTTCGTGGTTCTCGATGATGCCGTTGTGCACCACGGCGATATCACCGGAGAAATGCGGGTGCGCGTTGCGCTCGCAAGGTGCACCGTGGGTCGCCCAACGTGTGTGGGCGATACCGAGACGGCCAACCAGCGGCTGTGCGGCCAGCGCCGCTTCCAGCTCGCTGACCTTGCCCGGACGGCGCATGCGCTCGAGCTTTTCATCGTTGGTGAAAACTGCCACACCGGCGCTGTCATAGCCGCGGTATTCAAGGCGCTTGAGGCCTTCAAGCAGGATGGCGGTGATATTACGTTCAGCTACTGCGCCGACAATTCCACACATGCTTATTTCTCCTGACTGACAGCCGCGCAAATCACGGTGATACCGCGGGCCTGAATCTGATCGCGCGCATCTTCAGGCAGGCGATCATCGGTAATGAGGGTATGAACGCTGCTCCACGGCAGCTCCAGGTTGGGAATCTTGCGGCCGATCTTGTCGGCCTCGACCATCACGATCACTTCCCGCGCCACGTCGGCCATCACCCGGCTCAGACCGAGCAACTCGTTGAACGTGGTGGTGCCGCGCACCAGATCGATGCCATCGGCGCCGATAAACAACTGGTCGAAGTCGTAAGAGCGTAGTACCTGCTCGGCCACCTGGCCCTGGAAGGACTCCGAATGTGGATCCCAGGTGCCGCCGGTCATCAGCAGCACCGGCTCGTGTTCGAGTTCGCTCAAGGCGTTGGCGACATGCAGGGAGTTGGTCATGACCACCAGACCCGGCTGCTGGCCAAGTTCGGGAATCATCGCGGCAGTGGTGCTACCACTGTCGATGATGATGCGGGCGTGTTCGCGGATGCGTTTGACGGCAGCACGGGCAATCGCCTGTTTGTACTTCGAAACGCTTTGGCCAGGTTCCGCGACCAGTTCATGCGGCATGGTGATCGCCCCGCCGTACCGGCGCAGCAACAGACCATGGCTTTCCAGCGCAGCCAGATCCTTGCGGATCGTAACTTCCGAGGTTTCGAAGCGCTTGGCCAGTTCATCCACACTGACTTCACCCTGCTCATTGAGCAAGGCGAGGATATTGTGTCGGCGTTGCGGCGTGTTGCGTTTCGACATGATGGCCTAAGTTTCGATTCGAAAGATAACGGAAGCAATCAAAACCTATTGCCTTTCAATCGTCAAGCTCAGGTCATAAAAAAATCGCAGCGCCCCGGGATCCAGTGTAGGAGCTGCCGAAGGCTGCGATCTTTTGATGGTAAAGCCCGCTGTGGATAACTCAGCTCTTCTTGATCTTCTCCGGCCGCTTCCAGCCGTCGATATTTTTCTGCCGCGCCCGACCAACAGCCAACTGCGCGTTATCCACATTCTGCGTAATGGTCGAGCCAGCCGCAGTGGTTGCCCCCGACGAGATATCCACAGGCGCGACCAACGAGTTGTTGGAGCCGATGAACACGTCCTCGCCCAACACGGTTTTCCACTTGTTGGCGCCATCGTAATTGCAGGTAATGGTGCCCGCGCCAATGTTGGTACGTGCGCCAATTTCCGCGTCGCCCAGATAGGTCAGATGCCCGGCCTTGGCGCCCTCGCCCATGCGGGCATTTTTCAGTTCGACAAAGTTACCCACATGCGCACGTGCTTCGAGCACCGTGCCCGGGCGCAGACGGGCAAATGGACCGGCATCACTGCCTTCGCCAAGAATTGCGCCTTCGATGTGACTGTTGGCTTTGATCACCACGCCTTTGCGCAGGGTAGTGTCCTTGATCACGCAGTTCGGGCCGATCACCACGTCGTCCTCGATGACAACATTACCTTCAAGAATCACGTTGACGTCAATCAGCACATCGCGACCGACGGTGACTTCGCCACGCACATCGAAACGCGCCGGATCACGCAGGGTCACGCCTTGCGCCATCAGGCGGCGACCGGCGCGCAACTGGTAATGCCGCTCCAGCTCGGAGAGTTGCTTGCGATCGTTGGCGCCCTGCACTTCCATCGGGTCGTGCGGTTGTTCGGTGGCCACTACCAAACCATCGCTGACCGCCATTTCGATCACGTCGGTCAGGTAGTACTCGCCCTGTGCGTTGTTGTTCGACAGGCGGCTCATCCAGTCGGCCAGGCGATTGGCCGGGACGGCGAGAATGCCGGTGTTGCCTTCAGTGATTGCGCGCTGGGCTTCGCTGGCATCTTTATGCTCGACGATGGCAGCGACCTTCCCGTCAGCGTTGCGCACGATGCGGCCGTAACCGGTCGGGTCTTCCAGCTCGACGGTCAGCAGGCCCATCTGGCCCGGTACGACGTGCTTGAGCAGGCGCTGCAGGGTTTCAACTTCGATCAACGGCACGTCGCCGTAGAGAATCAGCACGGTGTCGGCGCTGATGAACGGCACAGCCTGAGCCGTTGCATGACCAGTGCCCAATTGCTGGTCCTGCAGCACGAAATTCAGATCGTCAGCCGCCAGACGCTCACGCACCACATCGGCACCGTGGCCGATCACCACATGAATGCGTTGTGGATCGAGCTGCCGTGCGCTGTGGATAACATGCCCAAGCATGGAATTGCCGGCAACCGGGTGCAGCACTTTCGGCAACGCCGAACGCATACGGGTACCTTGACCGGCCGCGAGGATAACGATTTCGAGAGACATGACTGGCTACCAATCCTGGGTGGTCAGCAACTGCGACCGGGTTGTTAAAATCGGAAAAGAAAAAAGGGTAGCCGAGGCTACCCTTTTTTATCAATCGCACAACAAGTGGCTGACGGATTAACCGCCAAACTTCTTGCGGATCTGCTGGACGGTGCGCAGCTGAGCTGCAGCCTCGGCCAGACGTGCGGACGCAGCTCCGTAGTCGAAATCTGCGCTCTTCTCGTGCAGAGCAGCTTCGGCAGCCTTGAGAGCTGCCTGGGCTTGAGCTTCATCCAGGTCGGCGGCACGTTGCACGGTATCGGCAAGCACCTTGACCATGTTCGGCTGAACCTCGAGGAAACCACCGGAGATGTAGAACACCTCCGCTTCCCCGCCTTGCTTGATCAGGCGGATCGGACCTGGCTTCAGATTAGTGATCAGCGGCGCGTGACCCAGAGCGATACCAAGATCACCCAGTGCACCGTGCGCAATCACCATCTCGACCAGGCCGGAAAAGATTTCCCCTTCCGCGCTGACGATATCGCAATGGACTGTCATAGCCATCTGATTGCCTCAACCTAAATTAGCGCCCGTTGCCGGGCGCCGGGATTACAGTTTCTTGGCTTTCTCGATCGCTTCTTCGATGCCGCCAACCATGTAGAACGCTTGTTCTGGCAGGTGGTCGTAGTCACCGTTGAGGATGCCTTTGAAGCCAGCAATGGTGTCTTTCAGGGAAACGTATTTACCCGAAGCACCGGTGAAGACTTCAGCCACGAAGAACGGCTGCGACAAGAAGCGCTGGATCTTACGAGCACGGTTTACCAACTGCTTGTCGGCTTCCGACAGCTCGTCCATACCCAGGATCGCGATGATGTCCTTCAGCTCTTTGTAACGTTGCAGAACGTACTGAACGCCGCGAGCGGTGTCGTAGTGGTCCTGGCCGATTACGTTCGGGTCCAGCTGGCGCGAAGTCGAATCCAGTGGATCTACCGCTGGGTAGATACCCAGGGAAGCGATGTCACGGGACAGAACGACGGTGGCGTCCAAGTGGGCGAAGGTGGTCGCTGGCGACGGGTCGGTCAAGTCATCCGCAGGTACGTATACCGCTTGGATCGAAGTGATCGAACCTTCCTTGGTCGAAGTGATACGTTCTTGCAGAACGCCCATCTCTTCAGCCAGGGTCGGCTGGTAACCTACTGCCGAAGGCATACGGCCCAGCAGTGCGGATACTTCAGTACCGGCCAGGGTGTAACGATAGATGTTGTCGACGAACAGCAGAACGTCGTTACCTTCGTCACGGAACTTCTCGGCCATGGTCAGGCCGGTCAGTGCTACGCGCAGACGGTTACCCGGCGGCTCGTTCATCTGACCGTAAACCAGTGCCACTTTGTCCAGAACGTTGGAATCCTTCATCTCGTGGTAGAAGTCGTTACCCTCACGAGTACGCTCACCCACACCGGCGAACACGGAATAACCGCTGTGCTCGATGGCGATGTTACGGATCAGTTCCATCATGTTTACGGTTTTGCCTACACCGGCACCACCGAACAGACCGACTTTACCGCCCTTGGCAAACGGGCAAACCAGGTCGATAACCTTGATGCCGGTTTCCAGCAGGTCGTTGCCGCCTGCCTGTTCAGCGAACGAAGGTGCTGGACGGTGAATGCCCCAACGCTCTTCGGTGTCGATCGGACCTGCTTCGTCGATCGGGTTACCCAGAACGTCCATGATCCGGCCCAGGGTCGCTTTACCGACCGGTACGGAGATGGCTGCGCCGGAATCGGTAACTTCCAGACCGCGCTTCAAGCCCTCGGTGGAACCCATCGCAATGGTGCGAACCACGCCGTCGCCCAGCTGTTGCTGAACTTCCAGAGTGGTTTCGGCCGCGCTCACTACTTTCAGCGCGTTGTAGATGCTCGGTACGCTGTCGCGTGGAAATTCCACGTCGATAACGGCGCCGATGATTTGAACGATACGTCCGCTACTCATAGCTGGATCCTCTGAATATTTGAACCGTTAAACCGCGGCAGCGCCGCCGACGATTTCCGAGATCTCTTGGGTGATCGCAGCCTGACGCGCCTTGTTGTAGATCAGCTGCAAATCGCTGATCAAATCACCGGCGTTGTCGGTAGCGTTCTTCATCGCGATCATCCGCGCAGCTTGTTCAGCCGCGTTGTTCTCGACCACCGCCTGGTAGACCTGCGACTCGACGTAACGGACCATCAAGCCGTCAAGCAGCTCTTTGGCATCCGGTTCGTAGAGATAGTCCCAGTGGTGCTTGAGATCCTGATCCGGGGTGGCCACCAGTGGAATCAACTGCTCCACGGTAGGCTGTTGCGTCATGGTGTTGATGAACTTGTTGGACACCACGGACAGGCGGTCAATACGGCCATCCAGGTAGGCATCCAGCATCACCTTGACGCTGCCGATCAGATCATTGATCGACGGCTCTTCACCCAGGTGGCTGATAGCTGCAACGACGTTACCGCCGAAGTTACGGAAAAAGGCCGCACCCTTGCTACCAACGACACACAGATCAATCTCGACGCCGTTTTCGCGGTTTACCGCCATGTCCTTGACCAGGGCCTTGAACAGGTTGGTGTTCAAGCCACCGCACAGACCACGGTCACTGCTCACGACGACATAACCGACGCGCTTTACTTCGCGGTCGATCATGAACGGGTGGCGGTATTCCGGGTTGGCGTTGGCCAGATGCCCAATTACCTGGCGGATACGCTCCGCATAAGGACGGCTAGCAGCCATGCGCATTTGTGCCTTGCGCATTTTGCTGACCGCCACTTTTTCCATGGCGCTGGTAATTTTTTGCGTGCTTTTGATGCTCGCAATCTTACTGCGAATCTCTTTTGCGCCTGCCATGTAACACCTATCAGGTTAGCAAGCGGGAGCCTCACGGCTCCCGCTGCGGCTTACCAGGTTTGGGTGGCCTTGAACTTCTCGATACCGGCTTTCATGCCAGCGTCGATTTCGTCATTGAAGTCACCTTTAACGTTGATCTTGGCCATCAAATCGGCGTGATCGCGGTTGAAGAAAGCAATCAGCGCTTGTTCGAAGCTGCCGATCTTGGCGATTTCAATGTCAGTCAGGAACCCACGCTCAGCGGCATACAGCGACAGCGCCATGTCAGCGATCGACATTGGTGCGTATTGCTTCTGCTTCATCAGCTCGGTAACGCGCTGACCATGCTCAAGTTGCTTGCGGGTCGCTTCGTCCAGGTCAGAAGCGAACTGGGCGAATGCCGCCAGTTCACGGTACTGAGCCAGAGCGGTACGGATACCACCGGACAGCTTCTTGATGATCTTGGTCTGAGCGGCACCACCCACACGGGATACCGAAACACCGGCGTTCACTGCAGGGCGGATGCCCGAGTTGAACATGGCCGATTCCAGGAAGATCTGACCGTCGGTGATGGAAATCACGTTGGTCGGAACGAACGCGGAAACGTCGCCAGCCTGGGTTTCGATGATCGGCAGTGCGGTCAGGGAACCGGTTTTGCCGGTCACTGCGCCGTTGGTGAACTTCTCTACGTACTCTTCCGAAACGCGGGATGCGCGCTCCAGCAGACGGGAGTGGAGATAGAACACGTCGCCTGGGTAAGCTTCACGGCCTGGTGGACGGCGCAGCAGCAGGGAAATCTGGCGGTAAGCCACTGCTTGCTTGGACAGATCGTCATAAACGATCAGCGCGTCTTCACCGCGGTCGCGGAAGAATTCACCCATGGTGCAACCGGAGTACGGTGCCAGGAACTGCAGCGCAGGAGATTCCGAAGCACTGGCAGCCACGATGATCGTGTTGGCCAGGGCGCCGTTTTCTTCCAGCTTGCGAACCACGTTGGCGATGGTCGATTGCTTCTGACCGATGGCTACGTAGACGCAGAAAATGCCGCTGTCTTTCTGGTTGATGATCGCGTCGATCGCCAGAGCGGTTTTACCGATCTGACGGTCACCGATGATCAGCTCACGCTGGCCACGGCCGACAGGGATCATGGCATCGACAGCCTTGTAGCCAGTCTGTACAGGCTGGTCTACCGACTTACGCCAGATCACGCCTGGAGCAACTTTCTCGACCGCGTCGGTCTCGGTGTTGCCCAGTGGACCTTTGCCGTCAACAGGGTTACCCAGTGCGTCGACTACGCGACCCAGCAGTTCCTTACCAACCGGAACTTCGAGGATGCGGCCGGTGCACTTGGCGCTCATGCCTTCAGCCAGAGACTGGTAGGAGCCCAATACAACGGCACCTACGGAGTCTTGCTCCAGGTTGAGGGCCATACCGTAGACGCCGCCCGGAAACTCGATCATCTCGCCGTACATGACTTCGGCCAGACCGTGAATCCGCACGATGCCGTCAGATACGCTGACGACAGTGCCTTCGTTACGGGCTTGGGAGGTCACATCGAGCTTGTCGATGCGGCCCTTGATAATTTCACTTATTTCGGAAGGATTGAGTTGCTGCATTGCTCTGCTGCCCCTTCAAACTCAAGATTTCAATGCTTCGGCAAGTTTCGCGATTTTGCCGCGAATCGAGCCATCGATAACCAGGTCGCCGGCGCGGATAACGACACCACCTATAAGGGCAGCATCCTCCGCAACTTGCAGGCGCACTTCCCGGTTGAGTCGTGCACTGAGAACCTTGGCGAGTTTGTCTTGCTGTTCTTGGTTCAATGCGAAAGCACTGGTCACTTCAACGTCTACCGACTTCTCTTGTTCGGCCTTGTACAGGTCGAAAAGAGCGGCGATCTCCGGCAGAAGCGGGAGACGGTCGTTTTCGGCAACGACATTGATGAAGTTCTGTGCCTTGGCATCAAACTTGTCGCCGCACACGTCAATGAACGTGGCGGCCTTTTCTGCGCTCGTCAGTCGCGGGGCCTTGAGCACGCGCTGCATGGTGTCGTCTTGCGACACCGCTGCAGCCAGGCCGAGCATGGCTGACCAATTGGCCAGTTGCTGGTGGGCCTGAGCGTGCTCGAAGGCCGCCTTAGCGTAAGGTCGGGCCAACGTGGTCAGTTCTGCCATGATCGCCCTCGCTTAGATTTCAGCAGCCAGTTGGTTAACCAGCTCTGCGTGCGCGTTTTGATCGATTGTGGCACCCAGGATCTTCTCGGCGCCGCCGACAGCCAGCAAGCCCACTTGGGCGCGCAGCTTGTCTTTGACACTGTTCAGTTCCTGTTCGATCTCGGCTTGAGCCTGAACCTTCACACGGTCAGCGTCGACACGGGCTTTTTCAACAGCCTCTTCGACAATCTGGTTACCGCGTTTCTTGGCTTGCTCGATGATTTCAGCTGCCTGAGCTTTCGCTTCGCGCAGTTGCTGACCCGCTTTCTCTTGGGCCAACTCCAGGTCGCGAGCTGCACGGCTGGCAGCGTCCAGACCATCAGCGATCTTCTTTTGACGTTCGTGCAGAGCAGCGATGACCGGAGGCCATACGAACTTCATGCAGAACAGTACAAAAATCAGGAACGCAACGGACTGGCCAATCAGGGTCGCATTAATGTTCACGCCAACACCTCGCAGTTACGTTGTCCATCACACCAAATTACTCGGAAGAATCCGGGTAATTAGCCAGCGATCTGACCAACGAACGGGTTCGCAAAGGTGAAGAACAGAGCGATACCAACACCGATCATGGTTACGGCGTCGAGCAGACCGGCAACGATGAACATTTTAACTTGCAGCATTGGAACCATTTCTGGCTGACGCGCTGCGCCTTCCAGGAACTTGCCGCCCAGCAGGCCGAAACCAATTGCGGTACCCAGTGCGCCCAGGCCGATCAACAGTGCAACAGCGATAGCGGTTAGACCAACTACAGTTTCCATCTTTCCTCCCGACTTTTACGTCGTATGGTTTAGGTTTTTTAGATTAAAGCGGTAAAACAAATCGTTTCAGAGGCCCGGTTAAGAGCCCCCTCCCGTTTGACCGGGAGGGACATCAGATCAGCCGAGGCTGCTCTTAATGGTTTTCTTCGTGCGCCATCGACAGGTAGACGATGGTCAGCATCATGAAGATGAACGCCTGCAGGGTGATGATCAGGATGTGGAACACCGCCCACGCCCACTGCAGAACAACGCCCAGGCCGCTCAGCCAGAGCAGGCCGCTGCCGAACATCACAGCGATCAGAATGAACACCAGCTCGCCGGCATACATGTTGCCGAACAGACGCAGAGCCAGGGAGATCGGCTTGGCGATCAGGGTCACGAATTCCAGCAGGAAGTTCACCGGGATCAGCAAGGCCTGAACGAAGATGTTCTTGCTGCCGAACGGGTGCAGGGTCAGTTCGCCGATGAAGCCGCCGATGCCCTTGACCTTGATGCTATAGAAAATGATCAGTGCGAAAACCGAGAACGCCATGCCCAGGGTCGCGTTCGGGTCGGTAGTCGACACGGCGCGGAACGGGATGTGGTGGTCGCCGGTGATCAGGATGGCCAGCTGAGGAATCCAGTCGACCGGTACCAGGTCGACGGCGTTCATCAGGAACACCCAGACGAAGATGGTCAGTGCCAGCGGTGCGATCACCGGGCTACGGCCATGGAAGCTGTCTTTCACGCTGCCATCGACGAATTCGACCAATACTTCAACGAAGTTCTGCAAAGCACCTGGCTGACCCGATGTCGCTTTCTTTGCCGCCATGCGGAAAAGGAAAACGAAGATCAGACCCAGCGCGACCGACCAGCCGAGGGTATCGACGTGGAAAGCCCAGAAGCCCATTTCCTTGGCTTCTGCTGCGGTATGGGCAAAGCCCCAGCCGCCGTTGGG
This sequence comes from Pseudomonas sp. GM30, assembly GCF_000282275.2. NCBI lineage: Bacteria > Pseudomonadati > Pseudomonadota > Gammaproteobacteria > Pseudomonadales > Pseudomonadaceae > Pseudomonas > Pseudomonas sp. GM30. Next base: position 138,064 of record NZ_AKJP02000029.1, on the reverse strand, counting down.
TAGCTGACCGAAGGTCAGGTTCTGCAAGTGGTGCTGGATATAGCCCGAAGCGGTTGTTTCTGCCATGGTTGCCTCAAACGCCCTAAGGTCTCGAAAGTCTTGTTCTCATCAGCAGGGGAGCGAACCAGCTGACCGACTGAGTCAGCACGAAAGCGCCGAATACTGCGATCGGCGCCAATGGCTTCACACCTGCAAACACCAGTGCAAACAGCACTGCCGTCAAAATCAGTTTGCCTGCCTCGCCGGCATAAAATGACCGGACGATGGACTGGGCTGCTCGGGCGCCGGAAAACCGAAATGCCTTGTGAGCGAAATAAACATTGGGCAGCAAGGCTATCAGGCCTCCGCAAAGTCCCGAGTATCCGGCAACGACTCCGTGCCATTGCCAGAGCGCCAAAGCGGCAATGAGCAAAATGACAAATTGAGCCATCAACACCGGAAAAACCGCCAGGCGATGGAACGGCAGGCGGTTTGGCTTGCGGGTTTCCATCACGATTGCTCTCCAATGGTCGGCTGCCGAAATTCAATAACTTGGCATAATTTGTGCCGACAAAATGCGCGCAGAGTATAGGGGCGGTTCTGCCCCTATTCAACTGTCAGGTAGTGATTTCCGACTGCGCGCTACATGAGGAAATGTTTCAGCGGATGTGTGCGAGCACACCTTGAAGCTCATCGAGGGAGTTATAACCGATGACCAGCTGACCTTTTCCCTTCTTGCCGTGGCGAATCTGCACCGCAGAGCCTAGGCGCTCGGCCAGACGCTGTTCTAGCCGGGCAATATCCGGGTCAGGTTTGGCCGCTTCCACAGGCTCCGGTTTGCCACTCAACCACTGACGAACCAGTGCCTCGGTTTGGCGCACAGTCAGGCCGCGTGCGACAACATGTCGCGCCCCTTCCACCTGCTGATTGTCCGGCAGACCGAGCAAAGCCCGGGCGTGACCCATTTCCAGGTCGCCGTGGGACAGCATGGTCTTGATGACTTCCGGCAGTGCAATAAGTCGCAACAGGTTAGCCACAGTCACCCGGGACTTACCCACAGCCTCGGCAACCTGCTGTTGGGTGAGCTGGAATTCCTGCTGCAGACGCTGCAAGGCGACGGCTTCTTCGATCGGGTTCAGGTCTTCACGCTGGATGTTCTCGATCAGCGCAATGGCGATCGCGGTCTCGTCCGGCACATCACGGACCATCGCCGGGATGGTTTCCTGGCCGGCCTGCTGGCTGGCGCGCCAGCGGCGCTCACCGGCGATGATTTCGAAGCGGCCACCGCCAATCGGGCGCACCACGATCGGCTGCATCACGCCTTGCGCCTTGATCGACTGCGCCAGCTCTTCCAGCGCCTGTGGATCCATGTCACGGCGTGGCTGGTATTTGCCACGCTGCAGCAGATCCAGCGGCAGGTGTTGCAGTTCACGGGTATCGGCCTGCGCCGCCTGTTCTTCCAGCGCGCTGACGGTCGGACCACTCAGCAGTGCATCCAGTCCACGTCCGAGACCTCGTTTCTTGACGGCCATGGGGATTCCTTAAGTTGGCTGGGCAGCGGCGATGCGTGAATTTTTGCGCTGACGGCGAACCATCTCGCCCGCCAGGGCCAGGTAGGCCAGCGCGCCGCGCGATTGCTTGTCGTAGGCCAATGCCGGCATACCGTAGCTCGGCGCTTCGGCCAGACGAATGTTGCGCGGGATCACCGTGTCGTACAGCTGTTCGCCAAAGTGTTCCTTGAGCTGCGCCGAAACATCGTTCATCAGGCTCAGCCGCGGGTCGTACATGGTGCGCAGCAGACCTTCGACCTTGAGGTTCGGGTTCAGCAGTTCGGCAATGCGCTTGATGTTATCCACAAGGTCGCTCAAGCCTTCGAGCGCAAAGTACTCGCACTGCATGGGGATAATCACCCCGTCAGCGGCAACCAGTGCGTTCAGGGTGAGCATCGACAGCGACGGCGGGCAGTCGATCAGAATGTAATCGTAATTTTCACGGATCGGCGCCAGCGCGCTGCGCAGACGGCTTTCCTTCATCTGCATTTCCAGCAGCACCACTTCGGCCGCGGTCAGGTCGCGGTTGGCCGGCAGCAATTGATAACCGCCGTGCTCGGAGTAGTGCATGGCCTGTGCCAGATCGCATTCGCCGATCAGCAGGTCGTAGACCGAGTTTTCCAGGCCATGTTTATCCACACCGCTACCCATGGTGGCGTTGCCCTGTGGATCGAGATCGATCAACAGCACCCGGCGCTTGGTCGCGACCAGGGATGCTGCGAGGTTGATGCAGGTGGTGGTCTTGCCCACACCACCCTTCTGGTTCGCTATCGCGAATACCTTAGCCATTCTTGCTTGTGTTCCCAATCATGCCGTGCGGCGCAGTATCAGCAGATGGCGTTGGCCTTGGCAACCGGGTACGGCCAGGGCGTGTTCGCTATCGAGTTTGAAGTCTGCCGGCAATGCTACCAGCTCATCGGCCGGATGAACGCCCTTCATTGCCAGCCAGCGCGTGTCGGCATCGCCGAGGTGGCGAGTCCAGTTGGTGAAGTTTTCCATGCTGCTGAACGCCCGGGAAATGATCCCGTTGAATGGCTGGGCAGGCTGGAACGCTTCGACGCGGCTGTGGATAACTTGCAGGTTATCCAGTTTGAGTTCGAGTTTGACCTGAGTCAGGAAGCGGGTTTTCTTGCCGTTGCTGTCCAGACAGGTGACTTGCGAGTCCGGATACAGGATCGCCAGCGGAATGCCGGGCATGCCGCCGCCACTGCCAACGTCGAGCCAACGGCCGTTTTCGATGAACGACATCACGCTCAAGCTATCGAGCAGATGCCGCGAAACCATTTCATCGGGATCGCGCACCGCTGTCAGGTTGTAGGCCTGGTTCCATTTGATCAACAGGGCCAGATAACCCAGCAGCAATTCGTGCTGGGTTTCAGTGAGATTGACCTCGAGCGCGCGGGCTCCTGTGGATAACTCTTCGGCGTGTTGCGAAGTGACCTTAGAACTCAAGCGCTTTGCTCCAACTGACGGCCCGCGCCGCGTTTTTTCAAATGAATCATCAACAGCGAAATCGCCGCCGGGGTCACGCCCGGGATCCGCGAAGCCTGACCGAGCGTCTCCGGACGCGTCGCACCGAGCTTGCTCTGGATCTCCTTGGAGAGACCGGAAATGTTGGTGTAATCGATATCCACAGGCAGTTTCGTGTCTTCACTGGCGCGCAGACGGGCGATTTCATCCTGTTGACGGTCGATGTAACCGGCGTACTTGGTCTTGATCTCGACTTGTTCGGCGACCTGTGGATCTTCGGCGCCCTGCCCGGTCACTTCGACCAGACCAGCGTAGTCGATTTCCGGACGACTCAAGAGGTTGAGCAAGTTGTATTCGTGAGTCAGCGGCGTGCCGAATTTTTCCGCAATCGCATCGCCTTGCTGAGTGCCCGGGCGAACCCAGGTGCTTTTCAGGCGCTGCTCTTCGAGTTCGATGCTTTCGCGTTTCTTGCAGAACGCCGCCCATCGCGCGTCATCGACCAGACCCAGCTCGCGACCTTTTTCGGTCAGACGCAGGTCGGCGTTGTCTTCACGCAGGATCAGGCGGTACTCGGCACGGGAAGTGAACATGCGGTACGGCTCTTGGGTGCCGAGGGTGATCAGGTCGTCGACCAGCACACCGATGTACGCCTCATCGCGACGCGGGCACCAGGCTTCTTTGCCCTTCGCACGCAATGCGGCGTTGGCCCCGGCGAGCAAACCTTGCGCACCGGCTTCTTCGTAACCGGTGGTGCCGTTGATCTGGCCAGCGAAGAACAGACCGCCGATGACTTTGGTTTCCAGGCTGTACTTCAGATCGCGCGGGTCGAAGTAGTCGTACTCGATCGCATACCCCGGACGCACGATGTGCGCGTTTTCCATGCCGCGGATCGATTGCACGATCTGCAATTGCACGTCGAACGGCAAGCTTGTGGATATTCCGTTCGGGTACAGCTCATGGGTGGTCAGGCCTTCCGGCTCGATGAACACCTGATGGCTTTCCTTGTCGGCAAAGCGATGAATCTTGTCTTCGATCGACGGGCAGTAGCGCGGACCGATGCCCTCGATTTCGCCGGCAGCGGAATACATCGGCGAACGATCGAGGTTCGCCGCGATGATTTCGTGGGTGCGGGCGTTGGTATGGGTAATCCAGCAACTGACCTGGCGCGGATGTTGTTCCTTGTTGCCCATGAACGACATGACCGGGATCGGCGTATCGCCCGGTTGCTCGGTCATGACCGAGAAATCCACAGATTTGCCATCGATGCGCGGTGGCGTACCGGTTTTCAGGCGACCGACACGCAGCGGCAGTTCACGCAGACGATGTGCCAGGGCAATCGACGGCGGGTCACCGGCACGACCGCCGGAGAAATTCTGCAAACCGATGTGGATAAGTCCACCGAGGAACGTACCAGTGGTCAACACCACGGAATCGGCGAAGAACCGCAGACCCATTTGCGTGACAACACCGCGTACCTGGTCCTGCTCGACGATCAGGTCGTCAGCGGCCTGTTGAAATATCCACAGGTTCGGTTGGTTTTCCAGAATTTCGCGGACAGCGGCCTTGTACAGAATACGGTCGGCTTGCGCACGGGTGGCCCGTACGGCCGGACCTTTGCGGCTGTTCAATACGCGAAACTGGATGCCGCCCAGATCGGTAGCCATGGCCATCGCGCCGCCGAGGGCGTCAATTTCCTTGACCAAATGGCTTTTGCCAATGCCACCGATGGCCGGGTTGCAGCTCATGGCACCGAGGGTTTCCACGTTATGCGTCAGCAACAGGGTTTTTGCCCCCATACGTGCTGAGGCCAGTGCTGCCTCGGTACCGGCATGACCGCCGCCGATGACGATCACTTCAAAACGGGAAGGGAAATCCACCACGCACCTCGTGCCTGCTTAAGTAGGTATTCAGGAATAGTTTGAGATCAGGTTTCTGGACCTGGTCGACAAGTATAGGGACTTCGCCCTTCCTAAAGAACCCTTTGCACAAAATTTAACCAGCTGTGGAGAACTCGAGGTTAAAAGAATAAAAAAGAGAGAAATTTATAAAACCTTTGTTTTAATGCTTATTCTTACTGACCTACTTTTCTGTGGATAGATTGCTGCAGGCCTTATTATTCAATGTGTACAGAGTTTCAAAACCCTGTTATCAGGTCCTCGGGAGGCCCTTGGATAACCGGTTTAAGCCTGTGGATGAATGGGGTGGTTATCCACAGAGGCAGTTATATCCAGTTTTCACGCCCTGTTATCAACTGACCTCAGAGGCGGTTATTCACAGGGCTTAATCCACAGAAATTCAACCAGACGGTTTTTTCAGGACGCAGTAAAACGCCACCGAGAGATCGGAGACGAGCATGAAGTCGATAGGGGGATGTGACAGGGCTATTGTGAGAGAACGTAACAGAGGCTAATAATAGCCATTATCATTAACTCGTCAGTTTCTCCCATGTCCCTACCCGCCCATCATGCTGCGATCGAGCAAATCTACGAGCAACACCATTCGTGGCTGTATGGATGGCTCAAGGGCAAACTGCATGACGCCTGCGATGCTGCCGATGTCGCGCATGACACTTTCGTGCGGATCCTCGCGGCACGTAATGCGTCGCAGATTCGCGAACCGCGGGATTATCTGGCGACCATTGCACGCGGCCTCGTCATTGATCGCTATCGAAGACAGGCCATCGAAGTTGCCTACTTGCAGACCTTGGCTGCTCGACCAGAAGCCACCGCCATCAGCGAAGAAGACAAGGCGCTGATCATCGAAACCCTGATCGCTGTGGATAAAGCCTTGGCCGGTCTGGGCGCGCGAACCCAGAAGATCTTCATGCTTTCGCAGATCGACGGTCTGACTTATCAACAGATCGCTGTGCAGTTGCAGGTTTCCCTGACCACAGTAAAGAAGCACATGATCCGCGCCCTGACGGAATGTGCCCTGATCATGGCGCAGCGTTGATGCCCACTGCACCGAACCGCAAGGTTTTCGAAGCGGCTGCCAGTTGGTACGTGCAGTTTCAGGCCGATCCGCCGACCCTCGCCGATCAAAAAGCCTGGCAGCTGTGGATAGATAGCGATCCAGCGCATCTGGCGGCCTGGAACCAGATGGAACAACTGCAGCGTCAGCTCGGCATTTTGCCGCTGGATTTGAAACGTCGCGCACTGAATAGCGGCCAACAAAGGCGCCAGATCCTGAAATTATTACTGCTCGCGACAGGGACGGGGATCCTTGGCTGGAACGCCCAACAACATACCTCCCTTGGAAATGCCTGGGCTGATTACAAAACCGGCGTTGGCCAGCGTCGCAACATCTCATTGGCGGATGGCAGCCAGATCCAGCTCAATACCGATACGGCCATCGATGTGTCTTTCGACGCAACGCAACGGCTGATTCGTTTGCGCTCGGGTGAAATCCTCATTCAGACCGGCAAGCTCGGCGATCAGCGGCCGTTTTTGGTCGAAACCGGGGATGGCCGAATTCAAGCGTTGGGTACCCGTTTTTCTGTGCATAAGTTGTCGGGCTCAACGCGGGTCGGCGTGCTGGAAGATCGGGTCAGCGTGCAACCCGCTGACCAATCAACGAGCGCGATGATCCTGAAAGCAGGCGAAGGTGCGGATTTCGATAGTCGGCATATCGGGGTCCTTTACCCCTTTAAATCCTCGGCAGTAGCCTGGACCAACGGCCAGCTGATCGTGCTGGATGCGCGGCTGGGCGAGGTAATCGAAGAGCTGGGGCGTTATCGCAGCGGTGTTCTGCACTGCGATAGTCGTGCCCGGGATCTACGCGTATCCGGCACCTTTCGGCTCGATTCCACCGATGCTGTGCTGGCCAATCTTCAGGCCTCGTTACCGATCAACGTCCGCTACTTCACCCGTTACTGGGTCTCGATCAGCCATAGCGTCTGATTGAAAATCTCCTGGGGAAAAAAATCGAAAGCAGGGTTATCTTTTTTTGTCCTGACCCGGCCCTACAGGTAATCGCGATAAACGCGGCTCTTCGCCACCTTCAGGGCTTATCCACACATGCGTCTTCCCACGTTCCGTCAGCGTTTTTCCCACCACTGCATTGCCTACAGCCTACTGATGACCAGTGCCGCGTCCTGCCTGGCAATGACCCATAACGCCTTCGCGGCAACGGTCGCGCAGCGCTACACCATTGCTGCCGGCCCGCTGGACAATGCTTTGAGCCAATTCGCCTCCACTGCAAACGTGATTCTGTCGTTCTCGCCGCAGCAGACCAACCGTTTACGCAGTACCGGACTGAACGGCAACTTCACCGTCGAACAGGGATTCGCCCAACTGCTGCAAGGCTCCGGTCTGCAAGCCGTACCTCAGGCGCCGGGCAGCTACATTCTGCAGGCGCTGCCGACTGGTGACTCGCTGGAACTGGCACCGACCAACATCAATGGCCAGCTCGCCAACCCGATGGATCTGGATTATGCCGCCGACGTCGGCTACAAGGCGCAGAACAGCCGGATCGGTACGAAAACCAGCACGCCGTTGTCGGAAACACCACGTTCGGTGTCAGTCGTCACCGCACAGCGCATGAAAGATCAGAAATCTCAGACGCTCACCGAGGTACTCGGCTACGTTCCCGGCATCTTCGCCCCACCGTTTGCAGCGGGCGACAGTCTGGCCGGCGATCTGTTTTTCATTCGAGGTTTCAACGCGACCGATTACGGCTACGGCCTGCTGCGCGATGGCCTACGTGTGCAAGGTAACCGCTATGACACCAGCACCGAGCCTTACGGACTTGAACGAGTGGAAATTTTCCGCGGACCATCGTCCTTGCTCTATGGGGAAAACGCCCCGGGCGGCCTGGTGAATCTGGTGAGCAAGCGGCCGACCGCAGCTCCACGCGGCGAAGTGCAACTGGGTTATGGCTCGAATAATCGCCGGCAGATTGGCATCGATGTGTCCGGGCCGCTCAACGACAGCGGCAATGTGTTGGGACGAGTGGTGATGCTCGGACGCAAGTCAGACACCCAGACCGATCACGTACCGGATGACCGCATTTACATCGCCCCGTCGCTGACCCTGAATTTCGACGACTTCAACACCCTGACCCTGTTGGCCAACTACCAGAAAGATCACACCAATATGGAACTGGGTCTGCCGGCGGCCGGCACATTGCTGAGCAATCCCAACGGCAAGCTATCCAAAGGCACCATGCTTGGCGATTCGGACTGGAACACCTTCGAACGGGAAACCTGGAGCACCGGTTATGAGTTCAGCCATTCCTTCAACGATGACTGGCAGTTCCGCCAGAACTCGCGCTACATGCAGTCGCGGATCACCCGCCATGAAACCTGGCCGGGCAACCTCAATAACGCAGGCTTCGGCACGCGCCTGAACATGACCGCGTACGATCGCTTCAACAAATCCATGGTGTATTCGCTGGATAACCAACTGGAAGGCAGATTCCAGGTCGGCGAGCTGGAAAACACCGTGCTGTTCGGCGCCAGCTACGACCGCACTTCGTTCAATCAGGACTGGAATGCCGGCATCGTCGGGCCAATCGATATCTACAACCCGGTTTACTTGCGCGATCCGACTACACCGATTGCGGTGCAGAACACCTTGCTTGAGCAGCAGATGAAAGGTGTTTATGCACAGCTCCAGAGCAAGTATGACCACTGGCTGTTCCTGCTTGGCGGTCGTCAGGACTGGGTCGACAGTGACTTCCGCGACAAGGTGGCCAAGGGCAGCAACATCAGTTCCGAGGACAAGAAGTTCACCTACCAGGGCGGCGTGATGTACCAGTTCGACAACGGCATGACGCCGTATGTCAGCTATTCCACCTCGTTCGTGCCGGTGCAGCAGATATCCAATGCCGGCGCGCCGCTTGATCCGATCACCAGCAGCCAATACGAAGTGGGCCTCAAGTACGAACCGATCGGCTGGGATACCGCGTTCACCGCGTCGGTGTATGACCTGCGCAAAAAGGACGACACCTACTTCGACTCGACCACGTCGACCTACCGCCAGGTCGGCGAAAGCCGTTCCAAAGGCGTGGAACTGGAACTCAACAGCAATCTGACCCAGAACCTCAATGTGACAGCGGCGTACACCTACACCGACGCGCGGATTACCAAGGACGCGGCGACCTCGTTGGTCAAAGGCCACCAGATGACCGGCGTGCCGCGTAATCAGGCGTCGGTCTGGACCAAGTACCGTTTCCTCGATGGCGATTTGAAAGGTTTGTACGTGGGTGGCGGCGTGCGTTACTTCGACAGTGCCTTCGCCTACACCTCGCCTTCGCTGTACGGCAAGCTGGACGCCGGCGACGTCACGTTGGTAGATGCGGCGATCGGTTATCAGATCGACACGCACTGGAGCGTCGACCTGAACGCCAAGAACCTGTTCGACAGGGAATATGTGTCGGGATGCAACGATGCTGGCCGTTGCTATTGGGGTGAAGATCGCACCTTACTCGGTACGGTGTCTTACAACTGGTGAAACCAAGGGGCTGTGGATAAATTGTCCGCAGCCCCTTTGGTCATTTACCGATGCAGAAGCTGGAAAAGATCCGGCCAAGCAGATCATCGGAGCTGAATGCCCCGGTGATTTCTCCCAGAGAGTGCTGGGCCTGACGTAAATCCTCGGCCAGCAGCTCACCGGCGCCGGCCAACGTCAGCTGTGCGCGACCATGTTCCAGCGCTGCACTGGCATGGCGCAGAGCCTCCAGATGACGGCGACGGGCACTGAAGCTGCTTTCCGAGGTTTGCTCATAGCCCATGCAGGCCTTGAGGTGTTCGCGCAGCAATTCCAGCCCTTCGCCAGCGGATTTGGCGCTGAGGCTGATGGTCACGTGGCCATCGTCGCTGACTTCCAGAGCGATTGCTTCACCCGTCAGGTCAGCCTTGTTGCGGATCAAGGTGACTTTGGCCGGATCCGGCCGGGTTTCGAGGAATTCCGGCCATAGGGCAAACGGATCTGTAGCTTCCGGCGCGGTGGCATCGACTACCAGCAGCACCCGATCCGCTTCAGTAATCGCTTTCAATGCACGCTCGACGCCGATCTTTTCCACATGATCGTCGGTGTCGCGCAGACCGGCGGTATCTACAACGTGCAACGGCATGCCGTCGATGTGGATATGTTCGCGCAGGATATCCCGGGTGGTGCCGGCAATCTCGGTGACGATCGCGGCTTCGCGGCCGGCCAGGGCATTCAACAGACTGGACTTGCCGGCATTCGGACGACCGGCAATCACCACCGTCATGCCATCACGCAACAAGGCACCCTGCCCGGCTTCACGCAGCACGGTGGATAACTCTTCACGTACCTTGTCGAGCATGCTCAGCACGTGGCCATCGGCGAGGAAGTCGATTTCCTCTTCCGGGAAGTCGATGGCGGCTTCGACGTAGATGCGCAGGCCGATCAGTTGTTCGGTGAGATTATGCACACGCTGGGAAAACGCGCCTTGCAAGGAGCGCAGAGCATTGCGTGCAGCCTGTGCAGAACTGGCCTCGATCAGGTCGGCGATTGCCTCGGCCTGAGCCAGGTCGAGTTTGTCGTTGAGGAACGCGCGCTCGCTGAATTCACCCGGGCGGGCCAGACGGCAACCCAGTTCCAGGCAACGCTTGAGCAGCATATCGAGGACGATCGGGCCACCGTGCCCCTGCAGTTCAAGCACGTCTTCGCCAGTAAACGAATTCGGTCCCGGGAAATACAGGGCCAGACCTTCGTCCAGCACCTGCTGATCAGCACTGAAAAACGGACCGTAATGCGCGTAACGCGGTTTCAGTTCACGGCCGCTGATGGCGTTGGCCGCAGCGCTGGCCAACGGCCCGGAAATACGGACGATGCCGACACCGCCGCGACCTTGAGCGGTGGCGACAGCGGCGATGGTTTCACGAGGTGCGCTCATAAACCGGAATCCAGACAAAAGTGGCAGATAGCAAAACGCCCCACTAGGGGGCGTTTTGAGTGGTGTTATCCACAGAGTAAGTTACGCCTCGGCTTTTTTCGTCGCCGCTTCGATCTTACGCGTGATGTACCACTGTTGGGCAATCGACAGGCAGTTGTTCACAACCCAGTACAGCACCAGACCTGCAGGGAACCAGAGGAAGAAGAAGGTGAAGATGATTGGCATCATTTTCATGACCTTCGCCTGCATCGGATCCGGTGGAGTCGGGTTCAGACGCTGCTGGATGAACATGGTCGCGCCCATGATGATCGGCAGGATGAAGAACGGATCTTTGATCGACAGGTCAGTGATCCACAGCATGAACGGCGCCTGGCGCATTTCCACGCTTTCCAGCAGAACCCAGTACAGCGAAAGGAAAACCGGCATCTGCACGAGGATCGGCAAGCAGCCGCCCAGCGGGTTGATCTTCTCTTTCTTGTACAGCTCCATCATGGCTTGCGACATTTTCTGCCGGTCATCGCCATGTTGCTCTTTCAGTGCAGCCAGTTTCGGCGCAACGGCACGCATGCGCGCCATGGATTTGTAGCTGGCAGCCGACAGCGGGAAGAAGATCCCTTTGATCAGCATGGTCAGGAAGATGATCGACCAGCCCCAGTTACCCACAATCGCGTGGATGTGTTGCAGCAACCAGAAGATTGGCTGGGCGATGAACCACAGAATGCCGTAGTCGACGGTCAGTTCCAGACCTGGGGACAACTGTTTCAGTACAGCCTGGCTTTTCGGACCGGCGTACAGAATGGCGCTGGTTTCAACTTTCGCGCCCGGTGCAGCGGTCAATGAAGGACCGGTGTAACCGATGATGTAGTTGCCCTTGCTGTCCTTACGCGTCTGAACGATGTTGTTTTCGCCCTTCGGCGCAACCCATGCAGTCACGAAGTAGTGTTGCAGCCAGGCTACCCAGCCACCGATGACGGTTTCCTTGAGCTGACCTTTGTCCATGTCTTTCATGGACACTTTCTTGTACGGCTCGGAACTTGTCCACAGGGCTGCGCCCAGGTAAGTCGCGGTGCCGGTGGCAGTGGTCGACGAAGGGTCGGCACTTGCATCGCGCTTCAGTTGGGCGAACATCGAACCCGACCAAGGCTGCGCGCTCTGGTTATCCACAAGGTAGGTCACGGTCACGTCATACAGGCCGCGTTTCAGGGTGAAACGCTTGATGTAGTTGACGCCGTCCTTGCTGAACTTCAGGTCGACGACCAGTTGGTCCTGACCGTCAGCCAGTTGATAACTTTTCTTCTCCGAGGCGTAAACCGGACGACCGGCCGGGCTAGCGTCCGGACCGTTGGTGCCGATCAGGCCGCTTTGTGCCAGATAAGTACGCTCGCCGCCGTTGTCGAACAGCTGAAACGGCACATCAGGACGATCCTGACGACGTGGATACAGTGGCAAAGTCAGTTGAGCAACGTCACCGCCCTGTGGATCGATCGCCAGATCGAGCACGTCGGTTTTGACCTGGATCAGATCCTTGCTGGCAGCGACCGGAGTTTCCACAGGTGCGCTGGTATCGCTGGCGGCACGCGGAATATCGTCACTGGCGGAAGCGTTATTGCCAGGAACGGTGTCCGGCAAACCGGATGCAGTCGTACTGGAAGCAACATTCTGAGTCGGCAGGGCAGCCTGGCCATAGTCCTGGTTCCATTTAAGAACCATAACGTAGGACACGATTGCCAGGGCGACGATCAGGATCGTGCGTTTGATATCCATGATTACTCGGCCATCGAAGAAGAACGGGAGGTAGGGATAGGTGGAACCGGGTCATAACCACCGGGATTCCACGGATGACAGCGACCTAAACGACGAAAGGTCAGCCAGCCACCGCGCAGAAGGCCATGATTTTCGATGGCTTCATACGCGTAGCAAGAACAACTGGGGTAGAAACGACAGTGACTGGCCATCAAAGGACTAATGGCGTAGCGATAAAACTGGATCGGAACGAGTGCCAGTTTACGCATCTGGACTGTCTACCCCTACAGTTTCGGTTTTGACCGCTGGAACTGGCTTGTTACGGGCCAGACGCTTCCAGAGTTTGCCGAAATGCTGAATCAATTCGGGGTTTTCTACGTCGCCCAAACCTTTGCGCGCGACGATAACGATGTCCCAGCCGACCAGAGCATCCTGGTGCAGACGGAACGATTCGCGCATCAGACGTTTGAGGCGATTGCGCTCGACGGAGAGCTTTACGCTCTTTTTCCCGATAACCAGCCCGAGACGGGGGTGATCAAGGTCGTTGTTGCGCGCAAGGAGCAGGAGATTTTTCCCCGGAACCTTGCCGGTAGGGGAGTCAAAGACTGCCTTGAAATGCCGGGGGGTAAGCAGACGCTTTTCCCGACTGAAGTCCTGACTCACCTCCAGTACCGGATTATCAAACTGCCAGACGCGCACGACCTTTGGCGCGACGACGCGACAGGACAGCGCGACCGTTCTTGGTAGCCATGCGAGCACGGAAACCGTGGGTACGAGCGCGTTTGATAGTGCTTGGTTGGAAAGTACGTTTCATGTCGTGTTACCTGGTTCGTCCACAACGGGCCGGAATGGCCCCCGTTTTAAGAGACCGGGGATTCTAGAGAAAGCAAGCCTTCAGGTCAATTTCCAACCAGCGTTTCCTTATAAATAGATCTCTGGAGCTTGCGGAAGCGAAATCCTGTTTGCCAGACATAAAAATAAAGAAGGGAATTATTTAAAGCTTTTCTGTAAAGCTTGTAAAAGCTAGGGCAGCCATCTTCTGTGGATAACCATCTTCAGCCCTTGTAGAGCGTGATGTACAGAGAATGACAACTACAGTGGAAAACCGTGTTCAGCCTGTGCTGCGCTGTCGGATAACCTGTGTGTGGAATGGCTTGTTATCCACAGGCTGGTTATCCACCGAGTTCCACCCCCAGTTGTCCAGTGCCCTCAGAGGTGGTTATCCACAGAGCTTATGCACACACCGTTGGTCGCCTTTTTACCGGTTAACGCATTGATTAATCATGCTCACCCCACAACCTGCATGTGGATAAGTGGACGGCTCGCCGTTACAATGGCCGCTTGTTTTTGCCTCACCGGCTTTCAACTTAGGGGATATCCGTGTCAGTGGAACTTTGGCAGCAGTGCGTGGAGCTTTTGCGCGAGGAGCTGCCTGCCCAACAATTCAACACCTGGATCCGTCCACTACAGGTCGAAGCCGAAGGCGACGAGTTGCGCGTCTACGCACCGAACCGTTTTGTGCTGGACTGGGTCAACGAAAAGTACCTCGGTCGCGTCCTTGAACTGCTGGATGAGCACGGCAACGGCATGGCGCCAGCGCTTTCCTTATTAATAGGCAGCAAACGCAGCTCGGCACCGCGTGCCGCGCCGAACGCGCCGTTGGCTGCTGCACAGGTGTCTCAGGCTCAGGCCCATACCGCGCCGGCCAGTGCCCCAGCCCCCGCTCCAAGTGCAGCCCCGGCCAAGCGCTCGACGCAGAAAACCGAGGAAGTCAGCGAAGAGCCGTCCCGCGACAGCTTTGACCCGATGGCCGGTGCGGCCTCGCAACAAGCCCCGGTTCGCGCCGAACAGCGCACGGTGCAGGTCGAAGGCGCGCTCAAGCACACCAGTTACCTGAACCGCACCTTCACCTTTGAGAATTTTGTCGAAGGCAAGTCCAACCAGCTCGCCCGGGCGGCGGCCTGGCAGGTGGCGGACAATCCCAAGCACGGTTACAACCCGCTGTTCCTTTATGGCGGCGTCGGCCTGGGTAAAACCCACTTGATGCACGCAGTGGGTAACCATCTATTAAAGAAGAACCCGAATGCCAAGGTCGTGTACCTGCATTCCGAGCGTTTCGTGGCTGACATGGTCAAGGCGTTGCAGCTGAACGCGATTAACGAGTTCAAGCGTTTCTACCGTTCGGTGGACGCTCTGTTGATCGACGACATTCAGTTCTTCGCCCGTAAAGAGCGTTCCCAGGAAGAGTTTTTCCACACCTTCAACGCCCTGCTTGAAGGGGGCCAGCAGGTCATTCTCACCAGTGACCGCTACCCGAAAGAAATCGAAGGCCTTGAAGAGCGCCTCAAATCCCGCTTCGGCTGGGGCCTGACGGTTGCCGTCGAGCCGCCGGAGCTGGAAACCCGCGTGGCGATCTTGATGAAGAAGGCCGACCAGGCCAAAGTCGAGTTGCCTCACGACGCGGCGTTCTTCATTGCTCAACGAATTCGTTCCAACGTCCGTGAGCTGGAAGGCGCGCTGAAACGCGTGATCGCCCACTCGCACTTCATGGGCCGCGACATCACCATCGAGTTGATCCGCGAATCCCTGAAAGACTTGTTGGCACTGCAGGACAAACTGGTCTCTGTGGATAACATTCAGCGCACCGTCGCCGAGTACTACAAGATCAAGATCTCCGACCTGCTGTCCAAGCGCCGTTCGCGCTCGGTGGCACGTCCGCGTCAGGTGGCCATGGCGCTGTCCAAGGAACTGACCAACCATAGCCTGCCGGAAATCGGCGATGTGTTTGGTGGTCGCGACCACACGACGGTGTTGCACGCCTGCCGCAAGATCAACGAACTTAAGGAATCCGACGCGGACATCCGCGAGGACTACAAGAACCTGCTGCGTACACTGACCACTTGATGAACACCAGCGCAGCTTATTAAGGCAAGGGACTAGACCATGCATTTCACCATTCAACGCGAAGCCCTGTTGAAACCCCTGCAACTGGTCGCAGGCGTCGTCGAGCGCCGACAGACCTTGCCGGTACTGTCCAACGTGCTGTTGGTCGTCGACGGCCAGCAACTGTCGCTGACCGGTACCGACCTGGAAGTCGAGCTGGTCGGTCGCGTGCAACTCGAAGAGCCGGCCGAAACCGGTTCCATCACCGTGCCTGCGCGCAAGCTGATGGACATCTGCAAGAGTCTGCCCAACGACGCGCTGATCGACATCAAGGTCGATGAGCAGAAGCTGGTCGTGAAGGCCGGTCGCAGCCGTTTCACCCTGTCGACCCTGCCGGCCAACGATTTCCCGACGGTTGAAGAAGGCCCGGGTTCCCTGACCTGCAGCCTGGAGCAAAGCAAACTGCGTCGTCTGATCGAACGCACCAGCTTCGCCATGGCCCAGCAGGACGTGCGCTACTACCTCAACGGCATGCTCCTGGAAGTCTCGGCCGGTGTGATCCGCGCCGTGGCTACCGACGGTCACCGTCTGGCCATGTGCTCGATGCAGGCCGATATCGGTCAGCCGGATCGTCACCAGGTGATCGTGCCGCGCAAAGGCATTCTGGAACTGGCGCGGCTGCTCACCGAGCCGGATGGCAACGTCAGCATCGTTCTGGGTCAGCATCACATCCGCGCCACCACCGGCGAATTCACCTTCACCTCGAAGCTGGTCGACGGCAAGTTCCCGGACTACGAGCGCGTTCTGCCGAAGGGTGGCGACAAGCTGGTACTGGGCGATCGTCAGGCCCTGCGTGAAGCGTTCAGCCGTACCGCGATCCTGTCCAACGAGAAGTACCGCGGTATTCGTCTGCAACTGGCCAGCGGTCAGTTGAAGATCCAGGCCAACAACCCGGAGCAGGAAGAAGCGGAAGAAGAAGTGGGCGTTGAATACAACGGCGGTTCGCTGGAAATCGGCTTCAACGTGAGCTACCTGCTCGACGTGCTGGGCGTGATGACCACCGAACAGGTGCGCCTGATCCTGTCCGACTCCAACAGCAGTGCGCTGGTGCAAGAGTCCGACAATGACGACTCGGCTTATGTTGTCATGCCGATGCGTCTGTAATCAGCTGATCCTGGATGTCCTTAAGTCGTGTTTCGGTCACCGCGGTGCGTAATCTGCACCCGGTGACCTTCTCCCCCTCCCCCCGCATCAACATTCTTTACGGCGCCAACGGCAGCGGCAAAACCAGTGTTCTGGAAGCCATTCATCTGCTGGGGCTTGCCCGTTCGTTTCGTAGCACGCGGCTGTTGCCGGTTATCCAGTACGAGCAACTTGCCTGCACCGTGTTCGGTCAGGTCGAACTGGCCGAGGGTGGCCACAGTGCACTGGGGATATCTCGCGACCGTCAGGGCGAGTTCCAGATCCGCATCGACGGGCAGAACGCCCGCAGCGCTGCGCAACTGGCCGAGATCCTGCCGTTGCAACTGATCAACCCCGACAGCTTCCGCCTGCTCGAAGGTGCGCCGAAGATTCGCCGGCAGTTTCTCGATTGGGGTGTGTTCCACGTCGAACCGCGTTTCATGGCGACCTGGCAGCGTTTGCAGAAGGCCTTGCGCCAGAGAAACTCCTGGCTGCGGCATGGTACACTTGACGCCGTTTCGCAAGCGGTTTGGGACAGGGAACTGTGCCAGGCCAGCGCTGAAATCGATGAATACCGCCGCGCTTACATCAAAGCCTTGAAACCAGTCTTTGAACAAACCTTGAGCGAACTGGTTGAGCTTGAAGGTTTGACGCTCAGCTATTACCGAGGCTGGGACAAGGACCGGGAATTGAGTGCCGTATTGGCTGGGTCCGTGCAACGGGACCAGCAAATGGGTCATACCCAGGCCGGACCGCAACGCGCTGACTTGCGCCTTAGATTGGGCGCGCACAACGCCGCGGACATCTTGTCCCGGGGTCAGCAGAAGCTGGTGGTCTGTGCTTTGCGAATTGCCCAAGGGCATCTGGTGAGCCAGGCCCGACGCGGCCAGTGTATTTATCTGGTGGATGACTTGCCGTCCGAGCTGGACGAGAGCCACCGTCGCGCGCTGTGCCGCTTGCTGGAAGACTTACGCTGCCAGGTTTTCATCACCTGTGTAGATCACGAATTATTGAGGGAAGGCTGGCAGACGGAAACGCCAGTCGCTCTGTTCCACGTGGAACAGGGCCGTATCACCCAGACCCACGACCATCGGGAGTGAAGGCATTGAGCGAAGAAAATACGTACGACTCAACGAGCATTAAAGTGCTGAAAGGCCTGGATGCCGTACGCAAACGTCCCGGTATGTACATTGGTGACACCGACGATGGCAGCGGTCTGCACCACATGGTGTTCGAGGTGGTCGACAACTCGATCGACGAAGCCCTCGCCGGCCACTGCGACGACATCAGCATCATCATCCACCCGGATGAGTCCATCACCGTTAAAGACAACGGCCGTGGCATCCCGGTAGACGTGCACAAAGAGGAAGGCGTTTCCGCCGCCGAGGTCATCATGACCGTCCTCCACGCTGGCGGTAAGTTCGACGATAACTCCTACAAGGTATCCGGCGGTCTGCACGGTGTAGGTGTATCGGTCGTGAACGCCCTGTCCGAAGAGCTGGTATTGACCGTACGCCGCAGCGGCAAGATCTGGGAACAGACCTACGTCCACGGCGTACCTCAGGCACCGATGGCGATCGTTGGCGACAGCGAAACCACCGGTACCCAGATCCACTTCAAGGCTTCCAGCGAAACCTTCAAGAACATTCACTTCAGCTGGGACATCCTGGCCAAGCGCATTCGTGAACTGTCCTTCCTCAACTCCGGTGTCGGCATCGTCCTCAAGGATGAGCGCAGCGGCAAGGAAGAGCTGTTCAAATACGAAGGCGGCCTGCGTGCGTTCGTTGAATACCTGAACACCAACAAGACTGCGGTCAACCAGGTGTTCCACTTCAACATCCAGCGTGAAGACGGCATCGGCGTGGAAATCGCCCTGCAGTGGAACGACAGCTTCAACGAGAACCTGTTGTGCTTCACCAACAACATTCCACAGCGCGACGGCGGTACTCACTTGGTGGGTTTCCGTTCCGCACTGACGCGTAACCTGAACAATTACATCGAGCAGGAAGGTCTGGCGAAGAAGCACAAAGTCGCTACCACCGGTGACGATGCCCGTGAAGGCCTGACCGCGATCATTTCGGTGAAAGTGCCGGATCCGAAGTTCAGCTCGCAGACCAAAGACAAGCTGGTGTCTTCCGAAGTGAAGACCGCGGTCGAGCAGGAGATGGGCAAGTACTTCTCCGACTTCCTTTTGGAAAACCCGAACGAAGCCAAGCTGGTCGTCGGCAAGATGATCGACGCGGCCCGTGCCCGTGAAGCGGCGCGCAAGGCCCGTGAGATGACCCGCCGCAAAGGCGCGCTGGACATCGCCGGCCTGCCGGGCAAGCTCGCTGACTGCCAGGAAAAAGATCCTGCGCTGTCCGAACTGTACCTCGTGGAAGGTGACTCCGCGGGCGGCTCTGCCAAGCAGGGACGTAACCGCAAGACCCAGGCGATCCTGCCGCTGAAGGGCAAGATCCTCAACGTCGAGAAAGCACGCTTCGACAAGATGATCTCGTCCCAGGAAGTGGGCACGCTGATCACTGCACTCGGCTGCGGTATCGGTCGCGAAGAGTACAACATCGACAAGCTGCGCTATCACAACATCATCATCATGACCGATGCTGACGTCGACGGTTCGCACATCCGTACCCTGCTGCTGACCTTCTTCTTCCGTCAGTTGCCGGAGCTGATCGAGCGCGGCTACATCTACATCGCCCAGCCGCCGCTGTACAAGGTCAAGAAAGGCAAGCAAGAGCAATACATCAAAGACGACGATGCCATGGAAGAGTACATGACGCAGTCGGCTCTGGAAGATGCGAGCCTGCACCTGAACGAAGAGGCTCCGGGCATTTCCGGTGAAGCGCTCGAGCGTCTGGTCAACGACTTCCGCATGGTGATGAAGACCCTCAAGCGTCTGTCGCGCCTGTACCCGCAGGAACTGACCGAACACTTCATCTACCTGCCGGCCGTGAGCCTGGAAATGCTCGGCGACCACGCCAAGATGCAGGACTGGCTGGCTCAGTACGAAGTGCGTCTGCGCACCGTCGAGAAGTCGGGCCTGGTCTACAAGGCCAGCCTGCGTGAAGACCGTGAACGTGGCGTTTGGCTGCCAGAGGTCGAGCTGATCTCCCACGGCCTGTCGAACTACGTCACCTTCAACCGCGACTTCTTCGGCAGCAACGACTACAAAACCGTCGTCACCCTCGGCGCTCAACTGAGCACCCTGCTCGACGAAGGCGCGTACATCCAGCGTGGCGAGCGCAAGAAAGCCGTCACCGAGTTCAAGGAAGCCCTCGACTGGCTGATGGCCGAAAGCACCAAGCGCCACACCATCCAGCGCTACAAAGGTCTGGGTGAAATGAACCCGGATCAGCTGTGGGAAACCACCATGGACCCAAGCGTGCGCCGCATGCTGAAAGTCACCATCGAAGACGCCATTGGCGCAGACCAGATCTTCAACACCCTGATGGGTGATGCGGTCGAACCTCGCCGTGACTTCATCGAGAGCAATGCGCTGGCGGTTTCGAACCTGGATTTCTGATCCATCGTCCCATCGCTAACGCACGAATAAAAAAGCCAGCGCTATGCGCTGGCTTTTTTTTGGTTCTTTCCTGTTGGATTAAATCCTGCAAATTTTAAGACTATCCCTTCGTAGAGGAGAGACTCTTCCTACATATATCTGGATCGGTTCTATTTATCTTACAGCCGCTTCGCTAACTGCCCTACGGCACAGGTGAAGCATTGTCAGTGTCTAGAATCAAACAGGGAACTTAGTTATGCCAACACCTGCGTATTTGACGATCAATGGTAATCGACAAGGTTTAATCAGTGCTGGAGCTTTTACAGCAGATTCAGTGGGTAATACCTACCAGGAAGGGCACGAAGATCAGATTTTGGTACAAGCTTTCAGCCATCAAATCATCATTCCACGTGACCCTCAATCCGGCCAACCCACCGGTCAGCGGGTGCATAAGCCGCTCATGGTTACCAAGGTTTTCGACAAGGCATCCCCGTTGATATTCAGCGCCTTGACCAGTGGCGAAGTCTTGGACAATTGTCATATTGCCTGGTATCGAACTTCCGCTTCAGGTAAACAAGAACATTTTTTCAGTATTGAATTGGTAGACGCCGTTATTGTGGAAGTGAATTCCAGAATGCCGAATTGCCAAGATATGAATATGGCGCACTTCACACAGTTGGAAGACGTACATTTCACGTATCGTAAAATCATCTGGACGCATGAAATTTGCGGCACGACGGGTTCAGATGACTGGCGTGCACCTTTGGTCAACTGACACTCTCGGGCTGCCAAATATCGACCAGTTTGACTGGTCGATTCACCTTACGACTGCATCATGCTGTCAGCAGCTGTCGCAGATACACTCTCCAACCGATACCCATACCCATAAATCGTCAGCAACTGCCAACCGCGATCCGCCGTCAGCCCCAGTTTGTTGCGCAAGCGGTAGATGTGCGTATCCAGCGGCCGTGACGACGCAACTTCTTCGTGGGGCCAGAAGCGTTCGTATAAGTACTCTCGCGACAACGGCCGACCCAGGTTACTGAACAGGCAGCGTGCCAGGCGGTATTCACGCTCCGTCATGACCACGGCCTTGCCCTCGCGGGTGACGCTCAGTTCGGCATCGTCGAAGGTCAGGTCATTGAACGTCAGGACTTCGGCAGCGGTGCTGCGTTGCTGACTGTGCCGGCGCAGTACGGCGGCGACTCGGGCTTTCAGCTCGTTGGGGCGGAACGGTTTGCTGACGTAATCGTCGGCACCGGCGTTCAGCGCCTGGACGATATCGCTTTCGCCGTCGCGGCTGGTCAGCATGATCGCGGCGGGCGGCGACTCCATGTGTTCGCGGGTCCAGCGCAGCAGCGCCAGGCCGGTCAGGTCGGGCAGTTGCCAGTCGAGGATCAGCAGGTCGAAAGTGTCCCGGCGCAATTGGCGCAGCAGGTCCTCGCCCCGTTCAAAGCTGTGCAACGACCAAGGCTGGTCTCCCTCCGCAGCCATTTGCTGCAGGGTTTGCTCGACCCGCCGCAGTTCGGCAGGTTCATCGTCCAGTATCGCAACGCGCATACGCGTGGGTTCCTTGTTGCTTGGGCAGTGGCCGGCAACCATAACGGTCTGGCCTGTGCGGTAAAAGTAAGCCGTCCATCATCGGTCGACGTCCGCTATGATTCTTCGGATCTACGTCCTCAGACCTGTGGTCCATGAAACCATTCACTGTCCCCTGCCCTGTTTGTCATGAATAGCCCGCGTCGACGCGAAAGCCGCGAGCCGAGTCAGGTCCAGCGCCTGTTTCGACGGCTGGTGCGCGAGTGGGTGTGGATAAGTCTAGTGCTGTTGCCGCTGACTGCCTTGTTGTCGTATCGCGCGCAGATCAATCTGCACGACGTGGTACCGATGTGGAGTGCGTTGCTTTCGGTAGGGCTGGTAGCCTGCGTACTCGGATTGCTGCTGTGGCGCCCGCGCTGGGCGATCTGGGTGACATCGTGCGGTGTGGCTTGTGTGCTGCTGACCAGCGCCGGGCTGGCGGAAGTTCGGCACTGGTGGTCACCGA
The DNA here is from genome assembly GCF_000282275.2 of Pseudomonas sp. GM30. NCBI lineage: Bacteria > Pseudomonadati > Pseudomonadota > Gammaproteobacteria > Pseudomonadales > Pseudomonadaceae > Pseudomonas > Pseudomonas sp. GM30. The sequence continues at coordinate 115,848 of NZ_AKJP02000029.1, read as the reverse complement.
CTCCAGCGGCGCTGGGCATGTTGTTCGGCTACCTGATCTGGAACTGGCGGCGCCTGAGCGTGGTGCTGACGTATTTTGGCTGGGAGCTGGCACGGCTGGACCGCGAGCCGAAAGTATTTCCGGAGCGCCGTCGTGCGCAATTCACCAGCGCTGATCAGCTGCAGGGCCAGATCATGGCACTGGAGCAAGCCATGAGCCGCACGCGCGATACTCGACGCTTCATTGCCGACGGTCTGGAATACCTGCCGGTGGCGACGCTGATCAGCGATCCCAAGGGGCAGATCCTGTTGGGTAATCGCAAGGCCCGTGTTTTGTTCGATCACCCGTTGGTCGGCGACGATGTCCTCAAGCAACTGGCCCGCCTTGGTTACCCGGAGTTGTCCACAGAACCACGCCCGGCGCTGTCGGACCTGACGCTGTTGGAGTTTCGCGATCACAAGGAACGCAGTTTGCGTCTGGAGCGCGCGGCATTGCTGCCGGTGGATGGCGATACTCCCATCGGCTGGCTGCTGAGCCTCACCGACCTGAGCGCCGAACGCGCCGCAGAAGAACAGCGCGGAGTCTTGCTGCGTTTTCTATCTCACGATCTGCGCGCCCCGCATTCGGCGATTTTGGCCCTGCTCGATGTGCATCGCCATCAAGCCGGAGCGGACTCACCGCTGTTCGAGCAGATCGAGCGCCAGGTACGCCGGGCGCTCGATCTGACTGACGGTTTCGTTCTGTTGGCGCGGGCCGAGTCTGAGGCTTACCAGTTCCAGCCCAGTCTGTTCGCGATGCTGGTACTGGACGTGCTGGATCAGGCGTTGCCCATCGCCCAGCAGAAAAGCATCAAACTGCTGCACACCATGGACGAACAATCCCAGGAGCGTCTGATCAACGCGGACCAAGGCCTGCTGACCCGCGCCTTGTTCAACCTTTTGGAAAACGCGGTCAAGTACAGCCCGCCTGATACAACGATCAAGTTGAACGTCAGTTGCCAGGGCGAGTGGCTGTGTTGTGAATTGACCGATCAGGGCAAAGGCATTGCCGCCGAGGAGTTGCCGGATCTGTTCACCCAGTACCGGCGTTTTTCGTCGGCGCAGGGGATTGATGGCGTCGGGTTGGGGCTGTCGATGGTCAAGGCAGTGGTCGACCATCATGGCGGTAATATCGAGTGCCGCAGTATTGTCGATCAAGGCACCACGTTCCGGCTGCAGTTACCGCTGATCTGCGAGTGAACAGGCACAAAAAAACCGGCTATATCAGCCGGTTCTTTTACTTCCGAAAAAAACTTATGCACCTTTTACGGTGTTTTATGAGCTTGAGAAATATATAAGTAAATCAATCGGTTACTTTCAATATTCAGGCTTTTTCAACAAAACCGTACACAGGTTATCCACAAAATCTCAGACAGCCACCTGATCATTCGCGGCAGGTGCCTGCGGTGCTGGTGGCAGCGAACCCATTTCGCGCTGAGTCTGTTCGTTCCAGGCTTGTACCCGGTCGTTCAACTCGGCGATGGCGCGCGGGCCACTCCCTTCGGCATACATCGGCTTGCCGATGACCACGGTGATCACACCCTGCCTCTTGCCCCAGCCGATTTTTGGCCAGAATTTGCCGGCATTGTGTGCAATCGGCAGCACCGGAAGTGCCGCATTGACTGCCAACGCGCTGCCACTGCGCGAGAACTTGCCAATAGTGCCGTGGGGAACGCGGGTGCCTTCCGGGAAGATCAATACCCAGACATTGTCCTTAAGCAGCTCATCGCCTTTGGCCGCGACTTGCTTGAGCGCGGCTTTCGGGTTGTCGCGGTCAATCGCGATCGGCCGCAGCATGGCCATGGCCCAACCGAAGAACGGTACGTAGAGCAATTCACGCTTGAGCACTTGGCTCAAGGGCGAGAAATAAGCGGAGAGAAAGAACGTCTCCCAGGTGCTCTGGTGGTTCGACTGAATCACGCAGGGCCGATCCGGCACGTTTTCCGCGCCTTTGACTTCGTAACGAATGCCGAGAAACACCTTGGTCAACCACAAGGCACAACGGCACCAGTACACATTGATGAAACGATAACGCGCCTTGAACGGCAAAAAGGGCGCGATAAAAAAGCTCAGGCTGCACCACAGCAAGGCAGTAGTGCCCAGCAGCAGGTAAAAGAGAAAAATTCTGATGGCCTGCAGTATCGACATGGCGACGTTTACCGTTACGGGCAATGCCCGACTGTTCAAGCGCACTCCCGATCAATCCCTGGTCAGGAACTTCAGAAGTACTCTAGTTGTGGATAAGTTCTGCGGCAATCGCCGCCAGATCGTCAAAAATCAGGGTGCCGACCGGAAGGGTCTTGCCCAGAGTCTTTTCGCCTTTCCCGGTCTTTACCAAAACGGGCTGTGAATCGACGGCTTTGGCGGCCTCCAGGTCACCAAGGCTGTCGCCGACGAACCAGACATTCGTCAGCGCCACGTTGTAATGCGCCGCGATGGTTTGCAACATCCCCGGCTTCGGCTTGCGGCAATCGCAACCCTCGTCAGGCCCATGCGGGCAATACACGATCAGCCCGACTTCACCGCCCTGCTCTGCCACCAGCGTGCGCAAGCGCGCGTGCATGGCGTCGAGGGTGGCGAGGTCGTAATAGCCGCGAGCAATGCCCGACTGGTTGGTGGCGACCGCCACCGTCCAACCGGCCTTGCTCAACTGCGCAATCGCCTCGATCGAGCCGGGCAGCGGAATCCACTCCTCCACCGACTTGATGTAAGCGTCGGAGTCGTAATTGATCACTCCGTCCCGATCGAGAATCAGCAGTTTCAACAGCAGTCCCTCAACCCAGCAGCGAAATGTCGGCAACACCGAGGAACAGGCCACGCAGACGCGCCAGCAGCGCGTAACGGTTGGCCCGCACATTGGCGTCTTCGGCATTGACCATCACCGCGTCAAAGAACGCGTCGACCGGCTCACGCAATGCCGCCAGACGCGCCAGCGATTCGTTGTACTGACGCGCTGCGGCCATTGGCTGCACCGCCTGATCCGCTTGCTGGATCGCCGAGTACAGCGAGAACTCGTTGGCGTTGTCGAAGTACTTGGCCTGGACGTCGGTCGGCACCGAGCCTTCGACTTTGCTCAACAGGTTCGACACACGCTTGTTGACTGCCGCCAGCGCTGCCGCTTCCGGCAGTTTGCGGAAGGCCTGCACCGCTTGCACACGCTGGTCAAAGTCCAGCGCTGAACCCGGCTTCAGGGCACGTACCGACAGGTAGGTGGCGACATCCACGCCTTCGTCTTCGTAACGTGCACGCAGACGGTCGAAGATGAATTCCAGCACCGCGTCGTTCAGACCGGCAGCCTTGACCTTGGCGCCGAACGCATTCACGGCGAACGCCACGGCGTCGTTCAGGTCCAGATCCAGTTGTTTCTCGATCAGGATCCGCAGCACGCCCAGTGCCGCACGGCGCAGGGCATACGGGTCCTTGCTGCCGGTCGGCAACATGCCGATACCGAAGATGCCGACCAGGGTGTCGAGCTTGTCGGCGATCGCAACGGCCGCACCGGTCAGGGTCGCCGGCAGTTCAGCACCGGCACCGCGTGGCATGTATTGCTCGTTCAGCGCCAGCGCGACGTCTTCCGGCTCGCCGTCATTGAGGGCGTAGTAGTAACCGGCGACACCTTGCATCTCCGGGAACTCGCCGACCATTTCGGTGGCCAGGTCGCACTTCGACAGCAGGCCGGCACGGGCCGCCCACGAAGCGTTGCCGCCGATCCGCGCGGCGATGTAGGCCGCCAGTTTCGAAACGCGCTCGGCCTTGTCGTAGACGCTGCCGAGTTTTTCCTGGAACACCACGTTCTGCAGACGCAGGTTGAAGTCTTCGAGTTTCTGCTTCTTGTCTTGCTTGAAGAAGAACTCGGCGTCGGTCAGGCGTGGGCGAACCACTTTCTCGTTACCGGCGATGATCTGCTGCGGGTCTTTGGATTCGATGTTGGCGACGGTGATGAAACGCGGCAGCAACTTGCCGTCGGCATCCAGCAGGCAGAAGTACTTCTGGTTGTCCTGCATGGTAGTGATCAGCGCTTCCTGCGGCACGTCGAGGAAGCGTTCCTCGAACGAGCACACCAGCGGCACCGGCCATTCGACCAGCGCGGTCACTTCATCGAGCAGCGCCGGCGGCACGATCGCGGTGCCTTCCTGACGGGTCGCCAGTTCTTCGGTGCGTTTGCTGATGATCTCGCGACGCTCGTTGGCGTCGGCCAGCACGTAGGCGGCACGCAGGTCAGCCAGGTAGCTCGACGGCGAACCGATGCGCACGCTTTCCGGGTGGTGGAAGCGGTGACCACGGGATTCGCGGCCAGCCTTCTGCGCGAGGATGGTGCAGTCGATGACCTGGTCACCGAGCAGCATCACCAGCCATTGGGTCGGACGCACGAACTCTTCCTTGCGCGCACCCCAACGCATGCGTTTCGGGATCGGCAGGTCGTTCAGCGAATCTTCGACGATGGTCGGCAGCAGGCTTGCGGTCGGCTTGCCGGCGATGTTCTGGCTGTAACGCAGTTTTGGACCACTCTGGTCGATTTCGCTCAGCTCGACGCCGCACTTCTTGGCAAAGCCCAGGGCTGCCTGAGTCGGGTTGCCTTCGGCATCGAAGGCAGCCTGACGTGGCGGGCCGTCGAGGTTGATGCTGCGATCCGGCTGCTGGGTGGCCAGTGCAGTGATCAGTACGGCCAGACGCCGCGGTGCGGCGTAGACGGTTTTGCTTTCGTAGTTCAGGCCGGCAGCTTGCAGGCCCTTGTCGATACCGGCGAGGAACGCTTCAGCCAGGGTGTTCAGGGCTTTTGGCGGCAGTTCTTCGGTGCCCAGTTCAACCAGAAAATCTTGAGCACTCATTGTGCAGCCTCCAGCTTGGCCAGTACTTCGTCACGCAGGTCCGGGGTTGCCATCGGGAAGCCCAGCTTGGCGCGGGCCAGCAGATAGGCTTGCGCAACGGAACGCGCCAGGGTGCGTACGCGCAGGATGTATTGCTGACGCGCGGTCACCGAGATCGCTCGGCGCGCATCCAGCAGGTTGAAGGTGTGCGAGGCCTTCAGGACCATTTCGTAGCTTGGCAACGGCAGCGGCTGGTCGAGTTCGATCAGGCGCTTGGCTTCACTTTCGTAGAAGTCGAACAGTTCGAACAGCTTGTCGACGTTGGCGTGTTCGAAGTTGTAGGTGGACTGCTCCACTTCGTTCTGGTGGAACACGTCGCCGTAGGTCACCTTGCCGAACGGGCCGTCAGCCCAGACCAGGTCGTAGACCGAGTCCACGCCCTGCAGGTACATGGCCAGACGCTCCAGACCGTAAGTGATCTCGCCGGTCACCGGGTAGCACTCGATGCCGCCAGCCTGCTGGAAGTAGGTGAACTGAGTCACTTCCATGCCGTTGAGCCAGACTTCCCAGCCCAGGCCCCAGGCGCCGAGGGTCGGCGATTCCCAGTTGTCTTCGACGAAGCGGATGTCGTGGACCAGCGGGTCCAGACCGACATGCTTGAGCGAGCCCAGGTACAGTTCCTGGAAGTTGTCCGGGTTCGGCTTCAGCACGACCTGGAACTGATAGTAGTGCTGCAGACGGTTCGGGTTTTCGCCGTAACGGCCGTCAGTCGGACGGCGGCTTGGCTGCACGTACGCGGCGTTCCAGGTTTCCGGGCCGATGGCGCGCAGGAAGGTCGCGGTGTGGAAAGTGCCGGCGCCTACTTCCATATCGTAGGGCTGAAGTACCACACAACCTTGCTCGGCCCAGTATTGCTGGAGCGCGAGGATCAAGTCTTGGAAGGTACGCACGGCTGGCGTAGGCTGGCTCACGAAATTCACCTGTTTCTTGGGCTGCGATTTAAAGAGCGGGAGTATACCCGATTCAGTCGCACCTCCACCCCCTGGAGCCTTATGCCACGCTGCTTTTGGTGTACCGAAGATCCGCTGTACATGGCTTATCACGATCAGGAGTGGGGCACGCCGCTACGCGATGCGCAGGGTTTGTTCGAGTTACTTTTGCTCGAAGGGTTCCAGGCCGGGCTGTCGTGGATCACCGTGCTGCGCAAACGCGAGCGCTACCGCGAGGTGTTGTACGGCTTCGACGTGCAGCGAGTGGCGCAGATGAGCGACGCGGAAATCGCTGAACTGATGCTCGATCCCGGCATCATCCGCAACCGCCTCAAACTCAATGCCGCCCGGCGCAATGCCCAGGCCTGGCTGGCGCTGGAAGACCCGGTGACCTTCCTCTGGTCGTTCGTCGGCGGCCAACCGATCATCAACCATTTCAAGGACCGCAGCGAAGTCCCGGCGATCACCCCCGAAGCGCTGGCGATGAGCAAGGCCCTGAAAAAGGCCGGTTTCACCTTCGTCGGCCCGACCATTTGCTACGCACTGATGCAGGCCTCGGGCATGGTCATGGATCACACTCAGGACTGTGACCGCTACGCGCAGCTCGCCAACGGCGGTTAGAATGGCCGCCTCGCGCACCGCACAAGATCAGGAGTGACCTGTGGAAAAGTTTAAAGGCGCCTTGCTGGTAGGCGCTCTGCGGCTGTTTGCCCTGCTGCCATGGCGGGCCGTGCAGGCCGTGGGTTCGGCGATCGGCTGGATCATGTGGAAAACCCCCAACCGCTCCCGCGACGTGGTGCGGATCAACCTTGCCAAATGTTTTCCACAGATGGACCCGGCCGAGCGCGAGCGTCTGGTCGGCCAGAGCCTGAAAGACATCGGCAAATCCCTCACCGAAAGCGCCTGCGCGTGGATCTGGCCGGCGCAGCGTTCGATCGATCTGGTGCGCGAAGTCGAAGGCCTCGACATCCTCAAGGAGGCGCTGGCCTCGGGCAAAGGCGTGGTCGGCATCACCAGTCACCTGGGCAACTGGGAAGTGCTCAACCACTTCTATTGCAGCCAGTGCAAACCGATCATTTTCTACCGCCCGCCGAAGCTCAAGGCTGTGGATGAGTTGCTGCGCAAGCAACGAGTGCAACTGGGCAACAAGGTCGCCGCTTCCACCAAGGAAGGCATCCTCAGCGTCATCAAGGAAGTGCGCAAAGGTGGTGCAGTGGGCATTCCCGCTGACCCGGAACCGGCCGAATCCGCCGGGATTTTCGTGCCGTTCTTCGCCACTCAGGCGCTGACCAGCAAATTCGTGCCGAACATGCTCGCCGGCGGCAAAGCGGTCGGGGTGTTCCTGCATGCCCTGCGCCTGCCGGACGGTTCCGGCTACAAAGTGATCCTCGAAGCGGCGCCAGAAGCCATGTACAGCACCGATACCGAGGAATCCTGCGCGGCCATGAGCAAAGTGGTCGAACGCTACGTTGCCGCCTATCCAAGCCAATACATGTGGAGCATGAAGCGCTTCAAGAAACGCCCACCGGGCGAAGCGCGCTGGTACTGAGCAAGTTGGCACACTCTGTGGATAACCTGTAGGAACTGCCGCAGGCTGTGATCTTTTGATCTTGCTTGAGGTTATCCACAACCCGTTCACTCAAGGGCGCATAAAGATGTCCGAACAACGCAAATCCTTCCGCATCAAGATCACCCACGACAGCTTCGGCGAATGCCTGGGGCAGACGCGCAATCTGTCGGCCACCGGCGTCTATGTGCAGCATCCGCGTCTGGCGTCATTGCCCAAGGGTGCAGTGGTTTATGGCCAGGTGCAGGATTTACCCACCGGCGCGCCACGGGTGCGGATGGAAGTGGTGACGGTGGACGCCGAGGGCATCGGCCTGCGTTATCTCTAGCTTATTGCGCCTGACGGTCGAGCTTTTTCAGAAACACTGTCATTTCCTTTTCAGCCTGCTTGTCGCCATGGGCGCGGGCGGCCTCCAGTCCCTGTTCCCACGCCTGCCGGGCGGCGGCATGTTCGCCCAATGCCAGTTGCGCCTTGCCCAATAGCTTCCACGCCGCCGAGTACTTCGGATCGAAGCCGACGCAGCGCTGAAAATGCTCGGCGGCCTTGGCGTTCTCCCCCAGATCCAGATAACCCTTGCCCAGACCGAAGCGCAGCAACGAGTTATCCACACCCTTGGCGAGCATTTTTTCCAGGGATTCGAGCATTGGTGGAGTCCTTTTCTAGTGCGTCAGAAAGATCTGCGGTGCCGCCATCGCTTGCAAGCCAGCTCCCACAAGGACCTCGGGTGCACATCATATTTGTGAATAACCGAAAAACCTGTGGGAGCTGGCTTGCCAGCGATGGGGCCAATGAAGGCACCGCTTATTCAGGTTCAGAAGAAGCTGAGACCCACATGAAACAGCTTCTCAACATCACGGATATGCTTTTTATCCACAAGGAACAGAATCACATGGTCGCCGGTTTCGATCACCGTATCGTCGTGGGCGATGATCACTTCTTCGTTGCGGATGATCGCGCCAATCGTGCTGCCCGGTGGCAGGCCGATTTTCTCGATCGGCCGGCCGATGACCTTGCTCGACTTTGCATCACCGTGGGCAATCGCCTCGATGGCCTCTGCCGCACCCCGGCGCAGTGAGTGTACGCTGACGATATCGCCACGCCGCACGTGAGCGAGCAAGGTGCCGATGGTCGCCAGTTGCGGGCTGATGGCAATGTCGATGTCGCCGCCCTGGATCAGATCGACGTAAGCCGGGTTGTTGATGATCGTCATCACCTTCTTCGCGCCCAGCCGTTTGGCCAGCAGCGACGACATGATGTTGGCTTCGTCATCGTTGGTCAGGGCGAGAAAGATGTCGGCGTCGGCAATGTTCTCTTCCAGCAGCAGATCACGGTCCGAGGCGCTGCCCTGCAACACTACGGTGCTGTCGAGGGTGTCGGAGAGATAGCGGCAGCGTGCCGGGTTCATCTCGATGATCTTCACCTGGTAGCGGCTTTCGATGGCCTCGGCCAGACGCTCACCGATCTGTCCGCCACCGGCAATCACGATGCGCTTGTAAGTTTCGTCGAGACGGCGCATTTCGCTCATCACCGCGCGAATATTCTCACGGGCGGCGATGAAGAAGACTTCGTCATCGGCCTCGATCACCGTATCGCCCTGCGGCAGGATCGGCCGGTCGCGGCGAAAGATCGCGGCCACGCGGGTTTCGACATTCGGCATGTGTTCGCGCAACTGGCGCAGCTGTTGACCCACCAGCGGCCCGCCGTAGTAGGCGCGCACCGCCACCAGTTGTGCCTGGCCTTCGGCGAAGTCGATCACTTGCAGCGCGCCCGGATGCTGGATCAGACGCTTGATGTAGTTGGTCACCACCTGCTCGGGGCTGATCAGCACGTCGACCGGAATCGCTTCGTTCTGGAACAGCTGTTCTTCGCGATTGAGGTAGGACGCTTCGCGCACCCGGGCGATTTTGGTCGGGGTGTGGAACAGGGTGTGCGCGACCTGACAGGCGACCATGTTGGTCTCGTCGCTGTTGGTCACCGCCACCAGCATATCGGCATCGTCGGCGCCGGCCTGCCGCAGCACCGACGGCAGCGAGCCGCGGCCCTGAATGGTGCGGATGTCGAGGCGGTCGCCGAGGTCGCGCAGGCGCTCGCCGTCGGTGTCGACCACGGTGATGTCGTTGGCTTCGCTCGCCAGGTGTTCAGCCAGCGAACCGCCGACCTGCCCCGCACCGAGGATGATGATTTTCATCCAGTCACTCCATTGAATCCGTTTAGCCGCGCGCGGCAGCGATCTTGATCAGCTTGGCGTAGTAGAACCCGTCATGCCCGCCCTGCTGGGCCAGCAATTGGCGACCATGGGGCTGTTTGATCCCGGCCGTAGTTGCCAGATCCAGTTCGCGGGCACCGGGCGTGCGCTCAAGGAACGCGGCGATGACTTCGGTGTTCTCGGTCGGCAGCGTCGAGCAGGTGGCGTAGAGCAGGATGCCGCCGACTTCGAGGGTTTTCCACAGGGCGTCGAGCAGCTCGCCTTGCAGTTGCGCGAGGGCGGCGATGTCGTCGGCCTGACGGGTCAGCTTGATGTCCGGGTGGCGGCGGATCACCCCGGTTGCCGAACATGGCGCGTCGAGCAGGATGCGCTGAAACGGCTTGCCGTCCCACCATGCTGCGGTGTCGCGACCGTCGGCGGCGATCAGCTCGGCGCTCAGCCCCAGCCGCTCAAGGTTTTCCTTCACCCGCACCAGCCGCTTGGCTTCCAGATCCACCGCCACCACGCCGGCCAGCGCCGGTTCGGCTTCGAGGATGTGGCAGGTCTTGCCGCCCGGCGCGCAACATGCATCGAGCACGCGCTGACCCGGCGCCAGATCGAGCAGGTCGGCGGCCAGTTGCGCCGCTTCGTCCTGCACGCTGATCCAGCCTTCGGCAAAACCCGGCAGGTTGCGCACGTCGGCGGCGGCTTCAAGGACAATGCCGTCGCGGCTGTAAACACACGGCGTGGCAGCGATGCCGGCGTCCGTCAGCAAGCCGAGGTAGGCGTCGCGGCTGTGATGCCGGCGGTTGACCCGCAGGATCATCGGCGGATGGGCGTTATTCGCGGCGCAGATCGCTTCCCATTGTTCCGGCCAGAAGGCTTTCAGGGATTTCTGCAGCCAGCGCGGGTGGGCGGTGCGCACCACCGGATCGCGCTCCAGCTCAGCGAAAATCGTCTCGCTTTCGCGCTGGGCATTGCGCAGCACGGCGTTGAGCAAACCTTTGGCCCACGGCTTTTTCAGCTTGTCGGCGCAACCGACGGTTTCGCCGATGGCCGCGTGCGGCGGTACGCGGGTGTAGAGCAGTTGATAGAGACCGACCAGCAGCAGCGCCTCGACATCGGCGTCGGCAGCCTTGAACGGTTTCTGCAACAGCTTTTCCGCCAGTGCCGACAGCCGTGGCTGCCAGCGCGCGGTGCCGAACGCCAGATCCTGGGTGAAACCGCGATCGCGGTCTTCGACCTTGTCCAGTTGCGTCGGCAGGGAACTGTTGAGCGACGCCTTGCCGCTGAGCACGGCGGCGAGTGCCTTGGCGGCGGCCAGACGCGGGTTCATTGCGCGTCCACCACGGCGCCGAGCACGGTGCCGACGGCGAATTTCTCGCGGCGGCTGTTGAACAGGTCGGCGAAGTTCAGCGCCTTGCCGCCGGGCAGTTGCAGGCGGGTCAGGCACAGTGCTTGCTCACCGCAGGCGACGATCAGGCCGTCCTTGCTGGCGCTGAGGATTTCACCCGGTGCGCCTTTGCCGTCAGCCAGCGTTGCGGCCAGCACTTTCAGCGCTTCACCATTGAGGGTGCTGTGGGTAATCGGCCATGGATTGAACGCACGGACCAGACGCTCCAGCTCAACCGCCGGACGGCGCCAGTCGAGGCGAGCTTCATCCTTGTTGAGTTTGTGGGCGTAGGTGGCGAGCTCGTCGTTCTGCACTTCTCCTTCGAGGGTTCCGGCGGCCAGGCCGGCAATCGCCTGCACCACAGCGGGCGGGCCCATTTCGGCGAGGCGGTCGTGCAGCGTGCCACCGGTGTCGGCGGCGCTGATCGGGGTCACGACCTTGAGCAGCATCGGCCCGGTATCGAGGCCGGCTTCCATGCGCATCACGGTCACGCCGCTTTCGGCGTCACCGTGTTCCACGGCGCGCTGGATCGGCGCCGCACCGCGCCAGCGTGGCAGCAAGGAGGCGTGACTGTTGATGCAGCCCAGACGCGGAATATCCAGCACCGCTTGCGGCAGGATCAGGCCGTAGGCGACCACCACCATCAAATCCGGCTTCAATGCGGCGAGTTCAGCCTGAGCATCAGCGTTGCGCAGGGTCGGCGGCTGCAACACCTGGATATTATTTTCCAGGGCCAACTGTTTGACCGGGCTCGGCATCAGTTTTTGCCCGCGACCGGCCGGACGATCCGGTTGGGTGTAGACCGCAACGATCTCGTAAGGGCTGTTCAGCAGGGCCTTGAGGTGTTCGGCGGCGAACTCGGGGGTGCCGGCAAAAACGATGCGCAGTGGCTCAGTCATGAAGGGAATCTCATAAAAAGAAAAAGGCTTGCCGCAGCAAGCCTTTGAAGAGGGGTATCAAGCGTTCTGGCGGTGGAGCTTTTCCAGTTTCTTCTTGATACGGTCGCGTTTGAGCGTGGACAGGTAATCGACGAACAACTTGCCGTTGAGGTGATCGCATTCGTGCTGGATGCACACCGCGAGCAGGCCTTCGGCGACCAGTTCGTAAGGCTGGCCGTCGCGGTCCAGCGCCTTGATCTTGACCTTCTGCGGGCGGTCGACGTTTTCGTAGAAACCCGGCACCGACAGGCAGCCTTCCTGATACTGATCCATCTCGTCGGTCAGCGATTCGAACTCGGGGTTGATGAACACCCGGGGTTCGGTGCGGTCTTCGGAAAGGTCCATCACGACGATACGTTTGTGCACGTTGACCTGGGTCGCGGCAAGGCCGATGCCCGGCGCTTCATACATTGTTTCAAACATGTCATCGACCAACTGACGCACTTCGTCGTCCACTACAGCCACAGGCTTGGCGATAGTACGCAGACGCGGGTCCGGGAATTCGAGGATGTTTAAAATGGCCATAGGCTGATTGCTGCACGTATTGAGTAAAGTCGGGTCGATGGCCTGGCAGGTCCGAAGATGCAGGCTACCGTTGTGAAGCGTAGCCAATGCAATTTGCACCAGCGAGCCACGGGGGCTCTGACGGTTCACGCGAACGCACATGATAAAGGGATTCGCTGCATGAGGAAAACACTACTCGCCCTGCTGCTTCTGGCTTCGGCCACGGCTGCGCAAGGGCAAGTGCAACTCAGGGATGGTTTTCCACAGCAATACACGGTGGTTTCAGGGGACACACTCTGGGACATTTCCGGCAAATACCTGCGCGAGCCCTGGCAATGGCCACAGCTGTGGCGGGCCAATCCGCAAATTGAAAACCCCAACCTGATCTACCCCGGTGACACGCTGACGCTCAGCTACGTCAACGGCCAGCCGCAATTGACCCTCAATCGCGGCGAATCACGGGGCACCATCAAGCTGTCGCCACGCATCCGCACCAGCCCGGTGGCCGAAGCGATTCCGAGCATTCCGCTGAAATCGATCAACGCCTTTCTGCTGAGCAACCGCATTGTCGACAAGGTCGAGGACTTCGACAAGGCACCGTACATCGTCGCCGGCGATGCCGAGCGTGTGCTCAGCGGCACCGGCGACCGGATCTTCGCTCGCGGCCACTTCGACCCGAATCAACCGGTGTATGGCATCTTCCGCCAGGGCAAGGTCTACGCCGACCCGCAGACCAAGGAGTTCCTGGGGATCAACGCCGACGACATCGGCGGCGGTGAAATCGTCGCCACCGAAGGCGACGTCGCCACCCTAGCCCTGCAACGCACCACCCAGGAAGTACGCCTCGGCGATCGTTTGTTCAGCGGCGAAGAGCGTTCGATCAACTCGACCTTCATGCCCAGCGCCCCGGCCAGCACCATCAACGGCCTGATCATCGACGTGCCGCGCGGCGTCACGCAGATCGGCGTAATGGACGTGGTCACCCTGAACAAAGGCAAGCGCGACGGCCTCGCTGAAGGCAACGTGCTGGTGGTGATGAAGACCGGGGAAACCGTGCGCGACCGGATCACCGGGCAGCCGCTGAAAATTCCTGACGAACGGGCCGGGTTGCTGATGGTGTTCCGCACTTACGACAAACTCAGTTACGGCCTCGTCCTCAATGCGTCGCGCTCGCTGGCGGTGCTCGACAAGGTGCGAAATCCTTAGCAGGCTTAACAAGTTACCAACAGAGTTATCCACAGCTTGTTCCGAATGGTTCGGGACTTATAACGATCAAGGATGATCCACGATGCTGTCTGCCTGTACGCCGGTTTCCCCCGCGGAACTGGAAGCGCGGTTGCGCCTGCACCGCTTGCCGGAAATCGGCCCGAAACGTTTTGCCAAATTGCTCGAAGCCTTCGGCTCGGCGTCCAAAGCCATCAGTGCCCCGGCCAGTGCCTGGCGTGCGCTGGGATTGCCGGCGGCATCGGCCGAAGCGCGACGCAGCCCCGAAGTGCGCGATGGCGCCAGCCATGCGATGCGCTGGCTAGAGCACCCGCAGCAGCATTTGCTGATGTGGGATCAAGCGGATTACCCAGCGCTGCTGGCGCAGATTCCCGACCCGCCACCGCTGTTGTTCGTCGCCGGCGACCCGATGATTCTGGAAAAACCACAGTTGGCGATGGTCGGCAGTCGCCGTGCTTCGCGTCCGGGAATGGACACCGCCGCAGCGTTTTCCCGCAGCCTCGCCGGGGCCGGTTTTGTCATCACCAGTGGCTTGGCGCTAGGCATCGATGCGGCGGCCCATCAAGCAGCGCTGGACGTCGGCGGGCAAACCGTTGGCGTACTCGGCACTGGCCTGGAAAATTTTTATCCACAGCGCAATCGACGCTTGGCCGACGCCATGATCAACTCCGGCAGTGCGGTGCTTTCGGAATTTCCACTGGACGCCGGGCCGACGGCCAGCAACTTCCCGCGGCGCAACCGGATCATCAGCGGTTTGTCCCTTGGCGTGCTGGTGGTCGAGGCGAGTGTCGCCAGCGGTTCACTGATCACCGCCCGGCTGGCGGCGGAACAGGGTCGCGAGGTGTATGCGATTCCCGGTTCGATCCATCACCCCGGCGCACGTGGCTGCCATCAGTTGATCCGCGACGGTGCGGTGCTGGTGGAAACCATCGAACACATTCTCGAAGCCCTGCGCGGCTGGCAGCATTTGCCGTTATCCACAGACCCGCCGGATGCCGCGCATCCCTTGCTTGATCTGCTGCACGCCGCACCGCACACCAGCGAAGCCTTGGTCGAGAGCAGTGGCTGGGCGTTGCCCAGAGTTCTTGCAGCCCTGACCGAACTGGAAATGGACGGCCGCGCAGTGTGTGAAAACGGTCGCTGGCTGGCGAGGACGCGCTAGGTTTTACAGGGAAGATCGGTAAACTGCGCAAAACCTGTTTTCGGAGAGTTTTTTCATGGTCAACAGTTGGCGTGTGCAACAAGCCGCACGAGAGATTCGCGCCGGGGCGGTGATTGCCTATCCAACCGAAGCCGTCTGGGGGCTGGGTTGCGACCCGTGGAACGAAGAGGCAGTGGATCGTCTGCTGGCGATCAAGAACCGTTCGGTGGACAAGGGGCTGATCCTGGTCGCCGACAACATCCGCCAGTTCGACTTCCTGTTCGAAGACTTCCCGCAAGAGTGGATCGACCGCATGGCCAGCACCTGGCCGGGACCGAACACCTGGCTGGTGCCGCATCAGAACCTGTTGCCGGAATGGGTGACGGGCGTGCATGACACGGTGGCGCTGCGAGTCAGCGATCACCCGCAGGTGCGGGATCTGTGCTCGATGGTCGGGCCGCTGATCTCGACCTCGGCCAACCCGCAGGGGCGGCCGGCGGCGCGCACGCGGTTGCGTGTCGAGCAGTATTTCCGTGGGCAGATCGACCTGATCCTTGGCGGGCAACTGGGCGGGCGCAAGAACCCCAGCGTGATCCGCGATCTGGCAACCGGCAAGGTCATTCGTCCCGACTGATCCTGCGTCGAAAACCTTTACCGTGAGTCTTCCTCGCCTTGATGGTGAGGAGGACTACGCGCGCCTGCGATTTATCCTGCAATGACGCCAGTCTCTGTGTCGGAAAAGTCGCCAAGTCCTCGGATTCATTGGCTTTTCCCACCTGATTATCAGACTTTCTGGCGTGGCGGAATCGGCAAAAGCAACCATCCTTTCCCTGCACTCGAAACACTTCGATAAGTTAAGGTCTGCGGAGAAAGAATGGACACTACCAATTTGCAACTCACGGATTACCTGCAGGCGCTTCAGGTGACGTTGAAGAGTCACCATGAGGGTTGTCGCATCGTGATGCTTGAGGCAGGGGCGGATACTCAGGAGTTCGACCGGTTTATCGATCGGCAATTTCGGCTTCGGCTGCAGCATTACATGCTGACTTCACGGGCGCGGATGCTCGAAACCAGACTGGCGATAAAGTCGCGCAGTACGCACTTTCTGCTGTATCGGCACGACCAACTGTTGGCGGTATTGAGGGCGACTCCGGCGCCGTTCGAGTGGGTATCGCTGGCGCAGCAACATGTTTCTCCCACGGCGGCGCTGTCGCGCCATGTCGAATTCAGCCGCTTGATTTCTTACACGACCAATCAACTGCCTATCGCGGTCAACGGTCTGCTGGCGGCCGCTACCGAGTGGGCCATTAAACGCGGCTACCAGGGGGTGACCGCGTTGTGCAGATCCCAACAGCTGCGCTTTTATCAGCGTTTCGGCCTGATGCCGATCGCCTCCAATGCCCTGCATATCGACCAGCGCGCACGTGGCGATTACTGGGTGTTGTCAGCCGAGTGGCGACAAATCCTCGCGGCGGTCCAGCAGCCTGATCCGGCGGTTGGCCACGTGGTGCAAAAACCGTTGGAGTGTCATCTGCCGAGGTGCTGAACGCGTTCGAACTGACTTGCCAGCCGTGGGTTTGCAACCCTGACTGGCAAGACGTCGAAGGTTTGTCAGGGCAGCAGGATGGTCGAGCCGGTGGTGCGCCTTGCCGACAGTTCGGTCTGCGCCTTTGCCGCTTCAGCCAGTGGATAGCGCTGGCTGATGTCCACCTTGAGCTTGCCGCTGATGATCATCTCGAACAGCTCGTCGGCCATGCGCTGCAGGTTCTCGGCGTTGTTGGCGTAGGTCGCCAGGGTCGGGCGGGTCACATACAGCGAACCCTTGGCCGAAAGAATCCCCAGATTCACCCCGTCCACCGCACCGGAGGCATTGCCGAAACTCACCACCAGCCCACGCGGCGACACACTGTCGAGCGAGGTCAGCCAGGTGTCCTTGCCGACGCCGTCATACACCACTGGGACTTTCTTGCCATCGGTCAGCTCCAGCACCCGCTGTGCCACGTTTTCGTGGCTGTAGTCGATGGTTGCCCAGGCGCCGTTGGCCTTGGCCAGTTCGGCTTTTTCCTTCGAGCTGACCGTGCCGATCAGTTTCACGCCCAGTGCCTTGGCCCATTGGCAGGCCAATGAACCGACACCCCCGGCAGCGGCGTGGAACAGAATGGTTTCGCCACCCTTGAGTTCATAGGTCTGGCGCAGCAGGTACTGCACGGTGAGGCCCTTGAGCATGACCCCGGCAGCGGTCTCGAAGCTGATCTGGTCCGGCAGCTTCACCAGATTGGCTTCGGGCAGCACGTGCAACTCGCTGTAGGCGCCCAACGGGCCGCTGCCATATGCCACGCGATCACCGACCTTGAACCGGGTGACGTCGCTGCCCACCGCATCGACGATGCCCGCGCCTTCCGCGCCAAGGCCGGACGGCAAGGCTGGCGGGGCATACAGACCGCTGCGGAAATAGGTGTCGATGAAGTTCAGGCCGATTGCCTTGTTCGCCACCCGCACCTGATTCGGGCCGGGCGCGGCGGGTTCATAGTCAACAAACTCGAGCACTTCGGGACCGCCGTGGGCGCGGAACTGGATACGCTTTGCCATCTGCCTGCTCTCCTTGGGTCGTTTGTAAGCCCCCTATCCAACTCCCCTGCTTGATCTTCGTCAACTGCGGCGCGCAGGTTTGCGGTGTTATGCTACGCGCCCATTTGCGCCGCCCCCTGCCTGCGGGGCGCCCGCGTAGTTATGCCCGATCAAGGTGAAGCCATGACGACCCGCACCGATGCCGTAAAGGCCTATCTGCTCGACTTGCAAGACCGCATCTGCGCCGCGCTGGAAACCGAGGACGGCGGCACGCGCTTCGTCGAAGACGCCTGGACCCGGCCTGCCGGTGGTGGCGGTCGTACCCGCGTGATCGAAAACGGTACGGTGATCGAAAAGGGCGGCGTCAACTTTTCCCACGTATTCGGCAGTGGTCTGCCGCCGTCGGCCAGTGCCCACCGTCCGGAACTGGCCGGTCGTGGCTTTGAAGCCCTCGGCGTGTCGCTGGTGATTCATCCGCACAACCCGCATGTGCCGACGTCCCACGCCAACGTGCGCTTTTTCATCGCCGAGAAGGAAGGTGAAGAGCCGGTCTGGTGGTTCGGCGGCGGCTTCGACCTGACCCCGTATTACGGCAACGAAGAAGACTGCATCCACTGGCACCGCGTCGCCGAGCAGGCCTGCGCGCCGTTCGGTGCGGACGTCTACCCGCGTTACAAGGCCTGGTGCGACACCTACTTCCACATCAAGCATCGCCACGAACCGCGCGGCATCGGCGGGCTGTTTTTCGATGATCTGAACGAGTGGGACTTCGACACCAGTTTCGCCTTCATGCGTGCCATCGGTGATGCCTACATCGACGCTTACCTGCCCATCGTGCAACGCCGCAAGCACGAGGCGTTCACCGCCAAACAGCGTGAATTCCAGGAATTCCGTCGTGGCCGCTACGTCGAGTTCAATCTGGTCTACGACCGAGGCACGCTGTTCGGCCTGCAATCGGGCGGGCGTACCGAGTCGATCCTCATGTCATTGCCGCCGCAAGTGCGCTGGGCCTATGACTTCAAGGCCGAACCGGGCAGCGAAGAAGCACGCCTGACCGACTACTTCCTGCAAGACCGCGACTGGCTGGCTCAGGCCTGAGGACTGTTGATGGATCGTTATGTCGTTTTCGGTAACCCGATCGGCCACAGCAAATCGCCGATGATTCACAAGCTGTTCGCCGAGCAGACCGGCCAGCGCCTCGACTACAGCACCTTGTTGGCGCCACTCGATGACTTTACTGGCTGCGCCACGGCGTTCTTCCAGGACGGTCGCGGTGCCAACGTCACCGTGCCGTTCAAGGAAGAAGCCTATCGCCTGGCGAACAGCCTGACCGCCCGGGCACAGCGGGCCGGTGCGGTGAACACCTTGAGCAAACTGGCCGACGGCTCATTGCTCGGCGACAACACCGACGGCGCCGGGCTGGTGCGTGACCTGACGGTGAATGCCGGGTTCAGCCTGACCGGCAAGCGCATTCTGCTGCTTGGCGCCGGCGGCGCGGTGCGTGGCGCGCTGGAACCGTTGCTCGCGGAAAAGCCGGCGTCGGTGATCATCGCCAATCGCACGGTGGACAAGGCCGAGCTGCTGGCCGAACTGTTCTGTGATCTGGGGCCGGTGGCGGCCAGCGGTTTCGACTGGTTGCAGGAGCCGGTGGACGTGATCATCAACGCCACTTCCGCCAGCCTCACCGGCGACGTGCCGCCGATTGCCGCGAGCCTGATCGAGCCGGGCCAGACCCTGTGCTACGACATGATGTACGGCAAGGAACCGACCGCGTTCTGCCGTTGGGCCAGCGAGCATGGCGCGGCGGTGTCGATGGATGGTCTGGGGATGCTGGCCGAGCAGGCGGCCGAGGCGTTTTTCCTGTGGCGCGGGGTGCGTCCGGATACGGCGCCGGTGCTGGCCGAACTGCGCCGCCAATTGGCGCAATAAAAGAGCCTTTGTGGCGAGGGAGCTTGCTCCCGCTCGGGTGCGAAGCGCCCGCAATTGGGTCTGGGCTGCTGCGCAGCCAGCGGGAGCAAGCTCCCTCGCCACAGAAGTCTGGAATGGCCAGCAGGTCAGTCCTCAAACCGGATCGGGCATTTCTCCGGCCCTTCGAGCTTCCGCAACTCCTCCACCACCTGCGGCCGAGCCCGGCGCAGGGTCAGGCTGCGATCCTGACGCAGCAGGCGCCGCGCCTCCTGATGCAGCATCTCCACCCCCGAATAATCGATGAAGTTGATCTGCTGCGCCTCGATCACCACCCGCGTACCGTGCAGCCGTTGCAGGCGCACTTGCAGGTAATGGCTGGCGCCGAAGAAGATCGAGCCGCCGACCCGCAGCACGTCCTCCTCACCCTCGCGCGAATGCTGCACCCGCGGTTGCGAAGTGCGCTTGAGGTAGAAGAACAGCGACGCCAGCACCCCGGCATAGATTGCCGTCTGCAATTCCAGCAGTAACGTGGCGAGGCAGGTCAGCGCCATGACCACGAACTCGGCGCGGCTGACTCGCAGCAACGAACGAATCCCGCGATGATCCACCAGCCCCCAGGCGATCAGCAGAATGCTCCCGGCCATCGCCGGAATGGGGATGCGTGAAATCAGCCCGGCGCCAAAAATCGCGAACGGCGCGACCCAGATCGCCGAAAAAACCCCGGCCAGCGGCGAACAGGCACCCGCCTCGTAACTCAGGCCTGAGCGGGTGAACGAACCGGCGGAGAGCGATCCGGAAAAGAACGCCCCGACAATATTCGACAAGCCCTGTGCGCGGACTTCCTGGTTGGCATCAAGCAACTGCTGCGAACGTGCAGCAATCGAACGGGCAATCGACAGGCTGGTGACCAGACCGAGCATGCCCACCGCCACGGCGCTCGGCAGCAAACGCAGGACCAGATCCAGATCCAGCGGCAGCGCACTGAACGGTGGCAGGCGTCCGACAAAGGCGCTGACCAGATGCACGTGGCCGAACATCGCCGGCCATAACCACACCACTGCGCTGCCCAGCACCAGCGTTATCAACAGAGTCGGCCAGCGCGGCAGTAATTGTTTGAGCACGAAACCGACCAGCACCGTGGCCACACCCAACACCAGTGATGGTTTATCCACAGCCCGCAGGTGTTGCAGCAGGTCCATCAGACTGGCCAGCGCCGTGGCTTTGGCCGGCAGATCCAGCCCCAGCAGATTGGGCAACTGGCCGATGGCGATCACCACCGCCGCGCCGAGGGTGAAGCCGAGCACCACCGAGTGCGAGACGAAATTCACCAGTGCACCGAAGCGCAGCAGGCCGAGCAGCCACTGGAAAATCCCCGCCAGAAAGCTCAGCAGCAGGATCAGCGTGATGTAGTCCTGGGATGCGGGTACGGCCAAGGGACTGATGCTGGCATACAGCACAATCGAAATCGCTGCAGTCGGGCCGCAGATCAGATGCCACGACGACCCCCACAGGCAGGCGATCAGCACCGGGATGATCGCCGCATAGAGGCCGTATTCCGGCGGCAGGCCGGCGATCAGTGCGTAGGCGATCGACTGCGGCAACGCGAGAATCGCACCGCTCAGGCCAACGACCAGATCCCGGCCGACGCTGGCGCGGGTTTGCCGGGGCAGCCAGGTCAGGAAGGGAAAGAGTGAATGGCGACTTGGCAGGGCCATGGGTCCTCGCGGTGTGTGGGTTTATGCAAGGTTATCAGGACGCGCCAATTACTGTGGTGAGGGGATTTATCCCCGATGGGCTGCGAAGCGGCCCCAAAACCGACGGTCTCGGTGAGTCAGGTATACCGAGTGCATAGACTTTGCGACTGCTGCGCAGCCGATCGGGGATAAATCCCCTCGCCACGAGTAAGTTGTCGTCAAGTAGAAAGCGTCAGAGCTTGGCCTTCACCGCAGGCAACGCATCCTTGCCATCCACGGTCTTCACCCCCTCCAGCCACTTGTCCAGCACCGTCGGATTGGCCTTGATCCATGCCTTCACCGCATCGGCATTGCTGACTTTCTTGTTCACCACCTCAGCCATGATGCTGTTCTCCATGTCCTGAGTGAACGTCAGGTTGGTCAGCAACTTGCCCACGTTCGGGCAGGCCTCGGCGTAGCCTTTGCGCGTCAGGGTGTAGACGCTGCCGGTGTCGCCGAAATACTTCTCGCCGCCCTTGAGGTAATGCATCTTCAGCTGCACGTTCATCGGGTGCGGGGTCCAGCCGAGGAAGGTGACGAATTTCTGCTTCTTCACTGCCCGCGACACTTCGGCGAGCATCGCCTGTTCGCTGGATTCGATCAGCTTCCACTGGCCGAGGTCGAAGTCGTTCTTCTTGATGATTTCCTGCAGCGAGATGTTCGCTGGCGCACCGGAGCCGATGCCGTAGATCTTCTTCTCGAACTTGTCGGCGTATTTGTTCAGGTCGGCAAAGTCATGCACACCGGCGTCCCACACATAATCCGGGACGGCCAGGGTGAACTCGGTGCCGTCGAGATTCTTCGCCAGTTGCGTGACGTCACCGGTGGCGACGAACTTGTCGTAGAAGCCCTGCTGCGCCGGCATCCAGTTGCCGAGGAACACATCCACCTGACCGTCCTTCAAACCGCCGAAGGTGATCGGCACCGCGAGGGTGTCGACCTTGGCCTTGTAGCCCATGCCGTCCAGCAGAAACCCGGTGATGGCGTTGGTCGCGGCGATGTCGCTCCAGCCCGGGTCGGCCATTTTCACCGTTTCGCAGCTTTGCTCGGCGAATGCCGAGGCACTGCCCAGAGCCAGCAGGCCAATCGTCAGTGCTGTGGATAACTTGCGCATGGACTTCCCCTTACATTATTGATTTTGGCAGGGTTGTGGATAACGGGCCTTGCGCTCCAGATCGTCGAGGTCGATGTGGTTGCGCATGTATTGCTGACTGGCATCCACCAGCGGCTGGTGATCCCAGCTCTTCAGCTTGCCGATGGTCAGGGCATCGGCGACAAAACGACGGCGACGCTGGCTGGCGAGCACCTCGCGGTGAATCGCCGGGATGTCCCACTTGGCCCGCGCTTCGGCGATAAAATCGTCGAACAGCTGGCGATGTTGCGGCGACTGGCTGAGTTCTTCGAGTTCACGCGGGTCGTTGTGCACGTCGAAGAGTAGGCACGGGTCGCTTTCACTGTAGATAAATTTGTAGGCGCCGCGACGGATCATCATCAGCGGGCTGACCGTGCCCTCTGCCATGTACTCGCCGAACACTTCGTCGTGCCCGCCCTGCCCTTGCAGATGTGATAACAGCGAACGGCCATCCAGCGGCAGGCTTGGCTCCAAGGTGCCGCCGGCCAGTTCAACGAAGGTCGGCAACAGGTCGGCGGTGGACACTGCCGCGCTAACCCGGCCAGCAGCGAACTGCCCCGGCGCACTGATCAACAGCGGCACCCGCGCGGCCATCTCGAACCAGTGCATTTTGTACCAGAGGCCTTTCTCGCCGAGCATGTCGCCGTGGTCGCCGGAGAACACGATGATGGTGTCATCGATCAGCCCGGTATCTTCGAGGGTTTGCAGAAGTTTGCCGACGTTGGCGTCAATATAGCTGCACGCGCCGAAGTACGCACGGCGCGCATCGCGAATCTTATCCACAGGCAGCGGCTTATCCCACAGGTCATAGACCTTGAGCAGGCGTTGCGAGTGTGGATCGAGGGAATGTTGGTCCGGGGTGCTCGGCAACGAGATGTCACCGTCGTCGTACAAATCCCAGAACGCCTTGGGAATTGTGTACGGGTCGTGTGGGTGCGTCATCGATACGGTCAGGCAGAACGGCTGGTCGCCGTCCTCGCGAATATGGTCGAACAGGTATTGCTGGGCCTTGAACACCACCTCTTCATCGAAGTCGAGCTGGTTGGTGCGCACGCATGGCCCGGCCTGCAGCACCGACGACATGTTGTGATACCAGCTCGGACGCACGTCCGGCTCGTCCCAATTCACCGCCCAGCCGTAGTCGGCCGGGTAGATGTCGCTGGTCAGGCGCTCTTCGTAGCCGTGCAATTGATCCGGGCCGCAGAAATGCATCTTGCCCGACAGCGCGGTGCGGTAGCCGAGGCGGCGCAGGTAATGGGCGTAGGTCGGGATGTCGGCGGGGAAATCGGCGGCGTTGTCATAGGCGCCGATCTTGCTCGGCAA
Source organism: Pseudomonas sp. GM30 (assembly GCF_000282275.2). Taxonomy (NCBI): domain Bacteria; kingdom Pseudomonadati; phylum Pseudomonadota; class Gammaproteobacteria; order Pseudomonadales; family Pseudomonadaceae; genus Pseudomonas; species Pseudomonas sp. GM30. The sequence continues at coordinate 92,418 of NZ_AKJP02000029.1, read as the reverse complement.
CTGGCCGCTGACCAGGGTGAAGCGCGACGGCGCGCACAGCGGGCTGTTGCAGTAAGCGGCATCGAACACCACGCCTTGGGCGGCGAGGCGCGAAAGATTCGGCAATTTGATCGGCGACGGGCCGTAGATTGGCAACATTGGCGCGGCCATTTGATCGGCCATGATGAAGAGAATGTTCTTGCGCTTCATGTGATCGCGGCATTCCATAGTGAATATTTATGCGACATTGCTGCGATCGAGCATGGAGTCCATGCCCTGTCCGGTAAAGCCCGCGCCGGACAATGACTAGGATAAGCACCGCTTATGTATGAAGCCCTCGGTAATCTGTCCCTCGACCTGTTGCGCGCCTTCGAAGCGGCGGCGCGCCATCGCAGCTTTACCGCCGCCGCGGTGGAGCTGGGCACCACGCAACCGGCGATCAGCCAACAGATCAAGCGTCTGGAAGAGCAGCTTGGAGCACGGCTGTTTGACCGAATATACCGCGGCATCGAATTGACTGAGGGCGGGGCGATCCTGTTCGAGCAGGTTCGGCTCGGTTTGCAGCATATCGACGCAGGGTTGAGCGCGATCAGCACACAGCAACAACACGAGGTGTTGCAGGTTGCCACTGATTTCGCTTTCGCCGCCTACTGGCTGATGCCACGGCTGCACCGCTTCCACGAAGCCAACCCGAACGTCGATGTCAGCCTGGTCACCAGCGAGCGCAACCACAACATGCTGCGCACCGACATCGACGTGGCGGTGCTGTTTGGTGACGGCCGATTCAAACAGGGCGAGAGTCATTGGCTGTTCAGCGAAGAAGTGTTTCCGGTGTGCAGCCCGCAATTGCTCAAGGGCCGAACCCTGCCCTTGCCTGCCCAATCATTGCTGGAGTTTCCGTTGCTGCACTTGCGCGGGGAAAACAGCAGCAACTGGTTTGACTGGAGCGGTCTGTTTCGCGAACTGGGCATCAACACGCCGCCTGCACCGGGGCAATTGCGTTTCGACAATTACACCCTGCTGATTCAAGCGGCGATTGGCGGTCAGGGTGTGGCCATCGGCTGGCGGCATCTTGTGGATAACTTGCTGACCCAAGGCTTGCTCTGTCGGCCTGTCGCCGAGACCACGTTGTCGCGTCTGGGTTATTACGTGGTGTTGCCGCAACGAAAACGCCGGGGGGCGTTGATCCAGAGGTTTGTCGACTGGTTGATGGCCGAACAGGCCAGCAGCGCCGAATCTCTCGCCGGGGTGGCGTTACCGTCGATTGCGGTTTGAAGGCTCAGCCAGTTGCGGCGACAAAATTCACATGCTGCCCCACATGCAGGTTCAGCCGCAGCTCATCGGCAATCCCCACCGCGACCCGGTTCAGCCGTTCCAACGGCTCCGCCAGCCCCGGCTCCAGATTGCCGCCCACCTGACTGAAATGCTCGATGGTCAGCCCCGCCACCCCGTGCGGCGCATTCACCAGTGTCCACTGCAGCGGGCTGCTTTGCAGGGCTTCGCGGATTTCTTCGGCGGCGTGGCGTTGCAGCCCGTCGTCCAACTCCAGCTCGTCGAGCACGGCAAAATTGCCCACCAGAAACAGCCGCGACACGTTGGCTGCCTGCAAACCGTCGACCAACGCATCGACCGCTAAAACCTGCTCTACCGGCCCCAGCACTACGGATCTTTCTACATGGTCGCTGTTGAACGGCAGGCCCGGCGCATCCAGCAGGCAGATCACCGCCGCGCTGCCCGCTACGCTCTGCTTGACCCGCTCGGCGTCAAACAGATCGCCGCTTTTGGTGCGCAGTCCCGGACGCGGCGCGAGTACATTCAGATCGTCGAGAATCGCGATGACTTCGTGCTGACGGCGCAGCAATTCAGCCATCAATGCACCGCCGAGGCTGGCCATGGCACCATAGAGCACCACTTTGACCATTGGGGTTTCGGCATTTTTCATGGCTGATTCCTTTTTGTTGTCCCTTGTATGGCGTGTGACATGCAGCCTGCGCCGAGGGTTCGAACCGATTCAGAGGCTTTCCGATGCACGCAATCAATGGCTATCACGCCCACGTCTATTTCGACGCCGGCACCATCGATCAGGCGCGCGCCTTGTGTGAACAGGCGGCGCAGTTGTTTCCTCTGAAGATGGGGCGCGTCCATGAGCGCCCGGTCGGCCCGCATCCAGACTGGAGCTGCCAGTTGGCTTTCGGCCCGGAGCTGATCGGTGAGGTGTTGCCGTGGCTGGCGCTCAATCGCAAGGGGCTGGTGGTGTTTTTGCACCCCGACACTGGCGATGATTTGCTCGATCACACCGAGCACGCGATTTGGATGGGCGCGATGCGGCCGCTGGATCTGTCTATTTTCTGATCAAAGAGTTTCTTCGGGCTCGCCCGGCAGATGCTCGTCCAGATGCAGCCAGGGCAATTGGCTGTCCGTCCAGATGTGCCGCTCGGCCGGCGCCCGCTCCGGGTGATCCAGCGTGGCGATGGTCACATCGATGCTCTCAGGGCTGAGCAATGTCACCAGCGCCAGTTGCGCGCCACAGTGCGAACAGAAATACCGCGCGCAACTGCTCGACGAGTCATAGCGCAAAGGCGTCCCGGCCAGCCACTGAAAGCTGGCCGCCGGAACCGTGATCCACGTGGTGACGATTCCACCGCTGACCTTGCGGCAGATCGAGCAGTGGCAGTGGGCGATGTCCTGCAATGGCCCGCTGAACTGATAGCGGATATGTCCGCAGTGGCAGCCACCGCTGTGCACTTCCCTCATGTCCCTGCCCTCCCGCGCCCGATTTTATTGACTCTAGCCGCATCCGACGGTCGGTTGGTCATTCGCCCGAAGCTTTCGTCAGCGAAAGCTGGCTGAAAGGTTGCCCGATTAGGATCGCCGCCACTACCGGCAACAGACCGGTTGGCCGATGCGTGTGATCGCTCGCACGCCAGGCCCAATTAACAACAACAATGGTGATTCTGATGTCCTCTGTAGCCCGCCTTCTCGCTGAAACTCCGCCCGTACGTCTCGTGCTTCCCGTTCTGCGCTGATCCCTTCCGATCCGCTCACTCAATTAGCCGCGCTACGCCTGGAGTATTCCCATGCTGACTTTCCTTGGCTTCGCCATGGTCATCACGTTCATGTTCCTGATCATGACCAAGCGCCTGTCTGCGCTGATCGCCCTGATCATCATCCCGATCCTGTTCGCCCTGTTCGGTGGTTTCGCGCCGAAGATCGGCCCGATGATGCTCGAAGGCATCACCAAGCTTGCGCCGACCGGCGTGATGCTGATGTTCGCCATTCTGTACTTCGCCCTGATGATCGACTCCGGCCTGTTCGACCCGGCCGTGCGCAAGATCCTCAAACTGGTCAAGGGCGACCCGTTGAAAGTTTCGGTCGGTACCGCCGTGCTGGCGCTCGTCGTCTCCCTCGATGGTGACGGCGCGACCACTTACATGATCTGCGTGGCCGCCATGCTGCCGCTGTACAGCCGCATCGGCATGAGCCCGCGGATCATGGCCGGTCTGATCATTCTCGCCGGTGGCGTGATGAACATGACCCCGTGGGGTGGCCCGACCGCCCGTGCCGCCAGTGCGCTGCATGTGGACCCGTCGGACATCTTCGTACCGATGATCCCGGCGATGGCCGCCGGTGTGGTGGCGATCCTGATCATTGCCTACTTCTACGGCAAACGTGAACGTGCGCGTCTGGGCGAGCTGCACCTGATCGGCGACGAGATCGATCACAGCGAAATCAGCGTCTCGCAGTTCCCCGATGCCCGTCGTCCGAAGCTGATCTGGTTCAACGGCCTGCTGACCCTGGCGCTGATGTGCACCCTGATCGCCGGCCTGCTGCCGCTGCCGGTGTTGTTCATGGTGGCGTTCAGCATCGCGATGATCGTCAACTACCCGTGCCTGCAAATGCAGAAGGACCGCGTTGCAGCTCATGCCGGCAGCGTGCTGTCGGTGGTCAGTCTGATTTTCGCTGCGGGTATCTTCACCGGTATCCTGTCCGGAACCGGCATGGTCGACGCCATGTCGAAAAGTCTGCTGGCAGTGATTCCGGACTTCCTCGGCCCGTACCTGGCCGTGATCACGGCGCTGGTGAGCATGCCGTTCACCTTCTTCATGTCGAACGACGCGTTCTACTACGGCGTGTTGCCGGTGCTCTCCGAAGCGGCCAGCCATTACGGCATCACCGCGGTGGAAATGGCCCGTGCCTCGATCGTCGGTCAGCCCGTCCACTTGCTCAGCCCGCTGGTTCCATCGACTTACCTGCTGGTGGCGCTGGCCGGTATCGAATTCGGCGATCACCAGCGCTTCACCCTGAAGTGGGCAGTGCTGGTCTGCCTGTGCATACTGGTGGCCGCCTTGCTGCTGGGGACGTTCCCGCTGTTCAGCACGTTGTAACGGCACTCACTCACCATGACGCCAGCTGCTTGCTGGCGTCATGGTTTAACACTCGCTCAAAGGAATACACATGGATTGGCTGACCAACCCCGAAATCTGGGTTGCCTTCTTTACCCTGACCGCCCTGGAAATCGTTCTGGGCATCGATAACATCATCATGATTTCGATCCTGGTCAGCCGCATGCCCAAGCACATGCAGCAGCGCACGCGGATCTTCGGCCTGGGCCTGGCGATGATCACGCGGATCCTGTTGCTGCTGTCGATCACCTGGGTCATGCGCCTCACCGCCGACCTGTTCGTGGTGTTCGGCCAGGGCATTTCCGGGCGCGACCTGATTCTGTTCTTCGGTGGCCTGTTTCTGCTGTGGAAAAGCTCGCAAGAGATGTACCACGCACTCGAAGGCGAAGACGAAAGCGGCGACGAGCCTTCGGGCAAGGGTGGCAACTTCCTCTACACCATCATCCAGATCGCGATCATCGACATCGTGTTCTCGCTGGACTCGGTGATCACCGCCGTCGGCATGGTCTCCCATGTGCCGGTGATGGTCGCGGCGATTGTCGTTGCGGTGCTGGTGATGATGGCGGCCTCGGGCAAGATCAGCGAGTTCATCGACAAGCACCCGTCGCTGAAGATGCTGGCGCTGTCGTTCCTGCTGGTAGTCGGCACCGTGCTGATCGCCGAAGCGTTCGATGTGCATGTGCCAAAAGGCTACGTCTACTTCGCCATGGCGTTCTCGCTGGCGGTGGAAGCGATCAACATCAAGATGCGCACCGCGATCGCCAGGAAGAAACAGCAGCAGGATCCGGTGAAACTGCGCAAGGACGTTCCGGGCCAATAACCCGGTAGTCCTGAATCACGCAACACCCCTGTGGGAGCGAGCTTGCTCGCGAAGACGGAGTGTCAGTCGACAACAATGTTGGCTGATCCACCGCTTTCGCGAGCAAGCTCGCTCCCACAGTTGCTTCTGCGTTCAGGCAGTCGGGACGAGGTTATCGAGCACGCGGTTTACCGCCAGTTCCCCGAGCATGATCACTTGCTGAATGCCGAGCAGGGTGTTGCGCTGCGGCCCGTCGATGAACCCGGCCAGATCACTGGCCATGATGCTGGCCGAGGCCAGGGATTCGCAGGCATGCACCAACAGGGTTTCGTTATCGACCTTGGGGTCGATGAGGAAAATCGTGCTGGGTTTGCGGGCAGTTTCGCCAGGTTTGTCGTGGGCGCAATGGAGATAGAAGTCGATGGCCCGGTCGGCCGCTTCTTTCATGCGTTGTGCTTCAATGGCGGGGTCATGCGGCGCCGGATCGGTGTCCGGGGGATTCGGTGTAACTTTGAACATTGGCTCTAACCTCTTCTTCAGAGTGAGGCTGCAACCAGCTCGCTGCTAAACGATAAGGGTGGCAGCTGTACGCAGGTTAGCAGACCGACGAGCCAAGCAATCGGCGCACCCGAAGGTGCCCTGCGCACAGCCACCATCAAGCTCGGGAATAAGATTCCCGATTGATAGAAGCCTGTACGGCTCAACTCGACGAGCTGCTAAACCCGATCACTGATGGGCAGTGACCGAACCAAATTACGCAGCAAGCCCAAAGCGCACAAGCCGGCGGATTCTGGCGTAGCCGTAGGCAACGGCGCAAGGTTTTGTAGCCTCCCGGAGGTAACGCGACGTGTATTTAAACACCCAGCTCAATTCGCGTTTAACCCTCTTCAAAACATCATCCAAACCCTGTGGGAGCGAGCTTGCTCGCGAAGGCGTCGTGTCAGTCTATAAAGGTGTTGGCTGACCCAACGCATTCGCGAGCAAGCTCGCTCCCACAGTGGTACATCGCAATTCTCTGAGACGGGATTCAAAGGTTGACGCCCCAGGCTTCGCTCGTTAGCTTCCCCGCTCGCCTCAAACGACAAACAAGGAACGTTCATGTCTGGAAAGCCCGCCGCGCGCGTCACGGACCCGACCACTTGCCCGCTACCTGGCCACGGCACCAACCCGATTGCCAGCGGTTCCGGCGACGTCTTTTTCAACGGCCTTGCCGCCGCCCGCCTCGGTGACACCTGCACCTGCGGCCAAGCCCTCAATGGCGCCTTTTCCGCGACGGTATTTATCAACGGCAAAAACGCCATGACCCTCGACAGTACCGCCAGCCATGGCGGCGTGGTGATTGGCGGCTCCGGCGACGTCATCATTGGCAGTTCGCACACACCCGCGCCCTTCATCCCGCCGCTGCCGATCATTGGCCAGCCGCTGGTGGAGTTCAAAGCCGTCAGCGCCGGCAACGGCGAACCCATCGCCGAACAAGGCTACGAAATCGAAACCGCCGAAGGCCGCATCGTCAAAGGCCAGACCAATGAAAAAGGCATGACCCAAAGCGTCGCCACCCTGCAACCCGATCTCGCCATCGTGCGCTGGACAGTCTGAGACTCAAGGAAGAAGCAATGACCGGACAATGCATCGCTCCAGACGACCTGGACATGAAAAAGCTTTGGGACAGCACCTGCGAACTGCCCACCTGCAAACGCGAAACCAGCACCGCCGGCCCCAATCCGAAAACCCGCGTCGAAGTCCCGCTGCTGACCTGCAACTGCCTGTGGCGCCGCTTCCAGAAAGAAGCCGAAGACTGGGTCGCCCCCGGCGGCGTCCTCATCGCCGACCCGCAAGCCCGAAACCGCAAGATCAACGCGGCGTATGCGCAACTGTGGCTGGCGGACAACCGGTTTCAGTGGGCGGGGTTGGCGGCGTTTGCTTCGAAGCAGGTGGGGTGTGGGTTATTGCACGCGGCCAAGTTGCAAAAAGGCATCGCGGCAGAAAAAGAAGCGCATCGGAAATTGCTTGAGGCACCTGCGGAAACTCTGTTCGAGGGCTTTGGATTCAAGTTCAGCCGCACCGATCCCAAGGTTCAAGCAGAAGTAGACAAGGCCAGGTCAGAAAATCCGGTTCCTACTGCCGACATCACTCTAGGAGACAGTCCAAGATCGTTGGTCCAACAGCAACTCGATTACGTTTACGAGATGCTTGCGCTGGGAAATACGGCGCTTTTTCTGGACGTGTATCCCTTGCACCGTTTTTTTATGGTGCGTGGGTACAAGGAAATGGAGAAATGCTTGAGAAGTCGGCCTGAAATTACCAAGGACGTGATGTGGCCCATAGGTAAAACAGTTCGTTTCGGTGTTGCCCATAAAGAGATTTTTGACACATTTGAAGCTATCGACGCGGGAAACATCGCCGATAGCGTGAACTCGATGGCTGCTCATGAGCAGATCAATATTCTGCAGCCTGCGATGTATGACGACATGCATTTCGCATCGCTGATTCGCGGCACACATGCCTCAGATATCGTTTCTGTCGTCACGGGGCTACTGTCTGGCGTTCCGGAGGGAATACAGCTTACCTTGGCCAGCCAGTGCAAAGCGCCCGACAGCCGAAGTGTCACCTTCAGCAGCAATCCGTTAGCAAATTTGGCGGACAAGGATCAAAGGATGAAATTCGTACTTCGTGCCGCCGCCCAGTTCAATGCACTTTTGAAAAATCCGACAACAAAAAGTCAGTTGCAAAGCTCCATCAGTGATATCGCTAGTGGAAATGGAGTGCGTCAGTGACTCAATCGAATCGACGGCTTTTGATGTTGCTATTTTCTGTACTTTTTGTCGCAGGGTGCTTGATGTATTCCCGCTGGAGTACCAAGACCCTATCCGTTCATATCGGAAAACCCTACGATCTGGTTATCAAGGACTCAACATTCCCGGTTGAGGATAAAACGGCTTTCTATCCTGGTGACCCTAATGATCCTGAGGATCCCGCGCGTCCTGGCTCTACATGGATTAGCAGCCCGACCATCATTGAGTTTGATGACCCTGTTTATGGCTTCAAACTTCCCTCGACAGTATTTGGCGCCGTTACGTATGCAAGTCAGAAAGTTTCAACACTGACGACATCGCCGATGACGGAAACCTTGCCATTTTCGGAGGCTCTGGAACGGTTGGTTGCTACGCAAAGCAAGCTCAAATCACGAGGGTGGAAGCTTGAACCTTTGGAAAACAACCACTGGTTCGACGCCGATTCTGGTCAAGGACGTGAGCGGCTAAAGAACAAACTCTTTGATCAAGCGGTTGGCATTGATTTGTATGTGCCGGGAAAGTACAGCTTGCTGCTGTTGATCAAGTGCTATGCAAGTTGTGACAAGCAAGATCCGGCGACTGCGAAATATTTGATCGATATCAGCGTGGGTCGGGATCGAAGCGGAACATGAGAATTGCTGCACGTGGCGCAGTCGATGCCGGCGCGGAGCAGGGTTTTCCAGAGCAGTTGTTCAGGGGTACTGAAGAATCCGGGGCAGCCGTAATACCTGCAGGAGTGAGCCTGCTCGCGATCGCCGGTCCGTCAGTCAGCAACGGTGTGAAGCTGATGGCCCTATCGTGAGCAGGCTCACTCCTACAGGGGCGCGCGTTGATTTCAGATGGGGTGAATGAACCTGTTTTCATGACACTTTTGTTTCAATCCGCACTTTAGCTGTGCAATGCTGGCGCCCAGTCCGTTAGCCAACTACAGCTTAAGTATCAAAAACGTAGAAACCGCGCGGTACCGTCAACTTGCCCCTTTGGGGCGCTGCTACTACAGGGGGTCTGCATGCTCACCCTGCTCAATTTGCTGTCTGCCGTGGCCCTGCTGATCTGGGGCACGCACATCGTCCGAACCGGCATCCTGCGGGTGTACGGCACCAATCTGCGCCATGTGATCGGCCAGAACATGTCCAAACGCTGGCTCGCGTTCGTCGCCGGCATCGTCGTGACTGCGATGGTGCAGAGCAGCAACGCCACCGCCATGCTCGTCACCTCCTTCGTCGGCCAGGGCCTGATGGCACTGACCCCGGCGCTGGCGACCATGCTCGGCGCCGACGTCGGTACCGCGCTGATGGCGCGGGTGCTGACGTTCGACCTGTCGTGGCTGTCGCCGCTGCTGATTTTTCTCGGGGTGATTTTCTTTCTGTCGCGCAAACAGACGCGGCTCGGGCAGATGGGCCGGGTCAGCATCGGTCTGGGGCTGATCATTCTCGCGCTGCAACTGATCGTCGAAGCTGCCGCGCCGATCACCCACGCCCAAGGGGTGAAGGTGATCTTCGCTTCGCTGACCGGCGACATTCTGCTCGACGCCCTGGTCGGCGCTTTGTTCGCGATGATTTCCTACTCCAGCCTCGCCGCCGTGCTGCTGACCGCTACGCTGGCCGGTGCCAGCGTGATCAGCCTGCCGGTGGCGATCGGTCTGGTGATCGGCGCCAACATCGGCAGTGGCGTGCTGGCGTTCATGAGCACCAGCATGCAGAACGCGGCGGGCCGGCAAGTGGCGCTGGGCAGCCTGCTGTACAAGCTGATCGGCCTGCTGCTGATCATCCCGGTGCTCGATCCGCTGGTGCACTGGATGGACGGTCTGGATTTCAGCCCGCAGGAAATGGTCATCGGTTTCCACCTGCTCTACAACACCGCGCGCTGCCTGATCCTGCTGCCCAGCGTCTCGCCAATGGCAAGGCTGTGTGCCTGGCTGCTGCCAGAGCGCCCGGAGGTCAACGGCACCGCCAAACCGCGGCATCTCGATGCGACAGCGCTGGTCACCCCGAGCCTGGCGCTGGCCAACGCCGCCCGCGAGACCCTGCGCATGGGCGATCTGATCGACAACATGCTCGACGCGATGCTCGATGTGCTGCGCGGCAAGCAGACCGCCATCACCCAGGAAATGCGCCGACTGACCGATGACGTCGAAGCGCTGTACAGCGCGATCAAGCTGTACCTGGCGCAAATGCCCCGCGAGGATCTTGGCGAGCAGGACAGTCGGCGCTGGGCGGAGACCATCGAACTGGCGATCAACCTGAAACTGGCCAGCGACCTGATCGAACGCATGCTGCGCAAGGTGCAGCAGCAGAAAACTTCGCAACGGCGCTCGTTCTCCGAGGATGGTCTGGAGGAGCTGGCCGGGCTGCATCAGCAACTGATCGCCAACCTGCGCCTGGGCCTGTCAGTGTTCCTCAGTGGTGACAAGGAAAGCGCCCGTCAGTTGTTGCGCGAGAAACGTCGCTTCCGTGCACAGGAACGGCGTCTGGCCCACGCCCATGTCAGCCGTTTGCAACGTAAGATCGTGCAGAGTCTGGAAACCAGTTCGCTGCATCTGGAGCTGATTGCCGATATGAAGCGTTTGAATTCGCTGTTCTGCAGCAGTGCTTATGTGGTGCTGGAAACGGCGGATACCGGGGCGCTGGAAGCGGATGATATTGCCGACATTACGCATTCGCCTTGAACGTCTGGGGCTGGGGTCAGTCAGTAACATTGATTCAGCCTTAAGACATTCGCGAGCAAGCTCGCTCCCACATTTGAAATGCATTCCCCTGTGGGAGCGAGCTTGCTCGCGAAAGCGGCCTGAATAGCGACACGGATCTCCAAATCAGCCGTATGGAAGCCTGTTATGCGTTGCCTGTTGTTCGCCTGTCTGTTGCTCGGTTCCCTGCCCGCCTTCGCCGTTGATCGCTTTCAGGTCGAAGGCTACGCGCTGCCCAACGGTTTGCAGCTGTTGCTCAAACCCGGCACCGAGCGCGGGCATGTGGCGATTCGTCTGGTGGTGGGCGTCGGTCTCGACGATTTCGACTGCGATGAAAAAGAGCTGCCGCACCTGCTTGAGCACCTGCTGTTCAGCGGCGTCGATGCCACCGGCGAAGGCGGTCTCGAAGAGCGTATGCAGGCGTTGGGCGGCGAGTGGAACGCGTTCACCAGCAACGCCGACACCACGTTCGTCATCGAAGCCCCGGCGAAGAACCAGCGCAAGGTCCTTGACCTGTTGCTGGGGCTGCTGACCCAGACCCGCATCGACGACAACGCGATCAACGCCGCCAAACGCGTGGTCGAGCGCGAGGACGGCGGCCACTACACACGCCTGCAGCGCTTTCTTGACCGTCAGGACCTGGGCCACACCGCGAGCAATCAACTGGCGGTAGAGTTGGGCCTGAAATGCCCGCAACGGGCCGAGGTTGGCCATCTGACCCAGGAGCAACTGGAGAAGGTGCGCAAGACCTGGTACGCGCCGAACAACATGACGCTGATCGTCGTCGGTGAGCTCGACAAACTGCTGCCGGCCTATCTGGAACGCACCTGGGGCGCGCTCGAAGCGGTGGATCCGGCCGAGCACCGTGAGCTGCCGGACATCCGCACCAGCGCCGCTCACGAGCGTACCCTCACCCGTGGCTTCATCGGCGACAGCGCCAAGTTGCACTGGCTGGTGCCGGAGCCGATGCTTGACGATCAGTACGACGAGACCTTCGACATCCTCAAGGACTACCTCGACTGGGCGCTGTATCGGCAGATTCGCCTGAACCACGGCTTGTCCTACGGGCCGTGGGCCGAGCGTGAAGTGTTTGGCGGGGTGGGTTTCATGAGCCTCAACGCCGACGTCGATCGCGATGACCTCGCCGAAGCCAAACAGGTGCTGGAGGACCTTAAAGCCGATTTGCTGAAAAACGGCCTCGACCCCGACACGTTCGCCCGGATCAAACAGGCCGCCATCGCCCATCAGGCCTGGGCGGTACAGGGCAACAGCGCGATGGCCGATTACTACTGGAGCGCGCTCGGCGATTACGAGGACGGGCGCTTTGCCAACCCCGCCCGCGAGCTGCAAGGCGTGACCCTGGAAACGGCGAACAAGGCCATGCGCGAGTTGCTGTTGCAGCCGGGGTATCTGCGGATCGAGAAACCGCTGCTCAGTGATGATGAGGTGTTGTGGCTGATTGCCGGTGGTCTGGGTGTGGTGTTGCTGGTGCTGATTGGCTGGCGGTTGCACCGTCGTAAGCCAGCCAAACACTGAACCTGTGGGAGCGAGCTTGCTCGCGAATGCGGTGTGTCATTCAGCAATGATGTCGACTGACACGGCCCCTTCGCGAGCAAGCCCGCTCCCACAGGGATCTGTGGTGATTTTGCTGACCGGGAGCCTCGCCACGTCGCCCGGCGGACGGTACTCTGTCGAGGTTTTTCCCTATCCAGTCGTGAACCGCCACCATGCAGAAAATCCCCCTCCTGATCCAGCGCATTCTCGAACTGATGAAGCGCTATCCCGGGATGATTGCGCTTGGCGGTTTCATCTCCGGGGTCGGCAGTTTCATTCTGGTCGATCGCCAGCAGGGGCTGGCGAGCTGGATCACCATCATCATGCTGCTCAGCTGGATCTGGCTGATGCTGGAAAACACCCTGACCGGGCTGTTCACGCGCATCTTCAAGCGCGAAATCCCCCAGCCGCTGCTGCGTTACGCGACGCAGATGATCCATCAGGAAAGCCTGTTTTTCGTCCTGCCGTTCTTCTTCATCACCACCACCTGGAACAGCGGTCAACTGATCTTCACCGGCCTGCTGTGCATCGCCGCGCTGATCTCGATTGTCGATCCGCTCTATTACAAATGGCTGGCGCCACGGCGCTGGGCTTTTCTCGCGTTGCACACCCTGACCCTGTTCGCCGCCCTGCTCACCGCGCTGCCGGTGATCATGCACCTGACCACCGCGCAGAGTTTCAAATGGGCGCTGGGCACGGCGGTGGTGTTGTCGTTCCCGAGTCTGGCGTCGATCTTCCCGATCCGCACCGTGCGCAACGCGTTGGCGATTCTGTGCATCACCTTCGGCATCGGCGCGGTGGGCTGGACGCTGCGCTCGTGGGTGCCGCCGGCGACGCTGTGGATGACCGACGTGGCGATCAGCACTCAGTTGCAGGATCGCACCCCCGGCGACAGCCTCGAACAGGTCAGCGCCGAGCAGATCCGCAACGGCGGTCTCTACGCCTACACCGCAATCAACGCGCCGCGCGGGCTGGATGAGCGGATCTACCACGTGTGGCAGTTCGACGGCAAAGAGGTCGACCGCATCGCTCTCGATATCCACGGCGGGCGCAAGGAAGGTTATCGGGCGTGGACGCACAAGCAGAACTTCCCCGGCAACCCGGCAGGCAAGTGGCAGGTGCGGGTGCTGACTGAAGATGGTCAGGTGATCGGTGTGCTGCGTTTCGAAGTGACGGACAGCACAGCGATCAAAGAAAAGTAATCCGGTTCGTGCTATTACGTATGCCAGCGTCATCAGCCGAACAAGCACGGAGCTTATGATCAGCAGCACAACGAGCGGTAATGCCCAGCTGGACACCTCGATCAGCCCTGCCCGCTTGCGGGTGTCCGGGGACTGGACGCTTGCCCATTACGCAGACCTCAAGCACCTGACCGAAAAGCTTCACGGCCAGTACGACGCCAATACCGTGGTTGACCTCAACAGCCTCGGCGCCCTCGACACTGCTGGCGCTTCCCTGCTGGTGGAACTGCTCGGCTCCGAGCGTCTGGGCAAATCCGCCGAACACCCCGACTGTACGATTTCCCAGGCTGACCGCGCGCTGCTGCAAACGGTGTATCGCTCGTTGACCGACTTCTGCGTGCCGGTCAAGGAGCCGGAAGTCAGCGTCAGCGTGCAACTGCTGACCCGCATCGGGCGCGCGGTGGAAACGGTCTGGCAGGACACCCTGCAAGTGCTGGGTTTCATCGGCCTGATCCTCGAAACCATCGCCCGCAACCTGTTGCGCCCCAAGCGCTGGCGCATTACCCCCGTCGTCGCCCACATCGAACAGACCGGCCTCGATGCCGCGCCGATCGTGGCGCTGCTGACCTTTCTGGTGGGCGCGGTGGTGGCGTTTCTCGGCGCCACGGTGCTGGCCAGTTTTGGCGCGACGATCTTTACCGTGGATCTGGTGGGCTTCTCGTTCCTGCGTGAGTTCGGTGTGTTGCTCACCGCGATCCTGATGGCCGGCCGCACCGCCAGTGCGTTCACCGCGCAGATCGGCTCGATGAAGGCCAACGAGGAGATCGACGCGATCCGCACCCTCGGCCTCGACCCGATGGAGCTGCTGGTGGTGCCGCGCGTGTTGGCGATGCTGGTGGCGCTGCCGATGCTGACGTTTCTGGCGATGCTCTGCGGGATCATCGGCGGTGGCGTGGTGTGCGCGGTGTCGCTGGGCATTTCGCCGGCGATGTTCCTCTCGCTGCTGCAGAGCGACATCGGCATTCAGCACTTTCTGGTCGGCCTGGTGAAAGCGCCGGTCTTTGCCTTCCTGATCGCCACGATTGGTTGCCTGGAGGGCTTCAAGGTCAGCGGCAGCGCTGAATCGGTCGGTGCGCACACCACGTCTGCCGTGGTGCAGTCGATTTTCGTGGTGATCGTGCTTGATGCGGTGGCTGCGCTGTTCTTCATGGAGATGGGCTGGTGAGTCGTCTACCCCGCGCGCCCTCGGAGGCGGTGATCGAAGTCCGTGGCCTGTGCAATCGCTTTGGCAGCCAGAGCGTGCACGAAAACCTTGATCTGGATTTGTACAAAGGCGAAATCCTCGCTGTGGTTGGCGGCTCCGGCAGCGGCAAATCGGTGCTGCTGCGCAGCATTGTCGGTTTGCGCCGGCCCAGCGAAGGCAACGTGAAAGTGTTCGGGCAGAACCTGCCGAGCCTGTCCGAACACGAGCGCTCACTGGTCGAGCGACGTTTCGGCGTGTTGTTCCAGAAAGGCGCGCTGTTCTCCTCGCTGACCGTCACCGAAAACGTCGCCCTGCCGCTGATCGAACACGCCGGCCTGAGCCGCAACGACGCCGAGCATCTGGCGGCGGTGAAGCTGGCACTGGCTGGGCTGCCGCTGTCGGCGGCGGACAAATACCCGGCCTCGCTGTCCGGCGGGATGATCAAGCGCGCGGCGCTGGCCCGGGCGCTGGCGCTGGACCCGGACATCCTGTTTCTCGACGAACCCACCGCCGGCCTCGATCCGATTGGCGCGGCGGCATTCGATCAATTGATCCTGACCCTGCGCGACGCGCTGGGTCTGAGCGTGTTTCTGGTGACCCACGACCTCGACACGCTCTACACCATCACCGACCGCGTGGCGGTGCTGGCGCAGAAGAAAGTGCTGGTCGCCGGCCCGATCGATGTGGTCTCGGAAACCGATGACGCGTGGATTCACGAATATTTCCACGGCCCGCGCGGCCGCTCGGCGCTGGACGCCGCCAAATTGCTCAACGAGGTCTGACATGGAAACCCGAGCCCATCATGTGTTGATCGGCCTGTTCTCGGTGATAGTGGTGGCAGGCGCCCTGCTCTTTGGCCTGTGGCTGGCCAAGTCCAGCGTCGATTCCGAGTTCAAGGATTACGAAGTGGTCTTCAACGAGGCGGTCAGCGGCCTGTCCAAGGGCAGCCCGGTGCAGTACAGCGGGATCAAGGTCGGCGATGTGGTCAACCTGCGTCTCGACCCGAAAGACCCGCGCCGGGTGCTGGCGCGGATTCGTCTGGGCGGCGATACGCCGGTCAAGGAAGACACCCAGGCCAAACTGGCCTTGGCCGGGATCACCGGCACCTCGATCATCCAGCTCAGCGGTGGCACCCCGGAGAGCCCGAAACTGCGCGGGCATGACGGCGAGCTGCCAACCATCGTCGCGGCGCCCTCGCCCATTTCCCGACTGCTCAACGACAGCAACGATTTGATGAGTGGCATCACCGCCCTGCTGAACAACGCCAACCAGATGTTCTCCCCGGAGAACGTCGAGCGCGTCAGCAACACCCTGGCGCACCTGGAGCAGACCACCGGTTCGATCAACGATCAGCGCGGCGACCTGCGTCAGGCCATGCAGCAACTGGCGAGCGTCGGCAAGCAGGCCGGCAGCATGCTCGAGCAGACCTCGGCGCTGATGCGCAACGCCAACGGCCTGCTCAACGATCAGGGCAAGCAGGCGCTGGGCAGTGCCGAACAGGCAATGAAATCGCTGGAGCAGAGCAGCGCCACCATCAACGGCTTGCTCAGCAAGAACCAGAACTCGCTCGACAACGGCCTGCAGGGCCTCAATGGCCTGGCCCCGGCGATCCGCGAACTGCGCGAGACCCTGACTTCGCTGCGCGGCATTTCCCAACGTCTGGAGGCCAACCCCAGCGGCTACCTGCTGGGCAGTGACAAGAACAAGGAATTCACCCCATGAAGCTGATTCACCTCGCTTTTCTTGCCAGTTTCACCCTGCTCTCGGCGTGCTCGATCCTGCCCAAGGCCGAGCCGTCGGATGTCTATCGCCTGCCTGCAGTCCAGGCGCCCGCTTCGGCCAACTCGGCGGCGATCCAACACTGGTCGCTGCGCCTGAACAAACTGCAGGCCAGCGAAGCGCTGAACCGGCCGAACATCGCGGTGATTCCACAGGGTGATGTGATCAGCAGCTACAAGGCCTCGCGCTGGAGCGATCCGGCGCCGGTGCTGGTGCGTAATCGGCTGCTGGATGGTTTTGCCCGCGATGGTCGGGTGACGCTGCTCAGTACCGATGACAGCAACTTTGCCGCGGATCTGGAACTGGGCGGCAGCTTGCAGGCGTTTCAGACCGAGTATCAGGGCAATCAGGCCAGCGTCGTGGTGCGCGTCGATGCGCTGCTGGTGCGTGGCTACGACCAGAAGATCCTCGCCAGCCGTCGCTTCGAAGAGCGTCAGCCGTTGAGCGATGTGCAGGTGCCGGCGGTGGTGGCCGGGTTTGGACAGGCCAGTGATCGGCTGACGGCCAAGGTTGTCGCGTGGGCTGTAGATCAAGGCCAGAAACTCGCCCCTCAGAGACCCTGATCGATCAAAATTGCTTTTGTGGCGAGGGAGCTTGCTCCCGCTGGGCTGCGTAGCAGCCCCCTCTTTCAGGGTCGCTTCGCGCCCCAGCGGGAGCAAGCTCCCTCGCCACAGAGAAATTGGTTGCCCGAAGCTCTTGTGGTTAACCAAAGAACCAGTAGCACACGCCAATCGCGCCGAGTACGCCGGCCAATTCTGCCAGCAGCGCACAGCCCACCGCATGCCGCGCGCGCTGAATCCCCACCGCGCCGAAATACACCGCCAGCACATAGAACGTGGTCTCGGTACTGCCCTGAATCGTCGCCGCCACCAGCGCCGGGAAGCTGTCGACGCCGGAAGTCTTCATGGTCTCGATCAGCATTGCCCGTGCGGCGCTGCCGGAAAACGGTTTGACCATCGCCGTCGGCAACGCATCGACAAAACGCGTATCCCACCCGGCCCACTGCACCAGATGCCGAATGCCATCCAGACCAAAATCCAGCGCTCCCGAAGCACGCAGCACGCCGATCGCGCAGAGCATCGCCACCAGATACGGCAGCAGGTTCTTGGCGACGTCGAAGCCCTCCTTTGCGCCCTCGACGAATGCCTCGTAGACCTTGACCTTGCGTAACGCGCCAATCAGCAGGAACAGCATGATCAGGCCGAACAACGTCAGGTTGCCAAGGATCGACGACAGGCCGGCCAGCGCTGTGGCCGACATCGTTGCCAGCAGCGCCATGAAGCCGCCGAGGATCAGCGCGCCGGGAATCAGATAGGCCAGCACCACCGGGTCCCAGATGCGCAGGCGTTGCATGAACGCCACCGAGAGGAAACCGACGATGGTCGAGCAACTGGTCGCCAACAGGATCGGCAGGAACACCAGGGTCGGGTCCGGCGCGCCTTGCTGGGCGCGGTACATGAAGATCGTCACCGGCAGCAGGGTCAGGGACGAGGCGTTGAGCACAAGGAACAGGATCTGCGCGTTGCTGGCGATGGTCGAGCTGGGGTTGAGCTCCTGCAGCGCTTTCATGGCCTTGAGGCCGATCGGTGTGGCGGCGTTGTCCAGCCCCAGACCGTTGGCGGCGAAGTTCAGGGTGATCAGGCCCAGCGCCGGGTGCCCCGCCGGGACTTCCGGCATCAGCCGCAGGAACAGCGGTCCGAGGACTTTGGCCAGCCATTCGACGATCCCGGCCTTCTCGGCGATGCGCAGAAAGCCCAGCCACAGGGTCAGTGTGCCGAACAGCAGCACCATGACCTCGACCGAGAGTTTGGCCATGGCAAAAATGCTTTCCACCATCGCCGCGAAAATCCCGGCGTTGCCGCCGACCAGCCACTGCACCAGCGCAGATATTGCTGCCACGACGAAGAAGCCAAGCCACAGGCCATTAAGCATCAGTCAAATCCCCCGGAAGATGCGGCGAATGATAGCGGGGTCGCCAGAAACGACAAACCCCGGATTGCTCCGGGGTTTGTTGGTAAGCCTTGCATCAATCACTGTGGGAGCGAGCTTGCTCGCGAAGGCGGTGTGTCAATCAACATAATTGTTAGATGTGCCGGCCTCTTCGCGAGCAAGCTCGCTCCCACAGGGGTTTGCATTTACGGCTTGGAAATCTCGCCAGCCGGCAGTTTTTCCTTGCTGCGCCAGTGCGGCAGGGAGTTCCAGTAGCGCTCGCCCTTGGCGTCGTCGTACATGCCTTCCCAACGCGCGATAACCAGCACTGCCAGGGCGTTGCCGATCACGTTCAGTGCGGTACGCGCCATGTCCATGATGCGGTCGACACCGGCGATGAACGCCAGGCCTTCCAGTGGGATACCGACACTGCCCAGCGTCGCCAGCAGCACCACGAAGGACACGCCCGGTACGCCGGCGATGCCTTTGGAGGTGACCATCAGGGTCAGCACCAGCAGCAATTGCTGGCTGATCGACAGATCGATGCCGTACAGCTGGGCAATGAAGATCGCGGCGATCGACTGGTACAGGGTCGAACCGTCGAGGTTGAACGAGTAGCCGGTCGGGACCACGAAGCTGCAGATGGCTTTCGGTGCGCCGTAGGCTTCCATCTTCTCGATCACCCGTGGCAGCACGGTTTCCGAGGAGGCGGTGGAGTAAGCCAGCACCAGCTCATCCTTGAAGATGCGCATCAGCTTGATCACCGAGAAGCCGAACAGCTTGGCGATCAGGCCCAGCACCACGAAGGCGAAGAAGGCGATGGCGACGTAAACCAGGATCACCAGCTTGGCCAGCGGCAGCAGCGAGGCGAAGCCGAAGTTGGCCACGGTCACCGCGATCAGGGCGAATACGCCGATCGGCGCGTAGTTCATGATCATGTGGGTGACTTTGAACATGCTTTCCGAGACGCCCTGGAACATCTTCACCAGCGGCTCGCGCAGGTCCGACTGCAGGCTCGACAGACCGAGGCCGAACAGCACGGAGAAGAAGATGATCGGCAGCATTTCGCCGCGGGCCATGGCCGCGAAGATGTTCGACGGGATCAGGTTGAGGATGGTCTCGATGAACGCGTGTTCATGCTGCACTTCGGCGGCGGTCGCCTGGTACTTGGAGATATCCACCGTGCCCAAGGTGCTCATGTCGATGCCGGCGCCCGGGTGGAACAGGTTGGCCAGCAGCAGGCCGACGATGATCGCGATGGTGGTGACGACTTCGAAGTAAATGATGGTCTTCAGACCGATACGCCCGAGTTTCTTGGCGTCGCCCACGCCGGCGATGCCGACGATCAGGGAGGAGATGACGATTGGGATCACGATCATCTTGATCAGACGGATAAAGATATCGCCTGCCGGTTGCAGGACGTTGCTGATCCACCAGGCTTTTTCGGCACTGAAGTGGTTGAGCAACGCACCAATTGCAATCCCTAAAACCAGACCGATGAGGATCTGCCAGGCGAGGCTGAGTTTTGCCTTCTTCATTATCTTTACCCTTACTTGCGTTTGACTCAGGCACATGCAGCAACTGGAACGCTCTTTAGCGGAAAAGTCTGTGCATCTGCCTCCGTATAAGGTGCCCCGAAGCGCGTGTTTACGGCTCTTCGGCAGGCGAAAAAAGGCGCAACTATTCCGATGCAAGGTTGCGCCGTCTAATGCCGTAAACGCCTACCCTATGCCGAATCGGCATGAGCTTTTTTAATTGAAACTGGCGTCCCAACCGGTTCGATTACGACATTTCAGCCGGCATAAGTGCCGTGAACCGGCCATCACAGCGTAGATGGGTGGTTTTTTTAACGAGAAATTTCGACGGAAATTTTAAGAAAAAGCCTACGTTTGCAGACTAGATGTCCCACTGTTCAAAGGGATTCTTTCTCGATATACGGTCGCCATGAAACACCGCGAAATGTTTTCGCGCGCAGTGTGAGGCATTCAAAGACGAGCAGGACGCTCTGGATCAATGTTTTTGCATTGGATAAAGCTCAGCGCAAGTCCGTCGAACCACTGAGGGTCGGCGAACCTGCGTCGCAGCTTTTACCCTGACCCGGCCCTCGCGCAGGCACTCCCTGTACCCGTAGGTCACTCCGACCCTGCAACAGTCAGAACGTCCCGGCCCCCTGGTCATGCGCCAGCCTTCCTCGGGTAGGCGCAATAAAGGGCAGCGGGGCGCTGCCCTCATGTTCGAATCAATACCAGTTCGGATCTTTCTTCAGCGTTTCCATCAGCAGGTTCTGCATACCCTCATCCGGTTTGCCGAGGAAGCGGTAGGTGGCATGTCGCGTTGGCGACTTGTCGGCCGGCAGTCCTTCGGGCACATCGACGAGCATGGCGTATGCGTCTTTCTTGTCGAAGCTGAAAGCCACGATCAAGCGGTGGTTCAGGCACTTGTCTGCGGATTCGCAGAGCGGGCCGACCAGATACTTGTCGCCATCTTCAGTCACGGCATTCATTTGCTGGTCTGGCGTACCGGACAGGTTCATCACCCATTCCGGCAGGCGCTCTTCGTGCTTCACAACGCCTTGCCAGGTTTCGCGGTATTGCGGGTCGGAGCTGAGCAGCTCGTTGACCCGCGCCTGGCCATCATTGGCCGCCATCGCCATGGCACTACCGCCCAGAAGCAGGGCGGCTGCCAGTGTCTTTAAAGCAATCATCGTTAACCTCGGCCGCGACGGCCAAAGAAGAAGGAAGCGATGAACATCACCAGGAACACGACAAAGAGAATCTTGGCGATACCCGTGGCGGTGCCCGCGATACCACCGAAGCCCAGTACGGCGGCGATGATGGCAATGATCAAGAATGTAATTGCCCAGCTCAACATGGTGATTCTCCTTACTTCTCTATTTAGGGATATTGCGTGTTCCGGCGCGATGCGCCTGAATTCTTCGGTTCGTCAGAAAACCCAGCGCTCTTCACGTGGCAGTTGATCCAGCGGCTGCGGCTGATCGACATCCATCATGCGCATCGAGGCGCTTTCGGCCTGACTGCTGCTGACGGCGCTGAAGTGCGTCTGCGTGCTGTGCTGCATCGAGATCAGTGGCTCAGGCTTGCGGCTGTTTTCCCAGCTCATGTATTGCTGGCAGGCAATCAGGGTGATCAACAGTGCAAGTACGCCAAACAGGCCTTGCTGGATATGCAGTGGCGAGATACGCACTTTGGCGGCACGTTGGCGAGTCATCCTGGGTTCCTCACTCTTATTCGGTTGGGGCAGTGGAATCTGCCCGGGCTGAATGAGGTATTGCAGGCTGCATGCCAGTTTTTTATTTAAAAAATAATCAATAAAATCAATAATTTATAAGTGATGGAAATTCAGCGATAGAAGCATCCTGCACGATGGGTCATCTACGGTCGTGCGAAATGCATGATTATTTCGTAGGAGATTTCATTCTTATGGAATTGAGAGCACGTCGCGGATGTCAGAAAAGTACGCAGGGAACCCTCTGCAAATCGGTGATGGTTTAAAAACTCAACAAAATCAATGGATTGGCCGTCAAGGCAGGAGAGAGCTACCCTCCTATGGCTCGCATCGTTCAGAATCAACCATGCAACTTGCCCGATTTTTCCGGGACTAACCGAAGATCAATCACTATGGAGCGTAGGAAAAATGGAATCTGCCACTGAGCATCAAGGCCGCATTCTGCTGGTGGACGACGAGTCCGCCATCCTGCGAACCTTTCGTTACTGCCTCGAGGACGAAGGTTATACGGTGGCCACCGCCAACAGCGCGGCTCAGGCCGAGGCATTGTTGCAACGCCAGGTGTTCGACCTGTGCTTCCTTGATTTACGTCTGGGTGAAGACAACGGTCTCGATGTACTGGCGCAGATGCGCGTTCAGGCGCCGTGGATGCGGGTGGTGATCGTCACCGCGCATTCGGCGGTCGATACCGCGGTGGACGCGATCCAGGCGGGCGCCGCCGACTATCTGGTCAAACCATGCAGCCCCGACCAGTTGCGTCTGGCCACCGCCAAGCAACTGGAGGTGCGCCAGCTCTCGGCGCGTCTGGAAGCCCTCGAAGGCGAGATCCGCAAACCCAAGGACGGCCTCGACTCTCACAGCCCGGCAATGAAAGTCGTGCTGGAAACCGCGCGTCAGGTCGCCGGTACCGACGCCAACATCCTTATCCTCGGCGAGTCCGGCACGGGTAAGGGCGAACTGGCCCGGGCCATTCATGGCTGGAGCAAGCGCGAGAAGAAATCCTGCGTGACCATCAACTGCCCGTCATTGACCGCAGAATTGATGGAAAGCGAGCTGTTCGGCCACAGTCGCGGTGCGTTTACCGGGGCCAGTGAGAGTACCTTGGGTCGGGTCAATCAGGCGGACGGCGGCACGCTGTTTCTCGACGAGATCGGCGATTTTCCATTGACGTTGCAACCGAAGTTGCTGCGTTTCATTCAGGACAAGGAATACGAGCGGGTAGGGGATCCCGTGACCCGTCGTGCCGATGTACGGATTCTCGCCGCGACCAACCTCAATCTCGAAGACATGGTGCGCGACGGGCGCTTCCGTGAAGACCTGTTGTATCGCCTGAACGTGATTACTTTGCATCTGCCGCCATTGCGCGAACGTGCCGAAGACATTCTGACCCTGGCCGACCGCTTCCTTGCGCGCTTCGTCAAAGAGTACGCACGTCCGGCGCGGGGCTTCAGTGACGAGGCGCGGGAAGCGCTGCTGGGTTATCGCTGGCCGGGCAACATCCGTGAGCTGCGTAACGTGGTGGAGCGGGCGAGCATCATCTGCCCGCAGGAGCGCGTGGAAATCAGCCACCTCGGCATGGCCGAGCAACCGGCGAACAATGCGCCACGGGTCGGTGCGGCGCTGAGCCTCGATGAACTGGAAAAAGCCCACATTGGCGCGGTGCTGGCGACTGCCGGCACCCTCGACCAAGCGGCCAAGACCCTGGGTATCGACGCTTCGACCCTGTATCGCAAGCGCAAGCAGTACAACCTGTGAGTGTCCGGCGATGAAGCTGGCGATGAAGTTGCGCACACGCTTGTTTCTGAGCATTTCTGCGCTGATCACGGTCGCCTTGCTCGGGCTGTTGCTCGGGCTGGTCAGCGTGATGCAGATGGCCGGTACTCAGGAAGCAACGATCCGCAGCAACTTCGTGACCCTCGACCTGGGGCTCAAATTGCGCCAGACCCTCGGCGACCAGTTGGTCCTGATGCTGGCCGAGAAACCCGATCCCGTCGCGTTCGAAGCGTCAAAGCAGCATTACCTGCAATTGCTCGATGAAGGCATTTCGCAGGAGGCAGACGGCGATGGCCGCCAGTACGGGTTTACCCAGGCCAAGGCCGACTACCTGAGTTTTCTCCAGGCGTTCGAGCTGTCGCGTGATCCGGGCAATGTGCTCAGCGGCAACAGCGACCTCAGAGAACGTTTCAACATCTTGCGCAATGGTTTGATTGCCGAGCACAAGCATGCGCTGGACAACATCAACGCGGTGCAGCATGACGCCCGGGAAAGGGCGCTGCTGGTCTCCGGCCTGCTCGGGTTGGTGGGACTGGCGGTGCTGATCATCGGCTTTGTCACCGCGCATGCGATTGCCCGGCGTTTCGGCGCACCGATCGAGGCGCTGGCGCAAGCGGCGGACAATATCGGCCAGGGCAATTTCGAGGTGACGCTGCCGATTTCCTCGGCGATGGAAATGAACCAGCTGACCAAGCGCTTCGGGCTGATGGCCGAGGCACTGCGCGAACATCAGGCGACCAACGTCGACGAACTGCTGGCCGGTCAGCAGCGCCTTCAGGCGGTGCTCGACAGCATCGACGATGGCTTGCTGATGATCGACCGAGAAGGGCATCTGGAGCACCTCAATCCAGTGGCCCAGCGCCAGTTGGGCTGGGACAGTGATCGTCTTGGCCAGGGCTTGGGCACAGCGTTGGAGCGCCCGGAGCTCGACGCACAACTGCAACTGGTGTTGCGCGGCGGTACCCTTGAGCGTGCTCCGGAAGATTTGAGTATCGAGGTCGATGGCGAATCACGTCTGCTGACTTACAGCCTGACGCCGGTCAGCCACACTCAGGGGCATATTCTTGGCGCGGTGATGGTGCTGCACGACGTCACCGAGCAGCGTGCCTTCGAACGCGTACGCAGCGAGTTCGTGCTGCGTGCCTCCCATGAGCTGCGCACACCGGTCACCGGCATGCACATGGCGTTCGGGCTGTTTCGCGAGCGGGCGAAGTTTCCCCCGGAGTCCCGTGAGGCAGACCTGCTCGACACGGTCAATGAAGAAATGCAGCGCCTGATGCAGTTGATCAACGACTTGCTCAACTTCTCGCGCTATCAGAACGGCCTGCAGAAACTCACCCTGGCACCGTGCTCCATCGAAGATTTGCTGGAACAGGCGCAGTCGCGCTTCGCCGATTCGGCGGCGGCCAAGGGCATTGCCTTGAACGTCGAAGTGCAGGGGCCGTTGCCGCGCCTGCAGGCCGATCAGGCGCAACTCGACCGGGTGCTGGATAACCTGATCGACAATGCCCTGCGCCACACCGCTCGTGACGGGCAGATTCGCCTGCAGGCGCGCCGGCATGGCGAGCGGGTGATCATCAGCGTCGAGGACAACGGCGAAGGCATTGCCTACGGGCAGCAGGGGCGGATTTTTGAACCGTTCGTCCAGGTCGGGCGCAAGAAGGGCGGCGCCGGCCTTGGCCTGGCGCTGTGCAAGGAAATCGTCCAGTTACATGGCGGTCGGATGGGCGTCTATTCGCGGCCGGGGCAGGGCACGCAGTTCTACATGGCGCTGGCGGTCTAGGCTTCGTCATCCAGCCGGCGTCCGGCGAGGCGCCGTCCACGGGTGATCAGTTCAATGAACTGCACCGCACTCAAGGCCTGGGCAAACAGCCAGCCCTGACCGAACTTGACCCCCTCGCTGCTGAGAAATACGGCTTGCGCTTCGTGCTCGATGCCCTCGGCAATCACCTTCAGATCCAGTGCCTGCGCCATGTGAATGATGTGCGGAGCAACGCCGCTGCTGGCCGCGTCATGACCGAGTGCGTCGATGAAGGCCTTGTCGATTTTCAGGCAATCCACTGGCAGCGTCTGCAGGTAGGCGAGGCTGCAATAACCGGTACCGAAATCATCGATCAACACCTGATGCCCGACATCGCGCAAGGCTTGCAGGTTCTCCCGCGCCACTACCACGTCGATCAGCCCGCGCTCGGTGACTTCGAAGGCAATCTGCCGCGCTGCGACCCGGTGCAGGGTCAACAGCCTGGCCATGACCTGGCCGATGCGCGGCACCATCACGTCGCACGCCGCGAGGTTGACCGAGATGTACAGCTGCGGATTGGCGCGTAGCACCGGCCCCAATTGTTCCAGCAGCCGTTGCAGGACGAAATCGGTCATCTGCCGAATCTGCCCGGTGTTTTCCGCCAATGGAATGAACAGGTCGGGGCTGGTCAGGGTGCCGTCCGGGCGGCGCCAGCGCAGCAGGGCTTCGGCGCCCACGCAGTTGCGGCTGTCGAGGTCGAAGATCGGCTGATACAGCACTTGTAGCTCGCCCCGTCGTATCGCGCCCTGAAGTTCAGCGTCCAGCGACTGACGCTGGCGCACCAGCAGAAACATGAAGAAACCGACAAATGCCCCCAGCAGCAGGCAGACCGGCACCATCCACCACCAGATGGTGGGAATGTGCATGCCGCTGCGCGGGGTGATCAGCACCAACTGGTATTCCGGATTGTTGGTTGGCATGCGGTAGATCAGCCGTGACTGGGTGACTTGCAGAGCCTCGCGGCTCTTCGGTGGCCAGGTTTCGCTCGGTGGCCAGGTCTGTGCGGTGCCGAGTACCGGAATCGCCCGCCTGCCGTGATCCAGCACCACCAGCAGGCTGCTGTCCGGTGGCAAGTCGACCATGTCGGTCAAATGCCCGCGGGATGTTGCCACACGAAAGTTGCCGCGCCCGAGCATCAGCGCCGCACGGTTTTCATCGGGTTCGGTGGTGGTGTTGAGCCAGTAGCTGTAAGTCGGGCCCTTGATGTCCGGCGCGCGGACCACCGACAGCCCCTCCTGGCGGGGGCGGTTGGAGCAGATCCGTGAGCCGTCCATGTAGGCCGCTTCATAGACGAAGCGATAGTTGAACGTGACCTGTTGCAGGGTGGCGATCATTTCCTCATCGCAACTGCGCAACGGCTGCGCCTGGAGGTCGTCGAGACTTTCGCGCAATTGCCCGAACAGCTGCTCAAGGCGGGCCAGAAAACGCTCGCCCTGAGCGTTCATCTCCTGGCTTTCGTTCTGTTCGATCTGGCGCATGGCGACGAACATTCCGCCGGCGATCAGCAGGCTTGCACTGAGGACAGCCGCGATCATCGCCAAAAACCACGGGCGATAAAACCAGCTACGCAGCGTCGCTCGGGTAGCAACCATCATGGAATATCCGAAGAATTACCAATGAGTTATAGCTGCTGATTTCGATTTCGCCCTGACCGTCGGGCGGGCGTCATTATTTTGTCTGATTGAGTACCAGCAACAACGCGGCTGTTTGCGCGTCCGGCAAACCGTCGAAACGGGAAGGGCGGAAGTGCATCTGGAACGCTGCGAGCACATGGCGCGTCGCTACATCCAGCTCGCCGGTTTGCGGTGTGTCGTAACCGACACGCGCCAGTTGTTCCTGGAACCAGCTGATGCTCGGCAGTTCGGCGTTGAACTGTACCTGCTGCCTCGCCACCGCTTGTTCATTAGGCCATACGCCCAAGCCTTCGGCGGCCAGACGTTTCCATGGGAACAGTGGGCCGGGGTCGAGTTTGCGCAGGGGCGCGATGTCGCTGTGGCCGATGATATGGCGCGGGCTGATGCCCTGGCGCTGGCTGATGTCCTTGAGCAGGACAATCAGCGACTGAATCTGCGCTTCGCTATAGGGGAACCACAGGCGCCCGGTCGGCGTGTCCTTGAAGCCTGGATTGACGATTTCAATACCGATCGAACTGGAGTTGAGCCAGGTACGGCCCTGCCATTGGCTTTCCCCGGCGTGCCAGGCGCGCTGGTTTTCATCCATCAGTTTGTAGATGGTGGCGCTCTTGTCGTCGCCGATCAGGTAGTGGCTGCTGACTTCGCCGTGGGTCAGCAGTTGCAGCGAACGCGCGAGCGACGCCGAGGTGTAATGCACGATCACGAACTGCACGCGGCTGTCGTGATTGGCCGAAGGATGGCTGGTGTCGTAACGCGGGCCGCCGGCACAACCGGCCAGAACGAGCAGCGACGCGAGGAGGGCAAAAAATTTCATGGCAGAAGGCAGTACACGCAAGACAGTAACGCAACAGTGTAACGTACTGCCTCGGGTCTCGACGGCCGGCGGGCTGAATTAAACAAAATGGAACAATTGCTCAGCCCAGCTCGACCCGGTTGCGCCCGCCGTTTTTAGCCCGGTACAACGCCTGATCGGCTCTTTTAAGCACGAGATCGCTGTGTTCTCCCATCCTGAATGACGCCAGGCCCATGGAGATGGTGATTGTCACCCGTTCGCCCTTGAAGTGAAACGGGCAGGCTTCGATCGCCGCGCGCAGGGTCTCCAGCAGTTTGGCACCCACCGCAGGCGTGGTCGCGGGCAGTAGCAGAACGAATTCCTCACCACCAAAACGGGCAATGAAATCCGCTGCGCGCAGGCGTTTGCGCAGCACTGTGGCGATGATCTTCAGCACCTTGTCGCCGGCCAGATGGCCGTAGTTGTCATTGATGCGCTTGAAATGATCGAGGTCGAGCATCGCCAGACTCAAGGTGTTGCCGTGTTGCTGCCACTGATTGATCTCGTGTTCCAGCCTCTCGCTCCATGCAGCGCGGTTGGGCAGGCCGGTCAGCGGATCGATCAGGGCTTTCTGCCGCTGTTCTTCCAGATGCTCGCGGAAGCCCAGGGCTTCCTGCTCCATGTGCGCCACACGCTCAGCCAGGCCCTTGAGGCGTGCTGCCACTTCCTGCTCGCGGGCATCGCGTTGTTTCTGGTGTTGATCCATGGTGCCGAGCAGGCCTTCCAGATGGTTCTCCAGCACTTGCTTGAGGTCATCCAGATCGGCCGCTTCCTGCATGCTGGTCTGCAAACCATCGACCTGCTCGCGGATCTGCGTGTCCATCGCCCGCGCCGCCGAGCTGTTGTCGGCGTGGCCTTCGCTGGCGGCCTGCAGGTTGCTCTGGAACGCTTCGAGGCGCTCGTTGAGTTGCTGCAGATAGGCTTCGAATTCGTGCTGGCCGCTGTCGGTGATCGCCAGCATCAAGGTCGCCAGATCGTCGAGAATTGGCAGCAGTTCGTACCAGTTCAGGCCATTTTTCAAGCGGTCACGCATCGCTTCGGCCTGCGGGCGATGGCGTTCGGGCAAGGTCAGGTCGTCGAGTAGCCCGATCAGCGTATCTTCGATGTGTTTGGCCACCGAGCTGTAAGACGGCTCCGGCGAGTCGGGCAGGGCGTACAGAATGTCCTGCTCGGGTTGCTCCGGATCGATGGCGGCCAAAGCCTGGGCGATCGGTTCGGGCAGAGGCAGGCTGTCGAGGAGCAACGGCGCCGGGATGTCGCCCGGGTGGATCAACTCGTCGGGGTTGAACTCGGCAGCAGGCGGTGGCGCGGTGATCGGGGTGTTCGGCTGTTCGGCTTCAGGTTCGACCGCTGGCAGTGCGGGTGCCGCAACCGGTTCGCTGATCGGCTCGGCAGCAATGACCGGAGGCACGAACGCGAACACAGGTGATTCGGCCTGGGGTTGCACTGCTGGCGTTTGCTTATGCTCGGCCTCTGGTGGTTGCGCGATGGCCGCAGCGGTGACTGGAGCTGCCGGAATCGGCTCGACTGCTGCGGTTGGCGCGGGTACCGGCTCCAACGCAGGTTCGGCATGGCTCGGCGCTGGCGCCTGAGGTTGATCCGCGGCCTCCGGCGTCCCTTCACTGTCACGGCTGCCAAACAGGCGCTGCAAAAAGCCCGGCCGGTCGGGCTCGGGCGGCGTTTCCAGCTGGCTCAATGCCTTGCCCTGCAAACCACTGAGTTCACTCAGCAGCAGCGGCATTTCCCGTGCCTGGCCGACGCGACTGTCGAGTTGCTTGGCGAATTTCTTCAGCGGCTGGGCAACCTCTCGCGGCAGCGGCAAGGCTTGCAGCTGGGTGACCAGCGCGGTCAGTGCGGTGCTGACCTGATCGATCCGGGTTTCGCGGCGCTGCTCGGAATCGAGCACGGCCTTTTCCAGGCGTGGCAACAGAGCAGCGAGGCCGGCGTCCATGTCGTCGGTGCGCACCACCTCGCGCATCTCTTTCATGCACTGATCAACGACCTTGTCGGTGCCTTCAGCGGCCAGCGTGCTGCGCACCAGACCGCGGCGCAGCAAGTCGAGCCGGGCGGCCCAGCGACGTTCGAGCTTGTCCTGTTGTTCGATGCTTTTGAGGTACTTCTCTTTCCAGCGCTGGGCGTCGTCGCTCATTCAGGGGTTCCGCGAGGGGCAGGACTCAACGCGGGCAATGCATCGGCCGTGAGCGAACCCGGCAGACGAATCTCTACCGCGACCGGCAGGTGATCGGAAATGGGTTGGGCCAGCACTTCGACCTTTTCCAGGGTCAGGGTCGGGCTGAGCAAAATATGATCGAGGCATCGCTGTGGCCGCCAGCTGGGAAAGGTGGCTTGCATCTGCGGGGCCAGCAGGCCGAGATCGCGTAACGGTGACTGTTGTAGCAGATCACTGGCATGGGTGTTCATGTCGCCCATCAATATCTGGTGCTTGTAGCCACTGATCAGGTCACGAATATAGGCCAGTTGCAGGCTGCGCACCCGTGCGCCGAGCGCCAGGTGCATCATCACCACCACCAGCGCCTCCGGACCTTCGCCGAAGCGCAGCAGGATCGCGCCGCGACCTTTCGGACCCGGCAGCGGATGATCTTCGATCGCCCACGGCTTCAGGCGACTGAGCACGCCGTTGCTGTGCTGGGCCAGTCGACCGAGGTTGCGATTGAGTTGTTGATACCAGTAGGGGAAGGCGCCGAGGTGGGCCAGGTGTTCGACCTGATTGACGTAGCCTGAACGCAGGCTGCCACCATCGGCTTCCTGCAGGGCGACCAGATCGAAGTCGCCAAGCAGGTCTCCGATCTTTTGCAGATTGCCTGAGCGCCCGGTGTGCGGCAGCAGGTGCTGCCAGCTGCGGGTCAGGTAATGCCGATAGCGCTCGGTGCTGATGCCGACCTGGATATTGAAACTGAGCAGGCGCAGACGATGGTCTGCGGGCAGGCCCGTGGACTCCAGGTGATGCTCGTTGACCTGCGGATCATGCAGGCCAACGATGCGTTCGGTGCCCCAGCGGCGCATGGCGGTAACCGCGCTTAGTTGGCAGCTGCCTTGTTGGCCGCTCGCTCTTTGGCGACCAGTTGGTCAGCCAGCTTCAGGGCTTCTTCGGCACCACCGGCAGAGCCGATGTCGAAGCGGTACTTGCCGTTGACGATCATGGTTGGCACGCCAGTGATTTCATACTTCTTGGCCAGTTCTCGCGCCTTGACGATCTGGCCCTTGATGGCGAAGGAGTCGAAAGTGGCGAGGAACTTGTCCTTGTCCACGCCCTGAGTGGCGAGGAAGTCAGCCATGTCGTTCTTGTCGGTCAATTTCTTGTGTTCTTTCTGGATGGCGTTGAACACCGCCGCGTGAACCTTGTGCTCGACACCCATCGCTTCCAGAGTCAGGAACATCTGGCCGTGAGCATCCCACGGGCCGCCGAACATGGCAGGAATGCGCACGAAGTTGACGTCCGATGGCAATTTCTCAACCCATGGATTGATCACCGGCTCGAACGCGTAGCAGTGCGGGCAGCCGTACCAGAACAGCTCCACCACTTCGATCTTGCCAGGTTCCGCCACCGGCACCGGGTTGGCCAGCTCGACATAAGGGGCGGCCGGTGCTTCAGCGGCCTGGGCGGTCACGCCGAACAGGCTGGCAGCGACGAGGGCGGCGCTGATGATCAGATTACGCATGCTTTACTCCTGGACAATTTTGGTCGCCTCGCGCGACCTGTTTTCAGACAGATCCTGGCGGGCATGAGTTCTGTAGTGTAACGGCAGCGGCCACAAAAAAGGGCGGCCAAAGCCACCCTTTTTATACTTGCTGCGACGGATTAATCGAGCGTTAACGTTGCCCGGGTTCTATCGCTGCCATGTGCGGTCTCAGTGCAGACCTTGAATGTAGGTGGCGACTGCGGCGATGTCTTCATCGCTCAGTTTGCGCGCGATGGTGCGCATGGTCATGGCGTCGCCATCGTTGCTGCGGCCGGCGGTCGGGTCTTCCTTGCGGAAGTCGGTCAGTTGCTTGGCGATGTATTGCGCGTGCTGGCCACCCAGGTGCGGGAAGCCGGCGGCGGCGTTGCCGGCACCGTTCGGCGAGTGGCAGCCGGTGCAGGCCGGCAGGCCTTTTTCC
This sequence comes from Pseudomonas sp. GM30, assembly GCF_000282275.2. Classification (NCBI taxonomy): domain Bacteria; kingdom Pseudomonadati; phylum Pseudomonadota; class Gammaproteobacteria; order Pseudomonadales; family Pseudomonadaceae; genus Pseudomonas; species Pseudomonas sp. GM30. The sequence continues at coordinate 60,668 of NZ_AKJP02000029.1, read as the reverse complement.
AGGTTGCCGCCACGGAACAGGGCTTCACCACGGGCGACGATTTTTGGATCAGCGGCGCCGACGCTGCCTTTCTGGCTGGCGAAGTAGGCGGCGATGTCGGCCAGATCCTGATCGCTCAGGTTGGTCAGCAGGCCCGTCATCTCCAGAACGGTGCGCTTGCCCGACTTGATGTCGTGCAGTTGCTTGGTCAGGTAGCGTTCACCTTGACCGGCCAGTTTCGGGAAGTTTGGCGCCATGCTGTTGCCATCCGGACCATGGCAGGCCCCGCATACGGCGGCTTTGGCCTGGCCGGCGGCGGCATCACCGGCAGCATGGGCGAAGCCTGAAATTCCCACGGTCAACAGCAGACTCACGATCAGTTTGTTCATCAGCTAATCCAACTACGGCTAAGGGTTAAGAGTTATGGACCGGGCTTACTCTTGCTCATCCAGAGGATGATGGCTCGGTAATCCTCGGCACTGCAGTCCATGCACAAACCACGCGGCGGCATCGCCTTGAAACCCTGGGTCACGTGTTGCACCAGCGTCTCCATACCTTTCGCCAACCTCGGCGTCCAAGCTGCCTGATCGCCTCTTGCGGGCGCCATGGGTAGTTGGCCGGAATGACAGGCACCACAAACACGGTTGTACACGGCTTCCGGTTCCTGTGTAGCCTGTGCGCCGCAAAGCGGTATCAGGACTCCGGCAGCCAGCAGCCATTTCGTCATAAAACGACCTTTTCAGGGTTGAGAGCGTTCTGCGTTCTGATGCGCAATCAAGGTCTTTGGCTCTCGTGAACTTCATCCTTCGCTGGGACAAAGCACACACAAAATCTGCGGCATTATATACTGGCGTCACTGAAACGGAAGCGACACCGCGTTCCGCGCCCAATCCCGGCGCCGCCCACATCGGAAATCCCATGCAACTCAAGAATCCCATCCTCGGCCTGTGCCAACAGTCCACGTTCATGCTCAGTGCCGCCAAAGTCGATCAATGCCCTGACGACGAAGGCTTCGAAGTGGCGTTCGCCGGTCGTTCCAACGCCGGTAAATCCAGCGCACTGAACACCCTGACTCACGCCAGTCTGGCGCGCACCTCGAAAACCCCGGGTCGCACACAGCTGTTGAACTTCTTCAAGCTAGACGATGAACGGCGTCTGGTCGACCTGCCGGGCTACGGTTATGCAAAAGTACCGATCCCGCTCAAGCAACACTGGCAGCGTCACCTCGAGGCTTACCTCGGTGGCCGCGAGAGTTTGAAGGGTTTGATTCTGATGATGGACATCCGTCATCCAATGACCGACTTCGACCTGTTGATGCTCGACTGGGCGGTTGCCGCCGGCATGCCGATGCACATCCTGCTGACCAAGGCCGACAAGCTGACCTACGGCGCCGCCAAGAACACGCTGCTCAAGGTGCAGGCGGAAATCCGCAAGGGCTGGGGTGATCTGGTGACGATCCAGCTGTTCTCGGCGCCAAAACGCATGGGCCTGGAAGAGGCCTACACTGTGTTGGCAGGCTGGATGGAACTGGCGGACAAGGGCGCCGAAGCGGCGACCGAGGCAGAATAAGGGAATTTCAAAACTGTCTGTGGTGCTGCCAGGCAAGGCAAAAGTGCAACAAAAAAGCGGAGTTTAGGGCACCTAAATGAGCATTTTTTGTTGCGCTTTTAACGCAGCATGGCTGCGCCACAGGCAGTTTTGAGGCAAAAAAAGCCCCGGACTTCATATGGGGAGGGAGAAGTTCCGGGGTTCAAGTTCCGAACCGCTAGGGCGGGGTTCAGATATCTGCCAACACTTAACACAACATAGGAGCATCGAAGGGCTTCACCAGCCATTCAGTATCTCTGAGTAGTGAGTTGTCAGATTAGTTCAGATTTTTTTCAAAAAGCTTTGGAATAAGTCCAAGCGCGTTTCGAACTAAGCGCGTTTCGGGCATTTGCCGCGACAGTGTGTCGCGGCAAATGCCCGGGCCAGACGCCTCAGTGCGCCTCATCCCAGTTGTTGCCGACGCCCACTTCCACCAGCAATGGCACGTCCAGTTTCGCCGCTTCGCTCATGTGCAGGCGGATTTCCTGACTCACCTGATCAACCAGATCCTCACGAACCTCCAGCACCAGTTCGTCGTGCACCTGCAGGATGACTTTGGCGTCCAGCCCGGACGATGCCAGCCAGTTATCCACTGCCACCATGGCTTTCTTGATGATGTCGGCGGCGGTGCCTTGCATCGGCGCGTTGATCGCCGTGCGCTCGGCGGCGGCGCGTTCCTGTGGCTTGTTGGAGTTGATCTCCGGCAAATACAGGCGACGACCGAAGAAGGTTTCCACATAACCTTGATCCGCAGCCTGTTTGCGGGTGCGCTCCATGTAGTCGCGCACACCCGGGTAGCGGGCAAAGTAGGTGTCGATGTAAGCCTTGGCAGTCTTGGTATCGACGCCGATGTCCTTGCCGAGCTTCTGCGCGCCCATGCCGTAGATCAGGCCGAAGTTGATCGCCTTGGCGCCACGGCGCTGGTCGGAGGTCACTTCATTGAGCTCGACCTTGAACACTTCGGCGGCGGTCGCGGTGTGCACGTCCAGATTGTTGCGGAAGGCGTTCATCAGGCCTTCGTCTTTGGACAGGTGCGCCATGATCCGCAGTTCGATCTGCGAATAGTCCGCCGCCAGCAGTTTGTAGCCCTTTGGCGCGACGAACGCCTGACGGATGCGGCGGCCTTCAGCGGTACGCACCGGGATGTTCTGCAGATTCGGATCGCTGGAAGACAAACGCCCGGTGGACGCCACGGCCTGGTGGTACGAGGTGTGGATACGCCCGGTGCGCGGGTTGATCTGCTCCGGCAGGCGATCGGTGTAGGTGCTTTTCAGCTTGCTCATGGAGCGGTGTTCCATCAGCACTTTCGGCAAACGGTGATCATCCTCAGCCAGTTTCGCCAGGACTTCCTCGGCGGTCGATGGTTGGCCCTTGGCGGTTTTCTTCAGCACCGGCAGGCCGAGCTTTTCGTAGAGGATTACGCCCAACTGCTTTGGCGAGCCGAGGTTGAATTCTTCGCCGGCGATTTCAAACGCTTCGCGCTCCAGCGCGACCATCTTGTTGCCCAGCTCGATGCTCTGGATGCCGAGCAGCTCAGCGTCGACAAACGCGCCTTGGCGTTCGATGCGCGCCAGCACCGGCACCAGCGGGATCTCGATGTCGGTCAGCACGCTGGCCAGGCTCGGGATCGCGCTGAGTTTTTCAAACAGGGTCTGGTGCAGGCGCAGGGTGATGTCGGCGTCCTCTGCAGCATACGGCCCGGCCTGCTCCAGGGCGATCTGGTCGAAGGTCAGCTGCTTGGCGCCTTTGCCGGCGATGTCCTGGAAGCTCACGGTGGTGTGATCCAGGTACTTCTGCGCGAGGCTGTCCATATCGTGGCGGGTGGCGGTGGAATTGAGCACATAGGACTCAAGCATGGTATCGAAGGCGATCCCGTGCACGTTGATGCCTTGGCTCTGATCGCCGCCGATGGCGCAGTTGGCCAGAATGTTCATGTCGAACTTGGCGTGCTGGCCGACCTTGAGTTTGTTCGGGTCTTCCAGGATCGGCTTCAGCGCGCGCAGCACGGTGTCGCGATCCAGCTGCTCGGGCACACCGATGTAGGAGTGGGTCAGCGGAATGTACGCCGCTTCGTTGGCCTGCACGGCGAACGACAGGCCGACCAGTTGCGCCTGTTGCGCGTCGATGCCGGTGGTTTCGGTGTCGAAGGCGAACAGCTTGGCGTTGTTCAGTTTCTCCAGCCAGACGTCGAAACGCGCCTGATCAAGGATGGTTTCATACGCTGCTTCGGTCGGAGCGACGGGGGCTTCTTCTGCGGGGGAGCTGAACAGATCGCCAGCCGGCGCAGGTTCGGCGGCCGCGCTCAGTTCCTGGCGCTTGGCATCGCGATCCAGATCATTGATCCAGCTTTTGAATTCCAGCAGGGTGTACAGCTCGTAGAGCCTGGCCGGGTCTTCCGCGCCCATTTGCAGGTCGTCGAGGCCAATGTCCAGCGGCACGTCGACTTTGATGGTCGCCAGTTGATAGGAGAGGAAGGCCATCTCCTTGTGCTCTTCGAGCTTGGCCGGCAGGGTTTTCGCGCCGCGAATCGGCAGGGTCGGCACGATGTCGAGATTCGCGTAGAGCTCGGTCAGGCCGCCGTTGACGCCCACCAGCAGGCCGGAGGCAGTCTTCGGGCCGATGCCGGGAACGCCCGGGATGTTGTCGGAAGAATCGCCCATCAGCGCCAGATAGTCGATGATCTGCTCGGGAGCGACGCCGAATTTCTCCTTCACGCCCTCCACGTCCATCGAGCTACCGGACATGGTGTTGACCAAGGTAATGTGGCCGTCGACCAGTTGCGCCATGTCCTTGTCGCCAGTGGAGATGATCACCGGGCGATCCGCCGCCGCGCTGCTGCGGGCGAGGGTGCCGATCACGTCGTCAGCCTCGACGCCTTCCACGCACAGCAGCGGGAAACCGAGGGCGATCACGCTCTGGTGCAGCGGTTCGATCTGCACGCGCATGTCGTCGGGCATGCTCGGGCGGTTGGCCTTGTATTCGGCGTACATCTCATCGCGAAACGTCCCGCCCTTGGCGTCGAAGACCACGGCGAACGGGCTGTCCGGGTATTGCTTGCGCAGACTCTTGAGCATGTTCAGCACACCTTTGACCGCGCCGGTCGGCAGGCCTTTGGAGGTGGTCAGCGGTGGCAGGGCATGGAAAGCGCGGTACAGGTAAGACGAACCGTCCACCAGGACGAGGGGGGCTTGGCTCATGAGCAGAATCAACCTTTTCGGCGGGCCCGGCGCTAGAATAGCGGGACCGTTGACGACAAAGGGACAAGGTTATCATGCGTACGTTAAATCGCTTGCTGCTGGTCGGTTTGATTGCTGCCTCACCATTGGCCGCGATGGCGGCGGATGATGCGCCGTCAAAGGAGCCGGAAGTTACCATCAACACGCACACCGAAGGTGACAAGGTCATTCAGGAATACAGCCGCAGTGGCTTTGTGTATGCGATCAAGGTCACGCCGAAGGGTGGCAAACCGTATTTTCTGGTGCGCGCCGATGGTTCGGACGTGAACTACATCCGTTCCGACCAGCCGGATATGCTGATTCCGTCGTGGGAAATCTTTACCTGGAAGTAAGATTCCCGACTTTTAATCGGCGCCGCTCGACAGCGGCGCCCGAACTGAGCAGTTTTTAACCATGTCTGTGTTCACCCCCCTGGCTCGGCCCGAGCTGGAAACCTTTCTCGCCCCTTACGGGCTCGGCCGTCTGCTTGATTTCCAGGGGATCGCCGCCGGCAGCGAAAACACCAATTTCTTTATCAGCCTGGAGCAGGGCGAATTCGTCCTGACCCTGGTCGAGCGCGGCCCGGTGCAGGAGATGCCGTTCTTCATCGACTTGCTCGACGTGTTGCACGAGGCTGATCTGCCGGTGCCTTACGCGCTGCGCACTACCGACGGTGTGGCCCTGCGTGAGCTCAAGGGCAAACCGGCGCTGCTGCAACCGCGCCTTTCCGGCAAGCACATCAAGGTCGCCAACGCCCAGCATTGCGCGCAGGTCGGCGAGTTGCAGGCGCATCTGCACCTGGCGACCCAGGGCGAGCGCATGATCAAGCGCAAGACCGACCGTGGTCTGGACTGGATGCTGGAGGAGGGCACCGAGTTTCTCTCGCACCTGAACGACGAGCCGCGTGCGCTGCTGCACAAGGCACTGGAGGAGATCACTGCGCAGAAAGACAGAATTCTCGCGCTGCCACGGGCCAACATTCATGCGGATCTGTTCCGTGACAATGCGATGTTCGAAGGCACGCACCTGACCGGGTTGATCGACTTCTACAACGCCTGCTCGGGTCCGATGCTCTACGACGTGGCGATTGCCTTGAATGACTGGTGTTCGGACGAGGAAGGCTTGATTGACGGGCCGCGTGCCCGCGCATTCCTCGGTGCCTATGCGGCGCTGCGTCCGTTCACTGCCGCCGAAGCGGAGCTATGGCCGACCATGCTGCGCGTGGCCTGTGTGCGCTTCTGGCTGTCGCGGTTGATCGCCGCCGAGCAGTTTGCCGGGCAGGACGTGCTGATTCACGATCCACGGGAGTTCGAGCAGCGGCTGGCGCAGCGGCAGCAGGTCAGCACCCCTCTGCCGTTCGCGCTTTAAATTGTGGCGAGCGAGCTTGCTCGCGCTGGGTTGCGAAGCGGCCCCAAAATTCTGGCAGTCAGCCTGATTTTTGTGAGTGCTGCGCACTCAAGCGGGAGCAAGCTCCCTCGCCACAGGTCTTGTGGGGTTACAACGATTCCAGGCACCCGGCCAGATCGTTGCCCAGCTTCTCCAGCACCTGCTCATACCCCTGAGCTGTCGCCGGCGTATAGCCGCCCAGTGCATCCAGCTCCGCCAGCTTCACCGGCAGGCCTGCCACCAGGGTTTCCGCCAGACGTGGACGCAGCGGTGGCTCGCTGAACACACAGGTCTTTCCCACTTCCTGCAGACGCTTGCGCATTGCCGCCACATGCTGCGCGCCCGGCTGCACTTCCGCCGCGACGCTGAACACGCCAGTGTGTTTCAGGCCGTAAGCGTCCTCGAAGTAATCGAAGGCTTCGTGGAACACGAAATACGGCTTGCCTTGAACGCTGGCCAGACGCTTCTTCAGCCGCGCATCCAGCGCATCGAGACGCTCGTCGAAGGCCTTGGCGTTGCTCTGATAGCGTTCGGCGTTGGCTGGGTCGGCAGCGCTCAAATCAGTCGCCATTTTGTCGGCAATCACCCGCGCGTTGACCGGCGATAGCCACAAATGCGCGTCCAGTGTGCCTGGGCGATGATCGTGATCATGCTCGTCGGCGTCTTCGGCGTGGGAGTGGCTGTCTTCGGCAAAGCGGCGCAGTTTCATGCCCGGCAGGTCCTGCACGGCGACGCTCGGCAACGTACGACCGTTCAGCACGCGGGGCAGGAAACCTTCCATGTCCGGGCCGATCCAGTACAGCAGATCCACCGATTGCACTTTGCGCACGTCCGATGGGCGCAGCGCGTAGTTATGTGGCGACGCGCCCGGCGGCAGCAGCACTTCCGGGATGGCTACACCGTCCTGCACCGCCGCGGCAATCAACTGCAACGGTTTGATGCTGGTGAGAACCCTGACCTCGGCCTGAGCCGAACCGATCAGCAGAAAACTGGCGACAAAAGCCACAAAAACAGAAAAAAGTCGGGACACGATGACCACTCAAGGAGGCGAGAACGGGTAACATAATAACGTCTCTATCAAAACTCGTCGCCGCCCATGCCTATTACACCGATTGCCAGCCGTCCCCACGACCACTCTCATTGCGTGCACAGCGCACTGACCGAGGCCGATACCTTGTGCGCCCAGAAAGGCCTGCGCCTGACTGCGCTGCGCCGGCGGGTGCTGGAACTGGTGTGGCAGAGCCACAAGCCGCTGGGCGCCTACGACATTCTGGCGGTGCTCAGCGAGCAGGACGGCCGCCGCGCCGCGCCGCCAACCGTTTACCGCGCGCTGGATTTTCTGCTGGAAAACGGCTTGGTGCACCGCATTTCCTCGCTCAACGCCTTCGTCGGATGCGTGCATCCCGAGCATGCGCATCAGGGCCAGTTCCTGATCTGCCGCGAGTGCCACGCCGCCATCGAGCTGGAACAGAAAGCCATCAGCGACGCGATCATCCACAGCGCCAAAGATGTCGGTTTCATTGTTGAAGCGCAGACCGTGGAAGTGGTCGGCCTGTGCTCCGGTTGCCAGGGGGCTTGATGAGCAACCCGTTGATCCGTCTTCAGCAGGTCGCTGTCACCTTTGCCGGCCAGACCGTGCTGGACAACATTGAGCTGAGCGTCGAGCCGGGACAGATCGTCACCCTGATCGGCCCCAACGGCGCCGGCAAGACCACCCTGGTGCGCGCCGTGCTCGGGCTGTTGAAGCCAGATAGCGGCAGCGTCTGGCGCAAGCCGAGACTGCGCGTCGGCTACATGCCGCAAAAGCTGCATGTCGATCCGACCTTGCCGCTGTCGGTGCTGCGTTTCCTGCGTCTGGTGCCTGGCGTTGATCGTCCGCGTGCGTTGGCGGCGCTCAAGGAAGTCGGCGCCGAACACGTCATCGACAGCCCGGTGCAAAGTGTTTCCGGTGGCGAAATGCAGCGCGTGCTGCTGGCCCGGGCGCTGTTGCGCGAGCCTGAGCTGCTGGTGCTGGACGAGCCGGTGCAGGGCGTCGATGTTGCCGGACAGGCCGAGCTGTACAGCCTGATCACCCGCCTGCGCGACCGTCACGGCTGCGGCGTGCTGATGGTGTCCCACGATCTGCATCTGGTGATGAGCACCACCGATCAGGTGGTGTGCCTGAACCGTCACGTCTGCTGCTCCGGGCACCCCGAGCAGGTCAGCGGTGATCCGGCGTTCGTCGAGCTGTTCGGCAAGAATGCGCCGAGTCTGGCGATCTATCACCACCATCACGACCACGCCCACGACCTGCACGGTTCGGTGGTCAAGGCGCCCGCTGCGGGCCACAACCACGTTCACGGAGACCACTGCAAGCATGGCTGATTTTCTGTTGTATGCCCTGCTTGCAGGTCTGGCTCTGGCGCTGGTGGCCGGACCGTTGGGTTCGTTCGTGGTCTGGCGGCGCATGGCCTATTTCGGTGACACCCTGTCCCACGCTGCGCTGCTGGGCGTGGCACTGGGCTTTCTGCTGGATGTCAGCCCAACCGTTGCGGTGACCGTCGGCTGCCTGTTGCTGGCGGTGCTGCTGGTGACCTTGCAACAGCGTCAGCCGCTGGCCTCCGACACGCTGTTGGGGATTCTTGCACCGAGCACGCTCTCTCTCGGGCTGGTGGTACTAAGCTTCATGCATGAAGTGCGGATCGACCTGATGGCCTACCTCTTCGGTGACCTGCTGGCGATCAGCCCGACCGATCTGGCGTGGATCCTCGGCGGCAGCGCGGCGGTGCTGGTGCTGCTGGTGACGCTGTGGCGGCCACTGCTGGCGATTACCGTGCATGAGGAATTGGCCAGGGTCGAAGGCCTGCCAGTAGCGGGCCTGCGAATGGCGCTGATGCTGTTGATTGCGGTGGTGATCGCGGTGGCGATGAAAATCGTCGGTGTATTGCTGATTACTTCGCTGCTGATCATCCCGGCGGCTGCGGCACAACGTCACGCCCGCTCGCCGGAGCAGATGGCCGTGGGTGCGAGCCTGCTGGGTATGCTCGCCGTGTGTGGCGGGCTGGCGCTGTCATGGTTCAAGGATACCCCGGCGGGGCCGTCGATCGTAGTGACGGCGGCCGCACTGTTTCTGCTGAGTTTTGTTCTGCCCCGTCGAGGGGTGTAGACTTGCTCGCTTTTTGCGCAATTAGAGAGTCGCAGGAATGAAGCCGTTCGCCTCCCGTTATCTGCTCCTTGTCGCATTTTCCGTGCTGCTGGGCGCCTGCCAAAGCACGCCGCCGGTGGCCGAAGCCCCCGACGCGCGGGCCACGGCCATCGCACAGCTGGAGCAAAGCCTGGCCAGCAGCGAACTGGCCACCGCCGAAGACCAGTTGGCGGCCTTGCAGACAGAAACGCCCAACGATCAATCCCTCGAGCAATACCAGCGCCAGTTGGCCGAAGCCTACCTGCGCCGCAGCCAGATCGTATTGCAGAAAGGTGATGTGAACGCTGCTGCCACCGCGCTGAGCCGCGCCCGTGCCCTGATGCCGAAAGCCCCGGCGCTGACCGGTGGCGTCAACGGCGCCATCACCGAAGCGCGCAAAGCCGAGCTGGAGAAAGCCGAAGCCGCGCTGCTGGCAGCTGAAGCCAAGCCGAAAGCCAAGGTCATCGACCCGACGGCGGAAAGCACGACGGTTGCACTGAACATCAACGACAGCCGCAAACTTCGCCGGCAACTGGATGCGATCGCCGCCGATGTGGTGAATTATGAGTGTGCCGTGAGCATTCAGGCGCCGCGCACTCAGGATTACCCATGGCTGGCGACGTTGCTGAGCAAGCGGGTGAAGAAACTGAATCCGGATTTCGAGCTGAAGATTGAGAAACAGATCCTGCGTACCGTACCGGCGCAGATGGTTCTGATTCCAGCCAAACCCTAAAAGATCGCAGCCTCCGGCAGCTCCTACAAGTGCAAGTAATCCCTGTAGGAGCTGCCGAAGGCTGCGATCTTTCGCTTTAGGCTGGAATGGCCTTGGCCTTAGGCTCCCGCGCCCAGACCCGGTGTTGCCCGATCGCCGCGAAGAACGGCTTGGTCAACCCCGGCACATCCTTGCCCTGCAGCAACCCGTCATCCGCCTCGAGCTTGAGCAGATCCTGCAACTGCTTGGCATCGCCGTGCAGCGCAATCGCCTTCAAGTGCTTGTACGCCTCCAGCAGGTAATGCAGCGCCACGCCATCAGCGCTCAGCGCCTTGACCGACGCCGCGCCACCCGGCACGAACACCGCATCGAAGATCACCGAAGGCATGCCTTCCATGGAGGCATCCACCGCCAAGGTTTTGCCGTCGGCAGTCTTCACCGGTGCCGATGTCGGGCCGAGCAGCTTGGCGTGCGCACCTTGCGCCGCCAAGGCTTTCTTCATCGCATCGATCGCCGCACCATCGACGCCGTTGGCGGCCAGAATCGCCACTTTGCGGGTTTTGATGTTCTCTGGCAGCAGGTTGGCCTGACTCAGCGCCGGTGAATGATCGAACGAGGTTTTACGCACCTCGACCGTGCCTTTGCTCGGCGCCGGCAGGCCCAGGTTGGCCGCCACGCGCTTGGCCAGTTCCAGGTCTATGTTGGCGAGAATCTCGTTCACCTCCCGGGCGCGGATGAACTCACGTTCCACCTTGCCCAGCTCGAAGCTGTAGGCAGCGATGATGTGCTCCTTCTCGTGCGGGCTCATGCTGTTGAAGAACAGCCGTGCCTGGGAGAAGTGGTCACTGAACGACTCGCTGCGCTGGCGGATCTTGTTCGCATCGATGCGTTCCGGGTAGCTCTCGAAGCCGCCGTCTTTAGCCGCCGGCGGGGTTTCCTTCGGCCAGCCGCCATCGATCGAGTTTGGTTCATAAGAAGCGCGACCCTTGTCGATCACCGTGCGGTGCTGGGCATCGCGCTGACCGTTGTGGAACGGGGCCACCGGGCGGTTGATCGGCAGCTCATGAAAGTTCGGCCCACCGAGTCGGCTGATTTGCGTATCGGTGTAGGAAAACAGCCGACCTTGCAGCAGCGGGTCATTGGAGAAGTCGATGCCGGGCACGATGTGGCCCGGGCAAAATGCGACCTGCTCGGTCTCAGCGAAGAAGTTGTCCGGATTGCGGTTCAGGGTCATTTTGCCCAGCGGAGTGATCGGCACGATTTCTTCGGGGATCAGCTTGGTCGGGTCGAGGATGTCGAAATCGAAGTCGTGCTCGTTTTCCTCTTCGATGATCTGCACGCCCAGTTCCCATTCCGGGTAGTCGCCCATCTCGATGGCTTCCCAGAGGTCGCGACGATGATAGTCGGTGTCTTTACCGGCGAGCTTCTGCGCCTCGTCCCACACCAGCGAGCAGGTGCCGGCAGTCGGGCGCCAGTGGAATTTGACGAAGCGCGATTTGCCCTCGGCGTTGATCAGACGGAAGGTGTGCACGCCGAAGCCCTGCATGCTGCGCAGGCTTTTCGGGATCGCCCGGTCGGACATGGCCCAGATCACCATGTGCGCCGATTCCGGCACCAGCGAGACGAAGTCCCAGAAGGTGTCGTGGGCCGAGCCGCCGGTTGGGATCTCATTGTGCGGCTCGGGTTTCACCGCGTGGACAAAGTCGGGGAACTTGATCGCGTCCTGGATGAAGAACACCGGCATGTTGTTGCCGACCAGATCGAAGTTGCCCTCGTCGGTGAAGAACTTCACCGCGAAACCGCGCACGTCGCGCACGGTGTCACCGGAACCGCGTGGCCCTTGCACCGTGGAAAAACGCACGAATACCGGGGTCTTTTTCCCTGGATCCTGCAGGAAACCGGCCTTGGTCAGCGCCGAATGGTTCTCGTAGGCCTGGAAGAAACCATGCGCGCCGGTGCCGCGCGCATGCACGATGCGCTCCGGAATGCGCTCATGGTCAAAGTGCGTGATTTTCTCACGCATGATGAAGTCTTCCAGCAACGACGGCCCGCGCGGGCCGGCCTTGAGCGTGTTCTGGTTATCGGCGACCTTTACCCCTTGGTTGGTGCGCAGGGCCTGGCCGGTAGCGTCGGAGCGAAATTTCTCCAGGCTGTCGAGTTTGGCGTTGGTGTTGGCGCGATCCTTGGTATCGGTTCCGGCCAGCTGGCTTTTGTCGGTCGTAGGTTTCTTGCTGCTCATCAGACGTAAACTCCTCGGTTGACCCCGTTTCAACGGGGACTCTTGAGCGTTTCCGGGCACGGTTACCCAGGGTTTCAAGTCGCTTAACTAATGACCAATGAGCAGGAACGGGCGTTCCTTTTTTATGACCTTTGATCTTGTTATTGCCAAATCGAAGGTTAATTGCGAAATAAATGCTAAGAACCTCTATACGGACAGGCTAAAATGCGCGCCCGGCTAACCGCTGATCCTTTTCTAACGCGCCCCACAAGGTTCGCTACGTGATCGAGTTTCAAAACGTCCACAAAACTTACCGCGTCGCCGGTAAGGACATCCCCGCCCTGCACCCGACCAGTCTTTCGATTGAAAACGGTCAGGTCTTCGGCCTGATCGGCCATTCCGGTGCGGGAAAAAGTACCCTGCTGCGTCTGATCAATCGCCTGGAAGACTCCAGCGGCGGCAAGATCATCGTCGACGGCGAAGAAGTCACCGCGCTGGACGCCAACGGCCTGCGCCGTTTCCGCCAGCAAGTCGGGATGATCTTCCAGCACTTCAACCTGCTCGCCTCCAAGACCGTGGCCGACAACGTCGCGCTGCCGCTGACCCTGGCCGGCGAACTGTCGAGCAGCGAGATCAATCAGCGCGTCGCCGAATTGCTGGCGCGGGTCGGCCTGTCCGATCACGCCAAGAAGTACCCGGCACAATTGTCCGGTGGCCAGAAGCAGCGCGTCGGTATCGCCCGCGCCCTGGCGACCAAGCCGAAGATTCTGCTGTGCGACGAAGCCACCAGTGCCCTCGACCCGCAGACCACTGCTTCGGTTCTGCAACTGCTGGCCGAAATCAATCGTGAACTGAAGCTGACCATCGTTCTGATCACCCACGAGATGGACGTGATCCGTCGCGTCTGCGACCAAGTAGCAGTGATGGACGCCGGGGTGATCGTCGAGCAAGGTTCGGTGGCCGAAGTGTTCCTGCATCCGCAGCACCCGACCACCAAACGTTTCGTCCAGGAAAGCGAGCAGATCGACGAAAGCGAACAGCGCGACGACTTCGCTCACGTGCCGGGTCGCATCGTGCGTCTGACCTTCCAGGGCGAAGCGACCTACGCGCCGTTGCTCGGTACCGTTGCCCGGGAAACCGGGGTCGACTACAGCATCCTCGCCGGTCGCATCGACCGCATCAAAGACATTCCTTACGGGCAGTTGACCCTCGCCGTCACCGGTGGCGACATGGAAGCGGCGTTCGCCCGCTTCACCGCCGCTGACGTTCACATGGAGGTGCTGCGTTAATGGAAATGCTCAAGGCTTTCTTCGAAAACATCGATTGGCTGGAAATCTGGCTGGCCACCGGCGACACCATGCTGATGCTCGGCGGTTCGCTGCTGTTCACCGTGCTGCTCGGCCTGCCGCTGGGCGTGCTGCTGTTTCTCTGCAGCCCGCGTCAGTTGCTGGAAAACCGCGGCCTGTACGCAATCATGTCGCTGGCGGTGAACATTCTGCGCTCGCTGCCGTTCATCATTCTGTTGATCGTGATGATCCCGTTCACCGTGCTGATCACCGGCACCTCGCTGGGCGTGGCCGGTGCGATTCCGCCGCTGGTGGTGGGTGCGACCCCGTTCTTCGCGCGTCTGGTGGAAACTGCCCTGCGTGAAGTCGATCGCGGCATCATTGAAGCCACCCAGTCGATGGGCGCAACCACCCGGCAGATCATCATGAATGCCTTGCTGCCGGAAGCCCGTCCGGGCATCTTCGCGGCGATTACGGTGACGGCGATTACGCTGGTGTCCTACACGGCGATGGCCGGTGTGGTCGGCGCCGGTGGCTTGGGTGACCTGGCGATCCGCTTCGGCTACCAGCGTTTCCAGACTGACGTGATGATCGTCACCGTGGTATTGCTGCTGATTCTGGTGCAGGTGCTGCAAATGGTGGGCGACCGTCTGGTCGTGCATTTCTCGCGCAAATAAGCGGTTTTTGTAATCAAGAGATGAGCCGGCCATTCGCTGGCAGGCGCCACACGGGCGCCTCATAAGGAGTTAGCTGAATGAAAAAACTGATCGCTGCTTTCGCGGCCGTAGCCGCTTTTTCGGCCCACGCTGAAACCCTGACCGTTGCCGCCACCCCGGTGCCGCATGCAGAAATCCTTGAATTCGTGAAGCCTGTTTTGGCCAAGGAAGGCGTGGATCTGCAGGTCAAAGTGTTCACCGACTACATTCAACCGAACGTGCAGGTGGCTGAAAAGCGCCTGGACGCCAACTTCTTCCAGCACCAGCCGTACCTCGATGAGTTCAACAAGGCCAAGGGCACCAGCCTGGTGGCTGTGACCGGCGTACATCTGGAGCCACTGGGCGCCTACTCGAGCAAGATCAAGGATCTGAAGGATCTGCCAAGCGGCGCCAACGTGGTGATCCCCAACGACGCCACCAATGGCGGCCGTGCGCTGTTGCTGCTGGCCAAGGCTGGCCTGATCACCCTGAAGGATCCGACCAACATCCTGTCGACCCCGAAAGACATCGCGCAGAACCCGAAAGACCTGAAAATCCGTGAGCTGGAAGCCGCGACCATCCCGCGCGTGCTGACCCAGGTCGATCTGGCGCTGATCAACACCAACTACGCGCTGGAAGCCAAACTCGATCCGTCCAAGGACGCGCTGGTGATCGAAGGCAACGACTCGCCGTACGTGAACATCCTGGTGTCCCGTGCGGACAACAAGGACAGCGATGCGATGCAGAAACTGGCGGCTGCGCTGCACAGCCCGGAAGTGAAGAAATTCATTACCGAGAAGTACAAGGGCGCGGTGTTGCCGGCGTTCTGATACAGATTGCTGCAATGAAAAGGGGACGCCAATGGCGTCCCCTTTTTTGTGTCCAAAACACAGATCCCTGGATGCCGTTTTTTGTGGCGAGGGAGCTTGCTCCCGATCGGCTGCGCAGCAGTCGTAAACCCAACTGTTGCGGTGCAACGATTAGTCCGCATCAGCTGGTTTTGGGGCCGCTTCGCTGCCCAGCGGGAGCAAGCTCCCTCGCCACCAGATTTTCATCAGGGCGTTACTTGCGGTTGAGCATCACCGGCAGCTGCGCAACCAGTTTGGCGTTGTTCAGCGGCGCACGGATGAACCCGCGCTGGGTGCCGTCCGGGCCGATCACGGCGAGGTTGCCGCTGTGATCCACCGTGTAGTTCGGCTTGCTGGTATCGGCCGGAATGAACGGAATACTCACCGCGTTGGCGACTTTCTGCAGCTCTTCGATCGACTTCGGCGTCAGGCCCACGAACTGCGGATCGAAGTAGCCCAGGTACTGTTTCAACTGCTGCGGGTTGTCGCGATTCGGGTCGACGCTGACCAGCACGATCTGCAGTTTATCCACAGCATCCTTGGGCAACTCGCTCTTGATCTGGCGCAGTTGAGCGAGGGTGGTCGGGCAGATGTCCGGGCAGAAGGTGTAGCCGAAGAACAGCAGACTCCACTTGCCTTTCAACTCGTCGATGGCGACCGGTTGGCCGTCCTGATTGGTCATGGTCACGCCCGGCAGGGTGCGGCTCTGCGGCAGCAGGATGATGCCGGCGTCGATCAGCGCGGTGGGGTCGCCCTGGCCCTTGCCACTCAGCACTTTGTTGACGGTCAGTCCCAGGATCAGCGCGATCACGGCGACGAGAATGAAGACGGTTTTCTGGGTTCGAGTCATAGGTTCAACAGTAAGTAGTGGTCTACGAGCAGGGCGATGAACAACAGGAACAAGTAATAAATAGAGTACTTGAAGGTGTTGATCGCCGCGTGCGGCCGAGTGCCACGGTACAGCACCACGGCCCATTGCAGAAACCTTGCGCCCAGCGCGAGGGCGCAGATCAGGTAGAGCACGCCGCTCATGTGGATCACGTACGGCAGCAGGCTCACCGCGAGCAGCGCGAAGGTGTACAGCAGAATGTGCACCTTGGTGTAGTGCTCGCCGTGGGTCACCGGCAGCATCGGGATGTCGGCCTTGGCGTATTCCTCCTTGCGATGGATCGCCAGCGCCCAGAAGTGCGGCGGGGTCCAGGCGAAGATGATCAGCACCAGCAGCAACGGTTCGGCGCTGACATGGCCGGTGGCGGCGGTCCAGCCGAGCAGCGGTGGCGCCGCGCCGGCGAGGCCGCCGATGACGATGTTCTGCGGCGTCGCGCGTTTGAGGAAACCGGTGTAGATCACCGCGTAACCCAGCAGCGAAGCCAGTGTCAGCCATGCCGTCAGCGGATTGGTGAAGGTCAGCAGCAAAGCCTGACCGAGCAGGGCCAGCACCAGCGCAAAGGTCAGCGCCGCTGCCGGTGAAACCCGGCCCTCGGCCAATGGCCGTTTGTGGGTGCGCGCCATCACCGCATCGATGCGCCGGTCCACCACATGATTGACCGCCGCCGCACCGCCGGCACACAACGCAATCCCCAGGTTGCCGAACACCAGCACCGTCCACGGCACCCCGGCGCGGGTCGCGAGGAACATGCCGACCAGCGAGGTGATCAGCATCAGCACCACCACTTTCGGCTTGGTCAGCTCCAGATAGTCACGCCACAGCGCTTGCGCAGGGCGTTCGCCGATCAGAAGCGCCATGGCGTTTCTCCTTTTATCGTGATGGGCGCAGCCGAATGTTTACGCGGGCTCAGACGCCAGCGCGCCAACATCGGCTGTTTGACCCGAACCAGACTGGTGCGCGCGTGGTAATTGACCAGCACCATGGTCAGCAACAGCGCGGCGCCTCCGGCGTTGTGCGCCACGGCCACCGGCAGCGGCAGATGAAACAGCACGTTGCTGATACCGAGGGTGATTTGTGCGCCGAGGGCGATGACGACTAGGCCGGCCAAACGTGTCATGCCGACAGCCCTGAGCTGCCAGGCCAGACCGAGCAACACCAGCGTCACCAGCAGCGCGCCAATGCGGTGAGTCAGGTGAATTGCCGTGCGCGCATCGCTGTCGAGTTGGCCGCCGAGGTAATTGGGGCCGATGTGCTGGGTCAGGTGAAAGCCGTTGGCAAAGTCCGCCGGTGGCAGCCATTGGCCGTGGCAGGTCGGAAAGTCGATGCAGGCCACCGCCGCATAGTTGGAACTGACCCAGCCGCCCAGCGCGATCTGGCCGATCACCAGCAACAGCCCCGCCGTCGCCCAATACTGCAAACGCTTGGGGACGGTCAGCGCTGGTAGCACGCCGGACAGGCGCAGGGTCAGCAGAAACAGCAGACTCAATGTCGCAAAACCACCGAGCAGATGCCCGGTAACCACCTGCGGCCAGAGCTTGAGCGTCACCGTCCACATGCCGAACGCCGCCTGGGCGAACACCACCGCCAGCAGAAACAGCGGCAACTTCAGTGGTTGACCCGGATGATGCCGGTTAACCCAGGCGCGCCCGGCCAGAAGCGAAATCATCAGGCCGAGGGTGCCGGCGAAATAACGGTGGATCATCTCGTTCCAGCCCTTGTACGCCACCACCGGCGAGTCGGGGTAATGCAGTTCGGCATGGGCCAGTTGGACTTCGCTTTTCGGCACGCTGATAAACCCGTAGCACCCCGGCCAGTCCGGACAGCCCAAGCCTGCGTGGGTCAGGCGGGTGTAGGCGCCGAGCAGCACGACGATCAGTGCCAGCAGGGTGGCAAACAGCGCGAGGCGAAATCCAGGTTTGGCCATGACGATGCCCTTATCCGATGTTCGACAGTTTCAGCAGGTGGCGCAGGTCGTTGAGCAGATCCTTGCCCTTCACGCTCGGCTCGTAGCGCAGCACGAGGTTGCCGTGGGGGTCGATGATCCACAGTTGCGGCGTGGTCTTGTCACCGGTGGCCTTGCTCAACGCTGTGCTGTCCAGCGGATAGCGTTGCAGCTGCGGGTATTCGCGGGACAGCTTGGCTTCGTAGTCGGCGCTCAGCGGTTGGGCAGCGGCAAGGGCATGGCTGGCGCGTCCGGCGTCGCGGCCGAGACCGATCTGGATCTGCCGGGCGAGGTACACCAGTTGCTGACAGTCCACCGCGCAATCCTTCGGCGCGGTCACCAGCATCTGCCAGCGTTGCTCGTCGGCCTGCACACCGAGGTCGGCGCGGGTCTGGCCGTTGCCGATCAGCTCGCCGTGATAGCTGCGACCTTCCGGCACCCAGAACTGCAATTTGTACATGCCGGTAGCGAGGATCATCGGGCCGACCACGCCGAGCACAATCAGCAACAGCTGGATCCGCCCACGGCGGCGGGTGGCCGGGGTTTTCGCCTCAGACATGCTGGGTGGATTCATGGCCGTTCCCATGGTGGTTCTCCTTTGCGTTGTGCAATCCAAGGTAGAGGTAGAGGCCGAGCAGGGCGGTGGCCATGGCGAACCACTGCACGGCGTAACCGAGGTGTTTTTCCGGGCCCATGGCGACGACCGGCCAGTCGGCCTCATAGCTGGCGGGGCCGGGTTCGGCACGAAGTTCGTAGGCGAAGCCGTCGCGTTCGAGGGTTTTCCACAGCTTCGCCGGCTCGACGGCGGTGATCGTTTGCGGCCAGGTGCTGCTGGCCGGGTCGGCGTGCAACTGGAAGGTCGCACCGGGGGCGACGTAGACCCAGGCGTCCAGATTCACGGCGTCGGCGGGGGTAGCGAATTGCGGCGTCACCCGGCGATCCGGCCATGGCAGCCAGCCGCGATTGACCAGCAGCCACTGGCCGCTGGCCCGATCCTGAAACGGTTGCAGCAGCTCGATACCGACCTTGCCGTTGCGCTGGCGGTTGTCGAGCAGCAGGCTGTGGGCGCCATCGAACTGGCCGTACAGGTGCACGCGGCGAAAGGCCGGGTCGGCGCTGTGCAGCAATTCGCTGCTGGCCATCGGATCAGCCGCGCGGCGCTCGGCGTAAGTGGCGAGCAGGGCGGTTTTCTCCGCCCCCCGGCCCAGTTGCCAGAAACCCAGCGACACCAGCAGCGGCAGCAACAGCGCCACCACCACGGTCGGTATCACGCCCGGGCGGAAGCGCTTCATGGCCGTGCCACAAAGTCAGTCGTCGCGATCGCTATACTCAACTGCATCGCCTGTCCCCCGGAGTCTTCCCATGCTCAAAGCAGCCATCGTCCTGCTGCTGATTGCCACGGTGATCAGCCTGTTCAGCGGCCTGTTTTTCCTGGTCAAGGACGACAGCAGCTCCAATCGCCTGGTGATCGCCTTGAGTGTTCGGGTGGCACTGGCCGCTGCCACCGTCGGCTTGATTGCCTGGGGCTTTTACAGCGGCCAACTGGTGTCGCACGCGCCTTGGTGATCAGTGCTCAGAGCACATAAACGAAGATGAACAGGCCGATCCACACCACATCAACGAAGTGCCAGTACCAGCTCGCCGCCTCGAAGCCGAACTGATGCTCGGCATCGAAATGCCCCTTCATGATGCGCATCAGCATCACGAACAGAATGATCGTGCCGATGGTTACGTGGGCGCCGTGGAAACCGGTGAGCATGAAGAACGTCGCGCCGTAGATGCCCGAACCCAGAGTCAGGCCCAGTTCGTGGTAGGCGTGCATGTACTCCTCGGCCTGCAAGGCGAGGAAGCCGCAGCCCAACAGAACGGTGATCGCCAGCCAGATTTTCAGTGCGCCGCGATGGCCCTTCTTCAAGGCATGGTGGGCGATGGTGATGGTCACGCTGGAGCTGACCAGCAGGATCGTGTTGATCAGCGGCAGGCCCCACGGGCTGATGACTTCCTTGGGCGGCGGGAATAGTTTCGGGTCCGGGGTGTGCAGCAGCGGCCAGGTGAACTGGAAGTTCGGCCAGAGCATGTGGGCGATGCCTTTCGGACCTTCGCCACCGAGAGCGGGCCCGGAGACGTGGCGCACGTAAAACAGCGCACCGAAGAAGGCGACGAAGAACATCACCTCGGAAAAGATGAACCAGCTCATGCCCCAGCGGAACGAGCGGTCGAGCTGCGGGCTGTACAGCCCGGCACGACTCTCCTTGATCACCGCCCCGAACCAGCCGAACAGCATGTACGCCAGCAACAGCCCACCGACGAAAAAGATGTACGGGCCGTGGGATTCCGGGCGCGCTGCCTTCAGATCGTTGAACCAGGTCGCCAGGCCGTACACGGTGATGACCATGCCGAACGTGGCGATGATCGGCCATTTGCTCTGGGCCGGGACGTAGTAGTGCTCATGAGTTGCCATTTATTGTTCTCCTTATCGGGCACGCTTAACCGCCAGTGTTTGCAGCCACCGGAGGATGTCGGGCGGTGATATCGAACAGCGTGTAGGACAGCGTCAGGTGCTTCACGTCCTTGGGCATGTCGCGGTCAACGATGAAACGCACCGGCATCTCGATCTGCTGACCCGGCTGCAGCACCTGCTGGGTGAAGCAAAAGCATTCGGTCTTGTGGAAATACGCCGCCGCTTCGCTGGGCGCGATACTCGGCACGGCCTGGGCGCTCATCGGTTTGTCGGTGGGATTGCGGGCGATGAAGATCATCTCGTTGACCGCGCCGGGGTTGGCAGTCAGCTCGTCGTGCTTGGGGTAAAACTCCCACGGCATGTCGATGTTGTTGGTCGAGAGAAACTGCACGCGCACTTGCCGTGAGCTGTCCACCACCTGCTCGCCCTCGTACTGCCCGGCAGTTTTGCCATTGATGCCGAAGGCCTTGCACATCACGTCGTAGATCGGCACCAGGGCAAAGCCGAAGACAAACATGGCGACCACGACCCCGAGCAGGCGGGTGACCAGTTTTTTCAGCGAGATCGAGTCAGCCATGAGTCATGCCTCCCTCGAAGGTACGAGTGAGCCTTTGTGGCGAGGGAGCTTGCTCCCGCTGGGTTGCGCAGCAGCCCCAAAGATTTTTTGGGCGCTGCGCCCAAGCGGGAGCAAGCTCCCTCGCCACAGGGGTCGCGTTAACAGAGGAGCGTTTCATTTCACTTCCGGCGGCGTGGTGAAGGTGTGATACGGCGCCGGTGACGGCACGCTCCACTCCAGGCCTTCGGCACCATCCCACGGTTTGGCCGGGGCTGGCGGGCCGCCGCGAATGGTCTTGATCACGATGAACAGGAAGAAGATTTGCGTGGCGCCGAACATGAACGCGCCAATCGAGGAGACCATGTTGAAGTCGGCGAACTGCAGGTTGTAGTCCGGAATCCGCCGCGGCATCCCCGCCAGTCCCACGAAGTGCATCGGGAAGAAGGTCAGGTTCATGCCGACGAACGACAGCCAGAAGTGCAGCTTGCCGAGGGTTTCGTCGTACATGTGCCCGGTCCACTTCGGCAGCCAGTAATAGGCCGAGGCGAAGATCCCGAAGATCGCCCCCGGCACCAGCACGTAGTGGAAGTGCGCGACCACGAAGTAGGTGTCCTGGTACTGGAAGTCCGCCGGGGCGATGGCCAGCATCAGCCCGGAAAAGCCGCCGATCGAGAACAGGATCACGAACGCCACGGCAAACAGCATCGGCGTCTCGAAGGTCAGCGAGCCTTGCCACATGGTGCTGGCCCAGTTGAACACTTTCACGCCGGTCGGCACCGCGATGAGCATGGTTGCGTACATGAAGAACAGCTCGCCCACCAGCGGGATGCCGACCACGAACATGTGGTGCGCCCAGACGATGAACGACAGGAACGCGATGCTCGCCGTCGCATAGACCATCGAGGTGTAGCCGAACAGCGGCTTGCGCGAGAAGGTCGGGATGATCTGGCTGACGGCGCCGAAGGCCGGCAGGATCATGATGTACACCTCGGGGTGGCCGAAGAACCAGAACACGTGCTGGAACAGCACCGGGTCACCGCCACCGGCGGCGCTGAAGAAACTGGTGCCGAAGTGGATGTCCATCAGCATCATCGTCACGCACCCGGCCAGCACCGGCATCACCGCGATCAGCAGGAACGCGGTGATCAGCCAGGTCCAGACGAACAGCGGCATTTTCATCAGGGTCATGCCGGGGGCGCGCAGGTTGAGGATGGTGGCGATCACGTTGATCGCGCCCATGATCGAACTGATCCCCATCAGGTGGATGGCAAAGATGAAGTAGGTGACGCTTTCCGGCGCGTAGGTGGTGGACAGCGGCGCATAGAACGTCCAGCCGAAGTTCGGCCCGCCACCGGCGGTGAACAGGGTCGAGACCAGCAGCAGGAATGCCGCCGGCAACAGCCAGAAGCTGAAGTTGTTCATCCGTGGCAGGGCCATGTCCGGCGCGCCGATCATCAGCGGGATCATCCAGTTGGCGAGGCCGACGAACGCCGGCATCACCGCGCCGAAGACCATCACCAGGCCGTGCATGGTGGTCATCTGGTTGAAGAATGCCGGTTCGACGATCTGCAGCCCGGGCTGGAACAGCTCGGCGCGGATCACCATGGCGAACGTGCCGCCGAGCAGGAACATGCAGAACGCAAACCACAGGTACAGCGTGCCGATGTCCTTGTGGTTGGTGGTCAGCACCCAGCGCATCAGGCCTTTGGCGGGGCCGTGGGCGTGGTCGGCATGACCGTGGTCATCGATTACAGCGCTCATGGCCGGTCTCCTTTACGTGAGTGGACGGGGCTGGCCGGGGCGCGGTGCCCCGGCCGGTTCACGAAATACGCGATGGACCGGCTCATTTGCTTTCCGCCTGTTTGAGCTCCAGCACTTCTTTTGGCGTGACCATGTCGCCCTTGTTGTTGCCCCAGGCGTTACGTTCGTAGGTCACGACCGCTGCGATATCGACTTCCGACAACTGCTTGCCGAACGCCGCCATCGCAGTGCCGGGCTTGCCGAAGTACACGCGGTGCAGGTGGTCGGCCTTGGGTCCGGTGGCAATCGGCGAGCCTTTGAGCGCCGGGAACATCGGCGGCAGGCCCTGGCCTTCAGCCTGGTGACAGGCCACGCAGGTGGTGTGATAGATCTTGTCGCCGCGTTCCTTGAGTTCGTCGAGGGTCCATTCCTTGCTGGTCAGCTCCTTGAGCTGCGCGGCTTCGGCTTTGCGGTCGGCGAGCCACTTGTCGTAGTCGGCCTTCTCCTTGACGTCGACCACGATCGGCATGAAGCCGTGATCCTTGCCGCACAGTTCGGCGCACTGGCCACGGTAGAGACCGGGCTTGTCGATGCGGGTCCAGGCTTCGTTGACGAAGCCCGGAATTGCATCGCGCTTGACCGCGAAGGCCGGTACCCACCATGAGTGAATGACGTCGGCGGAGGTGACGAGGAAGCGCACCTTGGCGCCGACCGGCAGCACCAGCGGCTTGTCGACTTCGAGCAGGTAGTGCTCGCCCTTGGCTTCCTTGTTGTGGATCTGTTCGGCGGGGGTGGCCAGGTTGCTGAAGAATTCGACGTCCTGACCGAGGTATTTGTAGTGCCACTTCCACTGATAGCCGGTGATCTGGATATCGATATCCGGCTCACTGGTGTCGTACATGCGGATCAGGGTGGCGGTCGCCGGAACGGCCATCGCCACCAGAATCAGCAGCGGCACGACGGTCCAGAGAATTTCGACGGTGGTGCTTTCGTGGAATTTTGCGGCGACCTGCCCGGTCGAGCGGCGATGCACGATCATCGACCAGAACATGGCGCCGAAGACGATGATCCCGATCACCACACAGATCCAGAAAATGGTCATGTGCAGGTCGAATACTGCGTGACTGATTTCAGTCGCTCCAGGCGCCATATTCACAGTCCAGGCCGCATGGGCCGGGCTGAAAATCGACCACAACAGGAGGCCCATCCAGACGTGTGGATGTCGCATCATTGCGGGTTCCCCTTATCGTTCTTGTTATCCCGTAGGCGCAACGCCTTCGGCAAGGGAGCGGCTGCATCAGACTACGAACTTGAATCGCCGGGCCTTGCTGCGTGGGCAGTCGGGCGTCATCAGCTAACTCCATTCAATGGCGAGTATAGACAGCCATCGGGAATTGCAATGTCGAGGCGTAAATGATCTGAAACAGCCGGGGCTTGCGCTCAAGGGTGCGAATGGAGAAGGATGCAGACGAGTGGCGGCAAACTGATATAACGCAGGTGTATCAAGGATGAAATAATTATGACAAATGCGTCTTAGCATTTTTCGTAAGCCAGCTAAGTTATGTCTTCCCTATTTCATTGCCTTGTTTCCTGGAGTTTTCATGAACACCGCCGCATTGCGCGAGCAGATCCAAAAAGCCCGACAAACCGAAAACGAAACCGGACGGCTCAAGCGTCAGCTGGAAGCCAAACTGCCTCATCTGCATTCGGCGATCCAGTTGCCGGACGCCAACCGCGAAGAAGCGTTGACCAGTTTCGTCACCGCCTACATCGATGAAGTACCAGACATGCTGGACGCAGCCAATGAAGTTGCCAGGGAAGCGGGAATCGAGTCGCAGATCAAACCGGTGCTGAAAATCGCCGAGCAATACTTTCTCCAGCCGCCGGTCGGTCTTGACAGCCTGCTCGACGAAGCTTATCTGGCGCACCGCTTTGTCGAAGAGGTCAACGACCTGTATATCAAGCACCTCGGCCAGCCACTGATCCCCTTGGACATGACGGTCGCCAACCTGATTGCTCACCAATTGCTCGGTGAGGAATTTGCCAATCAACTGGACGAAGTGGTGCATCACACCATCGACGAGATGCTCGACGACGAGAGTTTTGCGCTGGAATCGGTAGAGGCCTACCGCGACAAACTGAGCAGCCCGGACACCGGTGCGGCGTGGAAGCGCTGGCCGTGCATGGGCCGTCGCTTGGGTGTGGGCCTGGAGCTGGATCAGCCCGCCGCGTAATCCGCGTTCCACACAAATACCTGTGGGAGCTGGCTTGCCAGCTCCCACAGGGTTTATTTGTATATGAGGGATTTAACCAGCCGCACCGATCCCGGTATTGGTCCGGACCCGCCCCTCCAACCGTCGCTTCAACCCGCGCGACTCGATCAACAACTTCGACCCCTTCGCCGCATTTGCCCGGCCCCACTCCTCCAGCAACTCCAGACACGAATGGTCGATGTAGCTCAGATTATTGAGCGGCACATGCACCGTCGTCCCCGCTGGAATGCTGCCCAGCACCTGGGTCAGTGCCGGCACCTTGAGAAAGGTCGCCGCACCCACCAGACGCAACTCCATCTCGCCGTCCTGCGGCAGGTCGATCAGGCTGATCTTCAAACGCGAAGCCTTGAGCGCCAGTTTCAACATCGTCAGACCGAAACCGATCAGCACGCCGGTCAGCAGGTCGGTGAAGATGATTGCCAGCGCCGTGGCGGCGTAGGTGAACATCGGCATCCGCCCGTAACGGCCCAGACCGCGAAAGGCTTTCAAGTCCACCAGTTTGAACCCGGTATACACCAGCACTCCCGCCAGACTCGCCACCGGAATGCTTTGCAGCACGCTCGACAGCAACAGCACGAACGCCAGCAGCCACAGACCATGGAAGATCGTCGAGTAACGGGTGGTCGCGCCGGCCTGCACGTTGGCCGAACTGCGCACGATCACCCCGGTCATCGGCAGAGCACCGACCAGACCGCAGAGCATGTTGCCCACGCCTTGTGCCGAAAGCTCACGGTCGAAGTCCGAGCGCACGCCGCTGTGCATGCGATCCACCGCTGCGGCGGACAACAGCGTTTCGGCACTGGCGATGAACGCCACGGCAAACGCAGCGATCAGCAGCGTCGGGTCGGCGAGGCTGAGCAGGTCGGCGGGTTTCAGCCAATCGATGGCCTCGGCCAGATTCTCCGGCACCTCGACCCGTTTGACCTGCAACGCCAGCAACAGGCTGGCGCCAGTGGCCAGGCCGACACCGAGCAACGCACCGGGAATGAAGCGCAGCGAGTGCGGGCGAAATTTCTCCCACAACCACATCACCGCAATGGTCGCCAGCCCGAGCAAGCCGGCCTGCCAGCCGAACGACGGCAAGGCTTGCGCCACCGCGCCGGGGAACGCCGTGAGGTTATCCAGCCCGGACGGTTGTGGCTTGGCATCAAGCATCACGTGCACTTGCGAGAGCACGATCAGCACACCGATTCCGGCGAGCATGCCGTAGACCACTGCTGGGGCCGTCACTCGAAACCAGCAACCGAGCTTGAGGCGTCCGGCCACCAGTTGCAGGAACCCGGCGAGCAACAGAATCGGCCCGAGCATCTCGATCCCGTGCTGGCGCACCAACTCGAACACCAACACCGCCAGCCCCGCCGCCGGCCCGCTGACCTGCAACGGCGAGCCGGCCAGCCAACCCACCACCAGACCGCCGATGATGCCGGTGATCAGGCCTTTGGCCGGCGGCAACCCTGAAGCAATCGCAATACCCATGCACAACGGCAGGGCGACCAGGAACACAACCACCGAAGCCAGCAGCTCCCGTGGCAGAACCGCTTTCAATTGAGCAGCACGCATGGTGACTCTCCCGAAGCTTTCTTCAGGCATGGCTTCGCCGAACCGCTGAAACAGCGGCCGGCGTCAAACCACGCAGATTTTTAGGAAGATTTAGAAGCGCGCTTTGGGCGTCGCCACCGGAATCGGATGGCTGCCGTCGAGCGGCAGGAAGCGTCCCTGATCCGCGTCGTAAGCTTTGATTTCGCTGGTTTCGATGTTGTAGACCCAGCCATGGATGAACAGTTGACCGTTCGCCATGCGCGAGGCTACCGAAGGATGGGTACGCAAGTGCTGCAGTTGGGCGATGACATTTTCCTCGGTGAGGATCGGCATGCTCTCTTTTTCGTCAGTGCAGTTGCAGTTTTCGTGCACCATGGTCTTCGCCACTTCCGCATGACGCAGCCAGGCTTTGACCGTTGGCATTTTTTCCAGGCTTTCCGGATTGAGCACTGCGCGCATGGCGCCGCAATCGGAATGGCCGCAGATGATGATGTGTTGCACGCCCAGCGCCAGCACCGCGTATTCGATGGCAGTGGAAACGCCACCGTTCATCTGGCCGTAAGGCGGCACGACGTTGCCGACGTTACGGGTCACGAACAGATCGCCCGGCGAGCTCTGGGTGATCAGTTCGGGCACGATGCGCGAGTCGGCACAGGTGATGAACATCGCCCGTGGCGATTGCGCCGTGGCGAGTTTCTTGAAGAGTTCTTCCTGCTGCGGGAAGACCTCATGATGAAAATGCAAAAAGCCGTCAACGATCGTGCGCAGCGCTGCATCGGCGGATTCCGCCCCAGGGACGGCTTGCGCCGACGCAGCCAACGGCTGTTTATCCTTGTCACTCATGATTCATCCTCTTTGGCGGATTCGGGGAGTCATTCCCGTGTATTCCGGTGTGAAGCCAGTGGCTGTTTAAAACATCCGGGTCATCCAGACCCGTCAGTCACTCGATGAACAAGGTAGCCGCCGAAACTTAACTCAAACTGAATCGAGCGCTCTAGAACGTGTGTTCCAGGTCACAAAAACGTGACTGGCGTATTTCAACGGAAGGATTCTGACCCTCAACCATAAACTGATTGTCGCTAAATCAACGACATCTGGCGACCCGGTGGACAGAAGGCAGTGCAGTCCAGGTTATAGCCCTCGCGATGGTTGAGGCCGAGCCGTTTGATCGCTTTGGCAAAGCGTTGCGCCAGCAGGTCGGCGAATGGCCCTTCGCCGCGCATCCGCGCACCGAAACGGCTGTCGTAAAGCTCGCCGCCACGGCTCTGGCGGATCAGGCTCAGGACATGGGCCGCGCGCTGCGGATAGTGCGCCTGCAGCCACTCTTCGAACAGCGGCGCCACCTCCAGTGGCAGGCGCAGCATCATGTACGCGGCACTCTGTGCTCCAGCCGCGTGGGCCTCGTTCAGCAGGCTTTCGATTTCACTGTCGTTGATCATCGGAATCATCGGCGAACACAGCACCCCCACGGGAATGCCTGCTTCGCGCATCACCCGGATCGCCCGCAGCCGTGCTTTCGGGGCAGCGGCTCGCGGTTCGAGGATGCGTTTGAGTTCATCGTCCAGCGTGGTCAGGCTGATCATCACCGCCACCAGCCGTTGCTGTGCCAGTTCGGTGAGCAGGTCAAGGTCGCGCAAAATCAGCGAGCCTTTCGTGACGATGGTCACCGGGTGCCGATAGCGCAGCAATACTTCAAGGGTCTGGCGGGTGATCCGGTGTTCACGTTCGATGGGCTGGTACGGGTCAGTGTTGGAGCCAAGGTTGATCGGCGCGCACTGATAACCTTTTTTCCCAAGCTGTTCTTCCAGTACCTGGGCGGCGTTGGTCTTGGCGATCAGCCGGGTTTCGAAATCCAGCCCCGGCGACATGTCCCAATAAGCGTGGCTCGGTCGCGCATAGCAATAGATGCAACCGTGCTCGCAGCCGCGATAGGGATTGATCGAGCGATCGAAGGGCAGATCCGGCGAGGTGTTGCGGGTGATGATGGTTTTTGCGGTCTCGATCATCACTTCAGTGTTCTGCGTCTCGGGCACTTCCTGATACCAGCCGTCGTCCTCGGCCACCGAACGGTTCGGCGCGAAACGGTTGTGCGGGTTGGTCGCAGTGCCGCGACCGCGAGGAGGCAAGGGCGTGTGCATCGCAAAGGTCCTGATGACTGTATGTGCGTACAGTATCGCTGGCGCGAGCAAACAGCCAGTGCCGTTCGGCGATTCGGGCATGAAAACAATTATGCGGTTTATTGACTGATATAGGCTTATCGCAAATCGAAGACACATCTTTCAACTGGCATTGCAACTTTCGATATCGTTATTATTCGCCGCGCTGTCATTTGTTATTCAATATTTAAAAGGAATTAAATGTGTCGAACTTCAATCTACGTGGCATCTTTCTACAGAAACTTGGTCCGACGCCGGTTGATCCGGATGAAGTCCTGGTGTCCATGCAGTTTGCGCTGAAGCAATCCGGCTGGGATGCAGAGAACGCCGTGCCTACCGACTCCCTGCTGGATTCGCGGATTATTATTGCGTCGTCCTATGACGGTGGCAAAACCTTCGACGTGCGCAATGACCAGGATGTCGATGGTGACGGTGATATCGATGCAGATGACAAGGCCAAATTGCTGGCGCTGGCCAAGGCTTATGTAAGTATCGTTAATCCATAAGCTTACGACTATAAATGCAAAAAGCCCTGCATGATTCACGCATGCAGGGTTTTTTTCGGACAGTGTTTCGTCGATACCGTAGTCAGCATGTAAGCATTTAACTCAAACTTTAAAATCTCTCATTAAGGCAATGTTGACGTCGGCAAGTTTGCTCCCTGACGCGTTGTCTGCAAACGATAAAAGTATGCATCTGTAAAGACGGCCGGCACCGACGGTACTCAAACCGACCAAAGCAGAGGCGAGGTCGCCTGCCAGGGTGTAATAGGAGCGAGCGACTACTGTCAGAGTTGACAGGTGTATGCATTTACAGCGCTCAAGTTTACTGCTGGATGGTTGTACACCCTGTCAGGTCTGACAGTAGACCGGATTTCCCCCACTCGTTAACTTCTGGAAAACTGCGACAGATTGCCGATTGGCGCAGTGCAATCAACTGAAGGATTGACTGCATGACTATCAGGATATTGCTGGAAATTGCGGATATGGACCAAGACGGAAATCCGGAAGTCGCGATTTATCACTTCGATGAAGACGCCACCGAAATGATGGATTACGACTACTCGTTGTTCGCTTCTTCGTCGGAAGCTAACGGTCGTTATGACTTGATTTCCGAAGAGGTCCTCGATGGTGATGGCGATGGCGACGTCGATAAATACGACAAGAAGCTGTACTTGCAGTTGGCCGACGCGTTTGCGCAGTTCAAGGGCTTTCAGTCCAGGCGTTGAATTGCCCGCTGACACAACAAAGCATTAATGCCATGTCAGCGGTATCCAATCTCGTTAATGCGAAGTGACTTGCCCCAGATCATCCCCGGAAGTGGTCTGCATATCATTCTTGCGCAGGCTTGCGACGTCGGCAGCGTTCACCGGCGCTCCTTTGTTGCCCCAACTGCCACGGATGAAGCTCACCACATCCGCCACTTCCTGATCCGACAACCGCCAGGCGAATCCCGGCATGGTGAAGGTCGAAGGTGCCGTGTGTGTCGCGGGCAGGGTACCGCCCTTGAGCACGATGTGGATCAGCGAGGTCGGATCCTCCGATTGCAGCACCGGATTGCCCGCGAGCGCCGGGAACACCCGGGTGTAGCCGTGGCCGTCGGTACGGTGGCAGGCCGCGCAGTTGTCGATGTACACCGCTGCGCCACGCTGGCTGTCGTCGCCGTTCCACAGGGCTTTGGCCGCTTTCTCGTCGTACTGGTGCGGCTGATCGTTTGGATCAACGGCCGGCAGCGACTTGAGGTAACGGGCAATCGCGGTCAGGTCGGCGTCGGTCATGTACTGCATGCTGTGGGTGACCACGTCGCTCATGCCACCGAACACTGCGCTGCGGTCGCTGCGCCCGGTCTTGAGGAATTGCACCAACTGCTCTTCGCTCCAACTGCCCAGACCATCCTTGTGATCACCGCGCAGGCTCTTGGCGATCCAGCCTTCCAGCGGTGCACTGCCGGCAAGAAAATTCTTGCCGTCTGCCGCGCTCAGGGATTTTTCCTGCATGGTCAGCGCCCGTGGCGTGTGGCAGGCGCCGCAATGGCCGAGGCCTTCGACCAGATAGGCGCCACGATCGATCACCGGATCATCCGAGGTGGTCTTGTAGTCCTCGACCTTCGGCGCAAACAGCCAGCGCCAGCCCATCAATGGCCAGCGCATGCTCAGCGGCCATGGAATGTCGCTGGCCTTGTTCTCCTGCGCCACCGGCTCGACGCCGTGCATGAAGTAGGTGTACAGCGCTTTCATGTCGCTTTCGCTGACACGGGCGTAGGACGGATACGGCATCGCCGGGTACAACGTACTACCGTTTTTGGCGACGCCGTGGCGAACCGCTTTGTCGAAGTCCTCGAAGCTGTAATCACCAACGCCGGTTTTGTCCGGGGTGATGTTGGTCGAGTAGATCGTGCCGATCGGCGTTTCCATCGGCAGGCCGCCGGCGAACGGTTTGCCGCCCTTGGCGGTGTGGCAGGCCACGCAGTCACCCGCGCGGGCGAGGTATTCGCCTTGTTTGATTAACGCTTGATCGACGTCGGCGGCTTGTACAGCCGTGCTGCCGAGCAGCGCCAAAGTGGCGATAACGAGATTTTTCATGGTCATCGCTCCTTATGCCTGAACCAGCGGGCCGGGGTTTTTCAGGTACTGTTCGCGGATCGCCTTGGCCGACCAATAGGTCAGAGCGGCAACCAGTCCAGTCGGGTTGTAACCCAGGCCCTGCGGGAACGCCGACGCGCCCGGTACGAACACGTTGTGCACATCCCAGCTCTGCAGATAGCGGTTCAGCGCGCTCTTTTTCGGATCGGTGCCCATGATTGCGCCGCCGTTAAGGTGGGTGGTCTGGTAGGCCGCCGTGTTGAAATGATCACCGACCTGCTTGCCGATCACCGCGATGGCTTTCGGACCCATGGCCTGGGCGACCTTGCCCATTTTCTCGACCATGAAACGGTTCATCTTGATGTCGTTTTCCTGCCAGTCGAAGGTCATGCGCAGCAGCGGCAAACCGTAGGCATCGCGGTACACCGGGTCCAGATCGAGGTAGTTGCCTCTGTAGGACTGATGCGCGCCGTGGGCGTCCATCGACACCTGGTGGGTGTAGTAGTCGGCGGTCGCGCGTTTCCACTGGCTGCCCCAGGCCGGCGTGCCGGACGGGTTCGAGGTGCCGGCAATCGGGCGGCTGCCCGCCTGGTTGACCCACATTGGCGAGCCACCGACGAAGCCGTGCGGGCCGTGGTCGAAGTTGTCGGCGTTGAAATCGTCCAGCGCCACGCCGTTGCCGCCGGCACCGATGAAGTTGTTGGTGTGGGTGTCCTTGTCGAAAAACGCCTTGATGGTCGCCATGTTCTGGTAGGCGAAGTTGCGCCCGACCACGCCTTCGCCGCTGATCGGGTCGTAAGGCTTGCCGATGCCCGACAGCAGCATCAGACGCACGTTGTGCAGCTGGAAGGCGCCGAGGATCACCAGATCCGCCGGCTGCTCGATCTCGCGGCCCTGGCCGTCGATGTAGGTCACGCCGGTGGCCTTGGACTTGCTGCTGTCGAGGTTGACCCGCAGTACATGCGAGTTGGGCCGCAGTTCGAAATTCGGCAACGGCTTGAGCGCTGGCAGAATGTTCACGTTCGGCGACGCCTTGGAATACATGTAGCACACGTAACCGCTGCAGAACCCGCAGAAGTTGCACGGACCCATCTGTGCGCCGTAGGGATTGGTGTACGGCCCCGAGGTATTGGCGGACGGCAGGTTGTAGGGTTTGTAACCGACCTCTGTCGCCGCTTTGCCGAACAGTTGTGCGGAAACCGTATTCTTCTGCGCTTCCAGCGGGAACGGATTGGAGCGATCCGGCGCGTAAGGGTTGCCGCCCTTGCCTTGCCCGACCAACTGGCCCTTCACGGTCCAGGCCTGGCCGGAGGTGCCGAAGACTTTTTCAGCGAAATCGAAGAACGGCTCCAGCTCTTCATAGCTGACGCCGAAGTCCTGGATGGTCATGTCCTTGGGGATGAAACTTTTGCCGTAGCGCTCTTCGTAATGGCTGCGCATACGCAGTTCGATCGGATCGACGCGAAAATGCACACCCGACCAATGCAGACCGGCGCCGCCGACGCCATTGCCCGGCAGGAACGCACCCAACTGGCGGTTCGGCAGGGCGATGTCGTTGACGCTGTGGCGGATGGTGACGGTTTCTTTCGAGATGTCCTGAAAGAGTTTTTTCCGCACGCTGTAGGTGAGTTCGTCGATCACCTGTGGATAGTTGCCGTCGGGGTAGGTGTCCTGCATCGGCCCGCGCTCCAGCGCCAGCACGTTGAGCCCGGCCTCGGTCAGCTCCTTGGCCATGATCGCGCCAGTCCAGCCGAAACCGACGATCACTGCGTCGACCTTCTTCATTACGGTTGCCATGCTCACGCCCTCTCGCCGCGAATCGAAACTGCCGGGAAGGGGTATTGCTCGTTGCGTTCCACCCAGTCCATGAAATCAGCGCGGGCGCCGGGGAAGCCGATCATGGTCCAGCCGACCATGCCTTTATTGCCGCCGTGGATCGGGTCGCAGAAGAACCCTTCCTTGGTGTTTTGCAGCAGCAGGCTGAAGAAAATCTTCGCCGGAACTGCATCGAACTGTGGTTTGCCGGCTTCGAGCTGCTTGAGCAAATCTTCTCGGGTAGCGCTGTCTTGCTCGGCAAATGTTTTACCGTTGAGCGATTTTGCCCACTGATCCGTGGCAGAGATGCCCAGGCGATAGATCTCTTTGGGCACCAGTTTGCTCTGCCAGCCCATCTCCGGCGCAGCGTCGGCGTTGAACGGGCCTTGCATGTACCACAGGGCACCGGCGGCGTACGGGGTGTTCATCTGGCGGTCGATGTATTCCGGCACGCCGGCTTCCAGGGCACCCGGGCCTTGCTCGTCGTTGGGAATCAGGTGCGCCACGGCGGCGTTGATGAAGGCCCATTCCTCGGCGGTGAAATAGCTCGGCTGGTAAGCGCCGGCCTCGGTTTTCGCCGGGGCTGCTGCGGGCGTCGCCGGGGAGGCTTGAGGCGCAGCTTGCAACACGCTGCTGCCCAGACCTGTACCGGCGAGGGTGACCACGGGAATCAGGGTCAGGGATTTGCGCAAGAACTCACGCCGCGGGTTGTCTCGATCTGCATCAGACATGGAAGTACACCTCATCAGGCATTGATGGTTGTCCGTTTCTGCGAACGGCTTGAGCAT
Source organism: Pseudomonas sp. GM30 (assembly GCF_000282275.2). Taxonomy (NCBI): domain Bacteria; kingdom Pseudomonadati; phylum Pseudomonadota; class Gammaproteobacteria; order Pseudomonadales; family Pseudomonadaceae; genus Pseudomonas; species Pseudomonas sp. GM30. Next base: position 26,839 of record NZ_AKJP02000029.1, on the reverse strand, counting down.
TTTTCGTCGCGGCGTGGCCCGGAGTTTGACCGGGAAAAGGGGGACGCCTGCAACATCGTGTGACAAATGGTAGCAGGCTACGCATCGGGATGAACCGATTCAGCGGAAAAAGCTGCGGTTTTTTTAGCGGGCGCTCAATGAAATCGCCCGGATTCACGATTCTTTGACAAGTGCCTCACAGGGCTTTGACCGGCATACGTGGAAGCTGCGAGGCCTTTCATTGATGAATTCCGATACGGTCAGCCCAGCATGTCTCGAGTGCGCCTTTTTCCTGCTTTGTGTTTGTCGCTTGTTGCCCTGTTGCACTTGATGCCGGCCCAGGCTGACGCCGCTGTCACATCGCGCCCGCCGGAGTGGGCGCAACCGGTTGAAGTGCAATACAACCTGTTCCAGATGTCACCAACGCTTTACCGCAGCGCCTTGCCCGACGGTGGTGTGGTTCCATTGCTGAAGAATCTCAAAGTGGCGACGGTGATCAACTTCTTGCCGGAAGCTGACAGCAGTTGGCTGTCCGAGCCGGGCATCAATCAAGTGCAACTGCCCTATCGCACCAACCACGTCGATGACGCCGATGTGCTCAAGACCCTGCGCGCGATTCAGACAGCCGAAGCCAATGGCCCGGTGCTGATGCACTGCAAACACGGTTCCGACCGCACCGGCCTGATGGCGGCGATGTACCGGATTGTGGTGCAAGGCTGGAGCAAGGAAGACGCGCTGAATGAAATGACGCAGGGCGGTTTTGGTGAAAGCGGCCATTTCAAGGATGGCGTGCGTTACGTGATGCAAGCCGATGTCGACAAACTGCGCACCGCGTTGGCCAACGGCGATTGCAGCACCAGTGCCTTTGCCACCTGCTCGATGAAGAGCTGGTTCCAGTCGGTCAACCTCAAGTAAGCCGCACCCTCCACGGCATTGCACCGTGGAGGGTCATTCGCCGGCTCAGTCCTCGGACTTTTTCTTCAGCTTCGGATTCGGAAAGAACTGCACGGCCTGGACGGTTTTGTCCGGCGCTGGCTTGAGCGCGCTGGTATTGACCCGCGTGCCCAGTTCCTTGGGAACCGACAGCCCCTGCTCGTTCAGCGTATCCGAGTAACCGCAGGCCACGCACTCACGGTGCGGCACGCTGTCCTCGTTCCACATCATCAGTTTGTCCGGCTCGCTGCACGCCGGGCAGACAGCCCCGGCGATAAAGCGCTTCTTGGTAATCACAGGTGCCTCACTCATGCTGCTGCGTCCTCACTCAGGCCGCTATGACGCAAGAGTGCGTCAATCGATGGCTCACGGCCACGGAAGTCGACGAACAGCACCATCGGTGCCTGTGAGCCACCGCGCGCCAGAATCGCTTCGCGGAAGGCGCGCCCGGTCTCGGCGTTGAGCACGCCGTCTTCTTCGAACCTGGAGAAGGCATCGGCTGACAGCACTTCCGCCCACTTGTAGCTGTAGTAACCCGCGGCGTAACCGCCGGCGAAGATGTGCGCGAAGCTGTTGGGGAAGCGGTTGTACGCCGGTGGACGCATCACCGACACCTCGTCGCGCACGCCTTCCAGCACTTGCGCCACGCTGCGGCCGTCACCGTGAGTGGCGTGCAGTTCGAAGTCGAACAGCGAGAATTCCAGCTGACGGACCATCATCAACCCGGACTGGAAGTTTTTCGCCGCGAGCATTTTTTCCAGCAGGTCTTGCGGCAGCGGCTCGCCGGTTTCGTAGTGACCGGAGATCAGCGCCAGGCCTTCCGGCTCCCAGCACCAGTTTTCCATGAACTGGCTCGGCAGCTCGACCGCATCCCACGCCACGCCGTTGATCCCGGAAACACCGGCGTGATCGACGCGGGTCAGCAGGTGATGCAGGCCGTGACCGAATTCGTGAAACAGGGTGGTCACTTCGTCGTGGGTCAGCAGGGCAGGCTTGCCGCTGTCGGCCGGGGTGAAGTTGCACACCAGGTTGGCGACCGGACTTTGCAACACGCCGTCAACGGTGCGGCGACGGTCGCGGGCGCCGTCCATCCACGCCCCGCCACGCTTGTTGGCGCGGGCGTAGAGGTCGAAGAAGAAGCGGCCGACGTGCTGGCCGTTCTCCTTGATTTCGAACAGACGCACGTCCGGGTGCCAGGTGTCGAAGCCTTTCAGTTCGGCGATTTCGATGCCGTACAGGCGCTGGACGATCGCGAACAGACCGCTGAGGACTTTATCGATCGGGAAGTAGGCGCGCAGGGTTTCCTGAGCGACGCTGTAGCGCTGCTCGCGGAGTTTTTCCCCGTAGAAACCGCTGTCCCAGCTTTGCAGATCGGCGCAGCCCTGTTCGGCGGCGTAGGCGCGCAGTTGTTGCAGATCCTGCGCAGCGAACGGCTTGCTGCGCTTGGCCAGGTCGCGCAGGAAGCTCAGCACCTGATCGCTGGATTCGGCCATTTTGGTCGCCAGGCTCAGTTCGGAGAAACTGGCGAAACCCAAGAGCTTTGCCAGCTCCTGACGCAGGTCGAGGATCTCTTCCATGACCGGGCCGTTATCGTTCTGCCCGGCGTTCGGGCCTTGGTCCGAGGCACGGGTGCAGTAGGCGGCGTAGACTTCTTCACGCAGCTTGCGGTCCTGGGCGTAGGTCATCACCGCGTAGTAGCTCGGGAATTCCAGGGTGATCAGCCAGCCGTCGAGGCCTTTGGCCTGCGCAGCGGCGGCCATTTGCGCCTTGGCCGAATCGGTCAGGCCGGCGAGGGCGGCTTCGTCGGTGACGTGCTTGGTCCAGGCTTGCGTGGCATCGAGCAACTGGTTGGAGAAGCGGCTGCCCAGCTCGGACAGTTTGCTCTGCACTTCGGCGTAGCGCTTCTGTTCGGCTTCCGGCAGGTCGATACCCGACAGACGGAAATCGCGCAGGGCGTGTTCCAGAATGGTCTTTTGCGCCACGTCGAAACCGGCGGCTTCCGGGCTGTTGGCCAGCGCTTCATAAGCCTGGAACAGTTCGCGATTCTGGCCCATCTCGGTGGAGTAGGCGCTCAGGGCTGGCAGGCACGACTCGTACGCTTCGCGCAGTTCGGCGCTGTTGCACACGGCGTTGAGGTGGCTGACCGGGCTCCAGGCAGCGCCGAGGCGATCGTTGAGTTCGTCCATCGCCAGTACCAGGCCGGCCCACGTAGGGTTCTGACCCTGGGTCTTGAGAATTTCGGCGATGGCGGCTCGGTTGTCGGCCAGAATGGTTTCGATGGCTGGCAGCACGTGTTCGGCACGGATCGTGGAGAACGGCGGCAGGTCGTAGGACTGCAGAAGAGGGTTGTTCACGCTCACGGTTGGCACCTTGGCTGGAAGAAACATGTGCCCATCTTAATTACAATCGACACTCACCGCAGCTATCGGCGACAGAGAGAGAAATTATCGTGTCCGTTCGCAAGTACCAGAATCACACCCCTCGCTTGAGCAAAGGCGCGTTTGTCGACGCCTCCGCGGTGGTGATCGGCGACGTCGAAATCGGCGAAGACAGCTCCGTGTGGCCGCTGACCGTGATCCGTGGCGACATGCACCGCATCCGCATCGGTGCGCGCACCAGCGTGCAGGACGGCTGCGTGCTGCACATTACCCACGCCGGGCCGTTCAACCCGGACGGTTTCCCGCTGCTGATCGGCGATGACGTGACCATCGCCCACAAGGTCATGCTGCATGGCTGCAGCGTCGGCAGTCGCGTGCTGATCGGCATGGGCAGCATCGTCATGGACGGCGCGGTGGTCGAGGATGACGTGATCATCGGCGCCGGCAGCCTGGTGCCACCGGGCAAGCGCCTTGAAAGCGGTTTCCTGTACGTGGGCAGCCCGGTGAAACAGGTCCGCCCGTTGACCGACAAGGAACGCGCCTTCTTCACCTACAGCGCGGCCAACTACGTGAAGCTCAAGGACCTGCATCTGGCCGAAGGCTACGATCAGCGCTGAATCGCCTTACACCTGCACAGGATTTCTCATGCATTACCAGACCGTACTGTTCGACCTTGATGGCACCCTGACCGACCCGCGTGAGGGCATCACCCGTTCCATCCAGTTCGCCCTCGGCAAGCTCGGCATCGATGAGCCGGACCTGAGCAAACTCGAACACTTCATCGGCCCGCCGCTGTTGCAGGCGTTCATGCAGTTTTATGGCTTCGATGAGGCCAAGGCCTGGGAGGCGGTGAATTTCTATCGCGAGCGCTTCAAGGTCACCGGCCTGTACGAAAACCGTGTGTTCGATGGCGTCACGCCGTTGCTGGAAACCCTGAGCGGCCAAGGGCGACAGCTGTATATCGCGACCTCCAAACCTTGGGAATTTGCCCGGGAAATCGCCCGGCACTTCGACTTCGCCAAACACTTCAAGGTGATCTACGGCAGTGAGCTGGATGGCACGCGGACCAACAAGGTCGAGCTGATCGCGCACCTGATCGCCGAAGAAGGGCTGGACCCGGCTAATACGCTGATGATCGGTGATCGCAAGCATGATTTGATCGGCGCGCGCAGCAACGGTGTGGATGCGGCGGCGGTGGGATATGGGTTTGGCAGTTTTGAAGAGTTGAATGCCGAAGCGCCGGCTTATCACTTTGAAACGCTGGCCGAGTTGCATCAGGCGTTTTTGCAGCGCTGATCAGATTGCTATCGCGAGCAGGCTCACTCCTACATTTGGAATGCGTTGCCCCTGTAGGAGTGAGCCTGCTCGCGATGACGTCGTCCCAATCAACTCAACTGTTTGTTTCTGCCAATATTTTCAAAGCCGCCTTGCGTTGCTCGAGAGCTAAACCACCCAACTTCTCGACCTCAGCATAAAACCGCACCCAATCCCCCCCAACCTGCCTGAACAGTGCCGCAAACGCCGGCACCCACTGGTCATACAGTCCGAACGGCAACAGCCGCGCATTGTTCAGCGGCATATTCACCCACGCGTCATAGCGCTTGTCCCCGGCCCACTGACTGTCACGCATCACCCGGTAATCGCGCCGAAACCGCTCGAATTGCGCCGCCTTTCGCTCGCGCATCTGCTCGGCCGGCAGCGGCTGGGCGTAAAGCGCTTCAAGCCGCGACCGCGTTTCCAGTACCAGCTCGATGAACTGATCCCGCTGCTTGAGCCGCGAGTCGGTATCCGCAGGCAGACCACGAAACGCCCGCCACTGCCGGGTGCCTTCCTGTTCGACAAACGTGGCAAAGGACTCGTTGAACTCGGTGTCGTCCTTCACATAGAAGCGCTGATGCGCCAGTTCATGAAAGATCAGCGTGGCCAGGCGCTCATCGCCCCAGCCCATCATCGAATTGAGGATCGGGTCATTGAACCAGCCGAGGGTCGAATAGGCCTCGACGCCGCCAATCGACACGTCCATGCCTTGCAGACGCTGGATCGCCGCTTCGCCGCGCGCGGCGCTCTGGCTGTAGTAGCCGCGATAGGCCACGCAACCGGCGATCGGGAAGCAATGGTTCTGCGGCTTGAGGGAAAACTCCGGGGTGGCGAACACGTTCCACACCACATACGGCCGGCCGATGTCGGCGTACAGCCGATAGCTCTGGTTGTCGGGCAGGTGCAGGTGTTCGCTGGCGAAGGCTCGGGCTTTCTGCGACTGGATCAGGTGCGTGCGCAGCTTGGCGTCGCGACTGGGGTCGGCGATCACCTTGGCTACCGGTTCACGTGCCCGCAGCAGCTGCAACTGACCGCTGGCCAATTGGCTGTAATAGCTGACGCTGGAACAACCGTTGAGCAACAAAAACATCACACCCGGAAACAAAATCCGAAAAACGCGATCAAGTACCCCATGGCTTGGAAGCGGCCTGCTCAAAATAAAAATCCTTTGGAAAGTCTGCCCGCAAGACTATCCCGCCATCTGGAGCTTCGCTATGCGCATGTTGTTGCTGACAGGAGGCCTGCTGACGCTGGCCGGTTGTGCCGGATTCGGAATGCCCGATCCTGACCCCTCGCAAGCCTGGATCGATCTCGATGCCCGGCAACAGGACACAGCGCTGCAAGCGCTGAAGGTCGATGACAAGACGACCGTCGACAAACGTTATTTTGAAGTCGAGCCCGGCAGTCACCAATTGCAGGTGCGTTATCAGTTCCCGGTCGAAGCCACCAACATCGGCCCCGATGCCGAACCGCTGTGGCGCGACTGCCAGTTGAAGGTGACATTCAAGGACTTCAATGCCGGCCAGCGTTATCAGCTGCAAGCTGGCAGCATCGGTTTCCGGCCATGGGCCAAGCTCTATGACGAGCAGCGTAATGTGGTCGGCCAGGGCACACCGGCGGGCTGTCAGCGCACCTGATCAGCGCTATGCTGGAGGTCTGAATCCCTGGACATCCATCATGCGCAAGTTGATGTTGTTGCTCGCGGTCGGCGCTGTCGCTGGCTGTCAGACCCCATTGCCGCCGATTGATCCGCAAATGGCCTGGGTCGATTTCTCGACCCCGACCCCCGGCGGAAAACTGCTCATGGCCGAGCGCCTGGATAATCAACGCCTGAGCGACGGGCGTTTCTTCCAGGTCACCCCCGGCAGCCATGAGCTGCGGGTGCGGTTTGACTTCGAGGTGTTTGGCGGCGGCGGCAGTCTGATGACCGGTCCCGTCGAGCGACTGTGCTATTTGTATATCCGCTACGACCATTTCGAAGCCGGGCAGCGTTATCTGCTGGAGGGGCGTTCGCTAGGGTTCACGCCGAGCGCCCGTCTGTACAACGCCAAGCGTGAGATCGTTGCCGAGGATCACGACATGGATTGCCTCAGCTGAGACGGATCAGTTGTCGTTCTTCTGGTAAATGATCGCTTTGCTGCCGTTTTCACAGGTGCCGACGACCATGGCCACGTCGTGCTTGTCGGCCTCTTCCTTGCTGACGATTTCCAGCGTGTAGGACGGCACGGCGTTCGCCTGGATCTTTACTTCGATTTCTTTCCTGAGTTCTTCACAGTCTTTCGGTGCGGCCAGAACCGTTGTGGCCAATGCACTGCAGAGGATCGCCAAGCCAATACGTTTCATAATCTTGAAGCTCCATGGGGCAGCGCGCACGGGCGTGCGCTGAAGCTGCTGTCACTTATTCGACCATATTTTTGCAGCGCGGGTTCTGACTTCGCTCACATCTTCAGGCTCTACGGTGCTTTTAGGATCGCCATCGCGAGCAGGCTCACTCCTACATTCGATCTCCAGCGGACACAACAATTGTGAACAACCGAGATTCCTGTAGGAGTGAGCCTGCTCGCGATGGCATCAGATCCTGTCAGCGATGACTCAACTGACTAATGATGCCTCAAGGGTAATCTTCGCATTCAATACCTTGGACACCGGGCACCCTTCCTTGGCCTTGTTGCTCAGTTCTTCAAACTGCGCCTGAGTAGCGCCAGGGATTTTCGCCTTGAGGATCAACTTGATCGCAGTGATGGCAAAGCCACCCTCGACCTGATCCAGCGTAACCTCTGCCTGAGTGTCGATGCTCTCGGCCTTCAGGCCCGCATCGCCCAAAATCATCGAAAACGCCATGGAAAAACAGCCGGCATGTGCGGCGCCGATCAGTTCTTCCGGGTTGGTGCCCTTGCCGCCTTCGAAGCGGGCCTTGAAGCCGTAGGGTGCTTCTCTGAGGACGCCGGTCTCGGTAGAGATCGAGCCGATGCCGGTTTTCAGATCGCCTGCCCAATGCGCGGATGCTTTCTTCACGATAGCCATATCTGCCTCCTCAAGATCTGGCGCGGAACGCCGCGCCGTCGTGGTTTTTGCTTGCAAGGCTTCTGAGGATAGACGCCGGAACAAAGTTCAGCCCGAGTGAATCGTTGACTTTTTTAGTAGGATTTTTCTCTCAGCTATTGAAACTCGGGTATATGCCCTCATTGCACAGAACACGCTTATGAATTCGGCAGGTTTTCGTTCGCAAGAAAAAACCTGCAGACCACTCGGAGACGCAGGTTTATGAAGCAACTGTCCGACGTAAAATTTTCCACCCTCGATCTGGTGCCGGTGCGCGAGAACGGCAGTCCGGCACAATCGCTGCGCAATTCACTGGATCTGGCGCAGCACGTCGAGAAATTCGGCTACACCCGCTTCTGGGTCGCCGAACACCACAACATGGACGGCATCGCCAGTTCTGCCACCTCGGTACTGCTGGGTTATCTGGCCGGCGGCACCTCGACGATTCGCGTCGGCTCCGGTGGGGTGATGCTGCCCAACCATGCGCCGCTGGTGATCGCCGAGCAGTTCGGCACTCTCGAAAGCCTCTATCCGGGACGCATCGATCTGGGGCTGGGCCGCGCGCCCGGCTCCGACCAGATGACTGCCCGCGCCTTGCGCCGCGAGCGTTCCGGCAGCGCCGATGATTTCCCGGAAGACGTCGCCGAGCTGGTGCGTTTTCTCGGCCCGCGCACCCCGGACCAACGGGTGATCGCCATGCCCGGCACCGGTACCAACGTGCCGATCTGGTTGCTTGGTTCCAGCCTGTTCAGCGCGCAACTGGCCGGTGAGCGCGGGTTGCCCTACGCCTTCGCCTCGCACTTCGCCCCGCGCTTCATGCATGAGGCGATTCGCGTCTATCGCAATCACTTCAAACCGTCGGCGGTGCTCGACAAGCCGTACGTGATGCTCGGGGTGCCGTTGGTGGCAGCCGATACCGATGAGCAGGCCGACTATCTGGCGACGTCGGTATACCAGCGAATTCTCGCGCTGATGCGTGGACAGAGTCTGGTGCAGCGTCCACCGGTGAAAACCATGGACGGCCTGTGGCTGCCCCATGAACGTGAGGCGGTGGGAGATTTCCTCGGCCTGGCGATGGTCGGCAGCCCACAGAAAATCCGTGCGAAGCTGGAGGTGCTGGTCGAGCAGACCCAGGCCGATGAGCTGATTTTCACCTGCGACCTGTATGAGCACGCCGATCGCGTGCATTCCTACGAACTGCTGGCGCAGGTCATGAAAGGATAACGCGGCCCCCGTGTAGGAGCTGTCGAGTGACACGAGGCTGCGATCTTTTGATCTGATTCTTTTAACCAAAATCAAAAGATCGCAGGTTGCCGCAGCGCCTACAGGTAAATCATCGCCCACAAAAAAGCCGACGCCTTCGCGTCGGCTTTTGCATTTCAGGCGCGATCAACCGCGTTTGTAGACGATTTCCTTGGCGCCGCCTTCACAGGTGCCGACGACCTTGCCGCCAGCAGCGGCACCCTTGTCGACAACCTCCAGCGAATACCCGGAAACGCCCTTGGCATCCAGTTTCGCCGCGATCTCGCTTTTCAACTCTTCACAAGGCTTGCCAGCAGCCAACGCGCCACCCGCAAGGCTCAACAAACCTACTGCCAATATGAACTTCTTCATCGGTCGCACTCCCTGGTCGGATTAAAAGAGGTGGGCATCAGGTCTCCCGATGCACTCACCTTGTAGCGCTTTGCCATTCCTATGGCACTCGGCCAGCGCGCAAGTTCAGAAGCGTAGCCCAAAGTCAGCTGCTGGCAATGCGAAAGCCCACTTTGAGTGTTACCTGAAAATGCGCAGCCTTGCCGTCCTTGATGTGGCCACGGGTATCGACCACTTCAAACCATTCCAGATGCTTGATGCTCTTGTTCGCTTCAGCCAGCGCGTTGTTGATGGCGTCTTCGATGCTGCTGGTGGACGAGCCGACCAGCTCGACTTTCTTGTACGTGTGATGGTCACTCATGGCGATCTCCTTGGCGTTTGGAATTGATGTGTGGATTTGAGACTAGCAGTGAATCTGCACTGTTGATTTCGGCGGCCCGGCGCAAGCGAAGTTCAGATTTTCTGCACTTTCTCAAACCGCTGAAGTCCCAACCAACACACGCCACTCATCACCAATGCAGGAGAGCCACCATGGCCAACACCTCTTTACGTAAAGCCTCGTTGCAAAGCATGGAAGCCGAGATCGAGAGTCTGCTCAAATCGTTGGAAAGCTTGAAAGACGACGCTTCGGACGAGTCGCGCAAGACCCTCAAGGCGCTCAAAAGCAACGCCGAAAGCGCACTGAAGCACTCGCGCAGCCTGCTCAGCGATGCCTATGAGGAAGTCAAAGTGAAAACCCGCGAGACCGGCATCGCCACCCGCGATTACGCTCAGGAACATCCTTGGACCACTGCCGGTGTGGCAGTTGGTGCAATCGGTCTGCTGGCCGCTTACCTGCTGTTCAAGCGCGGCGAGTGATCGCTCTGGCGCAGCTCGTTCTTGAGCCATTGCGCCAGTTGCCGGGCGCGCCCGTCTGCGGAGCGCTTGGTTAGCCACAACGCCAGTTGCGCCGGGGTTTCGCAGAAGCCCCATGGCGCAACCAGGCGACCGGCCTTCAAATCTTCAATCACCAACGGCTCCGGCGCGATTGCCACGCCGAGCCCGGCCACTGCCGCTTCCAGCAAATAATACAAATGCTCAAAACCTTGCCCGAGCTTCAACGCCTTGGCGTCGAGGTGGTTTTGCTGTGCCCAGCTCGGCCAGGCTTGTGGGCGGGAAGTGGTGTGCAGCAGCGGTTCATTGAGCAAGGCCGCGGCCGGCGCGGATTGCAGGCGTTGATAACCGCTGAACAGCGGACTCATCACCGGGCCGATGCGTTCTGCGGCCAGTTCGTAGACCTGCATGTCGGCCGGCCATGGCGGCTCGGCGAATAGCAGCAAGGCATCCAGCCCTGGGCGCCGTGGATCGAGATCACCTTCACCCGCTGACAAGTGCAGACGCAAGTCCGGCAGATCGGCGTTGAGCCGCCCCAGGCGTGGGATGAACCATCGCGCCAACAGACTGCCGGAGCAGCCAAGCACGAACGGCGCATCAGCGGTGCTTTGCGTCAGCTCGGCACAGACACTGCGCAACCGATCAAAGGCTTCACCGCTGGCATCTCGCAGTCGAACACCGGCATCTGTGAGTTTCAAGCCGCGACCCTCCTTGACGAACAGGCTCACGCCCAGATGCTCTTCGAGCACCTTGAGCTGACGGCTAACCGCGCCATGCGTGACGTGCAGCTGTTCGGCCGCCTGGCTGACGCTGTTCAGCCGGGCGGTGGCTTCAAATGCGCGCAAGGCGTTCAGCGGGGGAAGGTCGTGGCTCATGGTATCTGTGAGATTTCCTGACAGGTTGTGGCGATCTTATCGGTTTTCAGCCTGGAAGGTCAGGGGTAGAGTGAACGCCATTGTCTTCTTACCCGAATTCACCTGGAGCACACCATGACCCAGACTTCGAACACTTCCAATCTGCGCAACGGCCCGGACGATAACGGCCTGTTCGGTGCGTTCGGCGGCCGCTACGTGGCGGAAACCCTGATGCCGCTGATCCTCGATCTGGCCCGCGAATACGAAGCGGCCAAGGAAGATCCTGCATTCAAAGAAGAATTGGCCTACTTCCAGCGTGACTATGTCGGACGTCCAAGCCCGCTGTATTTCGCCGAGCGTCTGACCGAGTTTTGCGGTGGTGCGAAGATTTACCTCAAGCGCGAAGAGCTGAACCACACTGGCGCGCACAAGATCAACAATTGCATCGGCCAGATCCTGCTGGCGCGGCGCATGGGCAAAAAACGCATCATCGCCGAAACCGGCGCCGGCATGCACGGCGTGGCAACGGCCACCGTGGCCGCACGTTTCGGTCTGGACTGCGTGATCTACATGGGCACCACCGACATCGAACGTCAGCAGGCCAACGTGTTCCGCATGAAGCTGCTGGGCGCCGAAGTGATCCCGGTGGTGGCCGGCACCGGCACCCTCAAAGACGCGATGAACGAAGCGTTGCGTGACTGGGTCACCAACGTCGACAGCACGTTCTACCTGATCGGCACCGTGGCCGGCCCGCACCCGTACCCGGCGATGGTGCGCGACTTCCAAGCCGTGATCGGCAAGGAAACCCGCGAGCAGCTGCAAGCTCAGGAAGGTCGTCTGCCGGACAGCCTGGTGGCGTGCATCGGCGGCGGTTCCAACGCCATGGGCCTGTTCCACCCGTTCCTCGATGATCAAAGCGTCGAAATCATCGGCGTCGAAGCGGCCGGTTACGGCATTGAAACCGGCAAGCACGCAGCGAGCCTCAACGGTGGCGTACCGGGTGTGTTGCACGGTAACCGCACCTTCCTGCTGCAGGACGACGATGGCCAGATCATCGACGCTCACTCGATTTCCGCCGGCCTCGACTATCCGGGCATTGGCCCTGAGCACGCCTGGTTGCATGACATCGGCCGCGTCCAGTACACCTCGGTGACTGACGACGAAGCCCTCGCCGCGTTCCACAAGTGCTGCCGCCTCGAAGGCATCATCCCGGCACTGGAAAGCGCTCATGCGTTGGCTGAAGTGTTCAAACGTGCGCCGAAACTGCCGAAGGATCACCTGATGGTGGTCAACCTGTCGGGCCGTGGCGACAAAGACATGCAGACCGTCATGCACCATATGGAACAGTCCAAGCAGGAGAAACACTGATGAGCCGCCTGCAAACCCGTTTTGCCGACCTCAAGCAACAGAATCGCGCCGCGCTGGTGACCTTCGTCACCGCCGGTGACCCGGACTACGACACCTCGCTGGCGATTCTCAAAGGCCTGCCGGGCGCTGGCGCCGACGTGATCGAGTTGGGCATGCCGTTTACCGACCCGATGGCCGATGGCCCGGCGATTCAACTGGCAAACATCCGTGCCTTGGGCGCCAGGCAGAATCTGGCGAAAACCCTGCAGATGGTCCGCGAGTTCCGCGAAGGCAACAGCGACACGCCGCTGGTGCTGATGGGCTACTTCAACCCGATCCACATGTACGGCGTTGAGCGTTTCATCGCTGATGCCAAAGCGGCGGGCGTTGATGGTCTGATCGTGGTCGACATGCCGCCGGAGCACAACGCCGAACTGTGCGACCCGGCACAGGCTGCCGGTCTGGACTTCATCCGCCTGACCACCCCGACCACTGACGATGCGCGCCTGCCGAAAGTGCTCAATGGCAGTTCGGGCTTCGTTTACTACGTGTCGGTGGCCGGGGTGACCGGTGCCGGTGCGGCGACTCTGGAACACGTCGAAGAGGCGGTGACCCGTCTGCGTCGCCACACTGATCTGCCGATCAGCATCGGTTTCGGCATTCGTACTCCGGAGCAGGCGGCGTCCATCGCACGTTTGGCGGACGGTGTGGTGGTGGGCTCGGCGCTGATCGACCATATCGCCAACGCGACCACGCCAGCCCAGGCTGTCGATGGTGTGCTGGGGCTGTGCAAGTCGCTGTCCGAAGGCGTGCGTAAGGCCCGCGTCAGCTGAAGGTAAAGTTCCTGATACAGAGGAATTAGCACCTCACAACACAGCCTAAATGAGCAAGACCGAGGGATTCAGAACCACGTTCTGAATCCCTTTTTGCTGTTGGTGCAGTGAGGAAAGACCCGATGAAAATGCCGAAACGTCTGATTGCCGGACTGGGTGTGCTGATGCTCAGCGCGACGCCGCTGCTGGCCAGCGCCGATCCACGCGATGATCATGACCACGGCGGCCCGCAGCAGGGCCAGTATGATAACCATGGCAATGATCATCGTGACGATCACCGTGGCCCGCAGAACGACCGCCGCGGCGGCCCGCCTCGCGACTTCGGCCCGGTACGCCAGACCATTCGCGACAATCACGGCTACTTCGTGCGCGGTGCACCGCCGCCACCGGGTATTCATCTGGAGCGTGGACGGCCGTTACCGCACGGGTATTACGGCGAGCGACTGGACGGTCGGGCGCTGAGTCGTCTGCCGGTTTATCCGGGTTATGAGTGGCGCCGCGCCGGGGGCGATATCGTGCTGATCGCAGTGGGTACCGGGATCGTTTACGAAATTCTGGATGGCGTTTTGTACTGATTTGGCAAGATCATCTGTGGCGAGGGAGCTTGCTCCCGCTGGGGCGCGGAGCGGCCCTGAAAATTCGGCATTCAACCGATTTACGACTGCTGCGCAGCCGAGCGGGAGCAAGCTCCCTCGCCACAAGATTCAGTTCCAGTCTTCTGTCTCAGGGTAGCTCCAGTCCGCCGGATGCCTTGTGCAGTTTGCGCAGATGCTCGCCAATCTGCTTCACGTTGGCTTCGCTGGCGGCAATCTCGGCTGCTCGCTTGGGTTCCAGCAACTTGCGCACCTCCTTGTCCAGATCGCCGCTCAGTGCCAGCAGTTGTTTCTGGCGTTGGGCGCTCTCGTCTTGCAAGCGCTTGAACTCGCTCGGTTGCGGCAGCCCATAGCCGCGGCTGTCGAGCAGTTCCGCCGGGCGACTGAGGAAGCCGCTGTTGGCGAGAATTTCCTGCAGGGTGGCGTTGGCCTTGTCCATGCCGCCGTTTTCCAGCTCCCGGGCGCCGAGGTAACGCTGCTTGACCTCATCCTGGGCCAGCAGCAACTGACGGCGATAGCTCGCCTGTTCCAGCAGCAACAGCGCGGCACTGGTGCGCAGGTCGGCACGCTCGAACCACTGGCGGCGTTCTTCGGCAGACAGAGACAACCAGTCCTCGACGGTGGTCTGTTTGATCGGCAGCTGCTTCTTCAACACATCGAACATCGCCTGATAGCGATCGCGGAACGAATCGAAGCGATAGCCCAGGCGCAGCGCTTCCTTGGGATTGTCGAGCACGCTGGTGTCGGCTAGGCCACGGCCTTTGAGTACTTCAAGCAAACCGTTGGGCATGATGCTGTCGAGGCCGACGAGTTGCTTGTTGTTACTGCCGCTGCGCAGCAGTTTCAGGCCTTCCACCGCGCAGTTGTTGGAGAGGAAGAAGTAGTTGCCGTCATAGCTCCAGTGCATCTCGGCGGCGTGTTCGACCACGCCTTCGATCTCGACGCGCGACAGGTTCAGCGGCACCGAAGCGAGGCTGCGCAGTTCGGTCTTGGTGTACTCGTCGATCACCTGCGCCAGCGGCAGCACGAATAGTCGTGACGGGTATTTGCCGACCAGACCGTCCCAGCTCGACAACTGCACGTCACCGACAAAGGCGCGGTAGGACAGCACCAGATGCTGGTCCAGATCGAGCCGGCAATCCGGGCCCCGTGGTCGGCCCGGCGCGCAGATCACCAGGCGCAACATGCTGTGGCCCCAGCGGCTGACCCAGTTCTGGTTGGCTTCGGCCAGCAGGTAGTCGACGGCATACACCCGCTCTGGATCGACCTGGCCCAATGGCTGTTTGGCGAAGTCGTTGCCGGCGTTGAGGAAAGCGAAGGTGTTGCTGCAGGTGTCCTTGGCCGGTGGAGCCCAGCCGAAGCGTTCCTTGTAGTAGCGATAGAGCGCCGGGCGGCGGCAGGCGTAGCTTGGGTCGAGGAGGAAATACTCCATGTTGACCGCAACAAACTCCTTCGGGCTGGAAATTTCGTACAGATCCGGGCTGCGGGCTACCTGACGGTTGTGTTGTTCACGCTCGCCGCGGCGGCCGACGTACTGTTGCCAACCGGCGAGGTCGAGCAGGCGCGGGTCATCGCTGAGGGTGAAGCGTCGCTCGGTCTGGCCGCGACACTCATCGGGAATGCCGACCAGTCCGGCGCTGTTGCTGCGACGGGTGCAGCGCTGGATCAGCGTGCGTTCGGCGGCGGGCCACAGGCGTGCGCGGTCATAAATGTGGGTGAGTTCGTGCAGCACCGTTGCCAGCAGTTCCTGGCGCACCGTGCCGTGGGGGCGATTGGTTTTTTCCTTGGCCGCGCTGCCGTCGGTGAGGCCGGCGAGCAGTTTGCGGTTCAGGTCGAGTTCGGCAACCAGGGTCGCCTCGCCATAGGCATTGCCGGGCATGTTGTCGGTCCAGCCGACATCGATGCGCCGGTCCAGCTGTTCGACGAAGCTGGGCGGCAGTTTCTGCATCGCTTCATCGAGCAGCGCCTGGCTGGCCTGCTGCTGGGCGGGGCTCAGGCCGTCGGTCTTGAGCCGCAATTGCAGGCTGGCGTGGGCGCTGTTGCCAAGCAGCAACAACGCCCCGGCCAGCAGCCAGGCGCCGAGTGACTTCACAGGGCGAGAATGGCTTCGGCGAGCACCTGGTCACTGGCGTCGCGGGCTTCCGGCACGCGGGTGCGCAAGGTGTTGAGGGCGGCTTCCAGGTGCGCACCACGGATATCGCCGTTGGTGGCGACGAAGCTGGCGGCGTCGTCGTGAGCTTCGCGGATGATTTTCGAGTCGCGAATCGACGTGGTGGTATCGGAGGTGAAATCGATGGTGCGCTGGGAGGCACGAACGATGATGTTACTGGTGGCTACCAGGGTGTGCGCCTGGGCCACGTCGGCCAATAAAAACAGGCCAAGGGCGGCAGCAATCAGCGGGCTACGCATGGAACGACTCCGGAGGGCAATGATAACGAGGGATCAGGATAACTATTGGACGAGAATTGCCTGTGCCAGTTCAAGGTCGCTGACATGAAGTTTTGGTCGTGATTTGCGCAGGTAATGCAGTGCGGATTCGAGCTGCGCGCCGCGCAATTCACCGTCACTGGCAACAAACGCCGCCGCGTCATCGTGAGCGGCGATGATCAGTTTACGGTCGAATGGCGCCGAAGACACCATTCCGGTCGCCCAAACGGTGACCACGGTGTTTTGTGTGGAGACATCAAAGGCATCGACCGAGGTCGCCCAGCAGGCGCTGATCAACAAAGAAGGGAAAAGCAGTTTGAATAAACGCATGAGACTCGGTAACGGTTAACGAGCCTCAAGGCTAGCGCAAATGCCCGGGCCAGAGCCAGTGGCGAAACATCGGGACACGACTGGCGTGTCCCGTCGGACAACGGCGATCAGATCGCCAGGATGGCTTGCGCCAGCTGGAAGTCGGTCGCGTTCAGTTGCGGTGCCTGATGACGAATCAGGTCCAGAGCACTTTCCAGTTTCACGCCGCGGATCTGGCCTTCGCTGGCTACGAAGCTCGCCGCGTCGTCACGGGCAGCGATCACGACTTTGTTGTCACGCAGCGAAGAGCTGACGTCGGAGGTGGCATCCGAAGAGGACTTCAGTGCGCCAACCACGGCATCGGTGGTGACGATGAAACTGGAGGCACTGGCGTTGGCAGCCACGGCCAGCAAGGCGGCAGCGCTGAGCAGGCGAAGACGGGACATGGTGGATCTCCTGAAAGTAAACCGTATTGAGAGGTGGCTTGTGTCTGATGAGTCAGACGCGGGTTGCAGAAGATTCGCCACGTTCTGGCGTGGATATTAGGCCTGCGCGCGAGGTTCGGACAGTGGGCAGAATGCTAGCGCCAGAAGGGTTTTTCCAGTTCATTGAGCCGATCGGCTTGGCTTAAGCCCAGATCCGCGAGATCGCGCTGATCGAGCTGAGCCAGCAAGCGCCGCGTCCTGGCGCGTTCCATTGCTTGCCACAAGCCATGTAGCAGGCGCCGCAATGAGCGCGAGTAAGCGTGGGTCTGAATCGAAATTGCTGAAACATCCTGTAAGTCTTTCATGGCGTATTCCTTAAGCCGAGAGCGGATCAAGGACATGCTGCGCGCGAAGCAGTGGAAACAGCAGATGCACTCAGGTGAAATTGTACTGGTCCAGATTAATGAATATAGAAACTGTACCTGTTGTTGATTTGGGTTGCTGTATGGGCGCTTTTCAAACCCTGAAACGACAAGACCCGTCGCGGTTTCCCGCGACGGGTCTTGTTTGTTCAATTCGGGTTGCTGGCGGTGGGTCTAATGACCAGAGCCAGCGACGCTACTTAGCGCCAGAACGGCTTGCTCAGCTCTTCGTAGCGTTGTGCTTCGCTGATACCGGCGTCAGCCAGCAGACGCGAATCCAGACGAGCCAGTTGATGGCGGCTGGAGATGCGGCGCTGCCACAACATCAGGTTGGCGATAACGCGCAGAGGCAGGGAAGCCTGGTTTTTTGCAGCTTTGTCTTCGAAGAACAGTTCGGAACTGAGTGTACGTTCCATGATTGACATCCTTCCGCTTGTGGCGGGATCAGGTAGTGGTTTAACTGGTACCCATGATCCTCTCGTTTGCCTAGTCTCTCTAGATACAGTTCAACTGTATTGTGAGTGACCAGTTAACTGTTTATAGGGGGTGTACGGGTCAAAATCGAGCAAACTGTATCTGTCTGCACTCAAGTGGTGCATTTTTGCGCAATATTGGGGTCGAGGTAGGTAAAAGCTGTAGGAAATCACCGGTACAGCAGTACAGTTTTTGCCAGGTAGAGGCGATGAAAAAAACGCTGACACAAACTGTGTTTGCATCAGCGGTTCGACTGTGCGAATTACACCGCGAGCATGCGACCGGTTTCTTCCAGGTTCATGTGCCAGCTCAGGGCTTCGCGCAGGATGTGTGGTGTGTGCCCGCCGATGGCGCAAGCGGCGGTGAAGTAATCATTCAGCGCCCGGCGGTAATCGGGATGCACACAGTTGTCGATGATCACCCGGGCGCGCTCGCGCGGGGCCAGGCCGCGCAGGTCGGCCAGACCGATTTCGGTGACCAGGATGTCGACGTCATGCTCGGTGTGGTCAACGTGGCTGACCATCGGCACCACGCTGGAAATTGCGCCACCCTTGGCAATCGACTTGGTCACGAACACCGCCAGGTGCGCATTGCGCGCGAAGTCGCCGGAACCGCCAATGCCGTTCATCATCCGCGTGCCGCAGACATGGGTGGAGTTGACGTTACCGTAGATGTCGAACTCCAGTGCGGTGTTAATGCCGATGATACCCAGACGACGCACCACTTCCGGGTGGTTGGAGATCTCTTGCGGGCGCAGCACCAGTTTGTCCTTGTACTTCTCCAGGTTGCCGAACACATCGCTGTTGCGCCGCTCCGACAATGTGATCGAGCTGCCCGAAGCGAAGCTCAGCTTGCCGGCGTCGATCAGGTCGAAGGTCGAATCCTGCAGCACTTCGGAGTACATGGTCAGGTCTTCGAACGGCGAATCGATCAGACCGCACATCACCGCGTTGGCGATGTTGCCGATTCCGGCCTGCAACGGGCCGAGCTTGTTGGTCATGCGCCCGGCGTCGACTTCCTGCTTGAAGAAGGTGATCAGGTACTCGGCGATGGCATTGGTATCGACATCCGGGGTCGACACCGTGGACGGCGAATCCGCCTGCTGGGTGATGACGATGGCGACGATCTTTTCCGGTGGGATCGGGATCGCGGTGCTGCCGATGCGATCGTCGACCTTTACCAGCGGGATCGGCGTACGCGTCGGGCGGTAGGTCGGGATATAGATGTCATGCAGGCCTTCGAGGTTGGCGTTGTGCGCCAGGTTGATCTCGACAATCACCTGCTTGGCGAAAATCGCGAAGCTCGCCGAGTTGCCCACCGAGGTGGTCGGCACGATGTGGCCTTGCTCGGTGATGGCCACGGCTTCGATCACCGCGATGTCCGGCAGCTTCAGTTGCTGGTTGCGCAGTTGCTCGACGGTTTCCGACAGGTGCTGGTCGATGAACATCACTTCGCCGGCGTTGATCGCCTTGCGCAAGGTGCTGTCGACCTGGAACGGCATGCGCCGCGACAGCACACCGGCCTCGGTCAGTTGTTTGTCGAGGTCGTTGCCCAGGCTCGCGCCGGTCATCAGGCTGATCTTCAGCGGCGTGACCTTGGCTCGCTCGGCCAGTGCGTGAGGGACGGCTTTGGCTTCGCCGGCGCGGGTGAAGCCGCTCATGCCGACGGTCATGCCGTCTTCAATCAGCGCGGCGGCGTCGGCGGCGCTCATCACTTTATCCAACAACGAAGGCAGGCGAATACGGTCACGGTACATGGATTATTTTCTCGGGAAGCGAGTAGCAGGATGCGCAGTCTAGTGAATTTCGCGGGCGCCTGTCCCGCTACCAAGGTCGCAAACGAGGCGTCTATTTAGCGGCTTTGAAGTAAAACACCGTTACCGGAACTGCAACAACGTGGCAAATTGTCCGACGCTGTGCGCAAACCAAAACGCCCCGACAAGTCGGGGCGTCCAGTGCTGCAGCGATGGATTACTCGACCGCTTTGACCATGTCTTCGATGACTTTCTTCGCGTCGCCGAACACCATCATGGTCTTGTCCAGATAGAACAGCTCGTTGTCCAGACCGGCATAGCCGCTGGCCATCGAGCGCTTGTTGACGATGATGGTCTTGGCCTTGAACGCTTCGAGAATCGGCATCCCGGCAATCGGCGATTTCGGATCGTTCTTGGCGGCCGGGTTGACCACGTCGTTGGCACCGAGCACCAGCACCACGTCGGCCTGACCGAACTCGGAGTTGATGTCTTCCATCTCGAACACTTGGTCGTAGGGCACTTCGGCCTCTGCGAGCAGGACGTTCATGTGCCCGGGCATGCGACCGGCCACCGGGTGGATCGCGTACTTCACGGTCACGCCACGGTGGGTCAGCTTCTCGGTCAGTTCTTTCAGTGCATGCTGCGCGCGAGCCACTGCCAGGCCGTAACCCGGAACGATGATAACGGTGTCGGCGTTGGTCAGCAGGAAGGTCGCGTCGTCGGCGGAACCGGATTTCACCGGACGCGCCTCTTTCGCACCCGCAGGTCCTGCGTCGGCCGTGTTGCCGAAACCGCCGAGCAGTACATTAAAGAAAGAACGGTTCATCGCCTTGCACATGATGTACGAGAGAATCGCGCCGCTCGAACCCACCAGCGAGCCGGCAATGATCAGCATCGAGTTGTTCAGCGAAAAGCCGATACCCGCTGCCGCCCAGCCCGAATAACTGTTGAGCATCGACACCACCACCGGCATGTCGGCACCGCCGATCGGGATGATGATCAGCACGCCCATCACGAATGCCAGGGCCAGCATCAGCGCGAATGCGGCGAGGTTGCCGGTGAGCATGAAGGTCACGCCCAGCACCAGCGTCGCCAGACCGAGTACCGCGTTCAGCTTGTGCTGACCGGCAAACTGTACAGGCGCGCCCTGGAACAGGCGGAACTTGTACTTGCCCGAGAGCTTGCCGAAGGCGATCACCGAACCGGAGAAGGTGATTGCACCAATCGCCGCGCCGAGGAACAGCTCCAGACGGTTGCCCGCCGGGATCGAGTCGCCCAGTTGTTTGACGATACCCAGTGACTGCGGCTCGACAACGGCGGCAATGGCGATAAACACCGCGGCCAGACCGATCATGCTGTGCATGAACGCAACCAGCTCCGGCATCTTGGTCATTTCAACGCGCTTGGCCATGATCGAACCGGCAGTGCCGCCAATCAGCAGGCCGACGATCACATAGCCGATACCGGCAGTTGCAAGCTCGGCACCGAGTTTATAGATGAGGCCAATGGTGGTGAGAATGGCCAGCGCCATGCCAAGCATGCCGAACAGGTTGCCGCGCCGCGAGGTGGTCGGGTGCGACAGGCCTTTGAGGGCCTGGATGAAGCAGATCGACGCGATCAGGTAGAGCGTCGTGACGAGATTCATGCTCATTACTTCGGCGCCTCTTCTTTTGCTTTCGGGGCTTTCTTCTTGAACATCTCAAGCATGCGGCGGGTGACCAGGAAGCCACCGAATACATTGACCGCCGCCAGTGCCACGGCGAGGGTGCCCATGGTCTTGCCCAGCGGCGTGACGGTCAGCGCAGCAGCGAGCATGGCGCCGACGATCACGATTGCCGAAATGGCGTTGGTCACCGCCATCAACGGCGTGTGCAGCGCAGGTGTAACGTTCCAGACCACGTGATAACCGACATAAATCGCCAGCACGAAGATGATCAGGTTGTAGATACCGGGGGAGATAAGCTCTTCCATCGTCTGAATCCCTGCTTAGGCGTTTTTGCGGATGACTTGGCCGTCGCGGCACATCAGGCACGCGGCGACGATGTCGTCTTCGAGGTTGACGTCGAACTGGCCTTCTTTGGTGAACACCAGCTTGAGGAAGTCCAGCAGGTTGCGGGCGTACAGCGCCGAAGCATCTGCGGCGACTTCACCGGCGAGGTTGGTCGGGCCGACGATGGTCACGCCGTTCTCGACCACGACCTGATCGGCCACGGTCAGCGGGCAGTTGCCGCCCTGAGCTGCCGCGAGGTCGATGACCACCGAGCCGGGTTTCATCTGCGCCACGGTGTCTGCGCTCAACAGTGTCGGCGCCTTGCGGCCCGGAATCAGCGCAGTGGTGATAACGATATCGGCCTGCTTGGCGCGTTCGTGCACGGCCTGGGCCTGACGCTGCATCCAGCTCGCCGGCATCGGGCGCGCGTAACCGCCGACACCGACCGCGCATTCGCGCTCTTCGTCAGTCTCGTAAGGCACATCGACGAACTTGGCGCCGAGGGATTCGATTTGTTCCTTCACTGCCGGACGCACGTCAGACGCTTCGATCACCGCACCCAGACGTTTCGCCGTGGCAATCGCCTGCAACCCGGCCACACCGGCGCCGAGAATCAGCACGCGCGCCGCTTTCACGGTGCCCGCAGCGGTCATCAGCATCGGCATGAAGCGCGGATAGTAGTGCGCAGCCAGCAACACCGCCTTGTAGCCGGCGATGTTCGCCTGCGACGACAACACATCGAGACTCTGCGCCCGAGAGGTGCGCGGCGCCGCTTCCAGGGCGAACGCGGTAATCCCGCACTCGGCCATTTTGGCGATGGTGTCGTTATTGAAGGGGTTGAGCATGCCCACCAGCACCGTGCCGCGCTTGATCAGCGCCAGTTCGGCATCGCTGGGAGCGACCACTTTGAGAATCAGCTCGGCACCGAACGCATCGTTGGCACTGCCAATGGTTGCGCCCGCCGCTTCATAAGCACTGTCAACAACACTGGCTTTGACGCCGGCGCCGGTTTGCACAGTGACCTTATGACCTTGGCTGATCAGCTTTTTAATGGTTTCCGGGGTTGCAGCAACCCGTGTTTCACCGGTCTGGGTTTCGAGAGGAACACCAATGTGCACGTCAAATCTCCTGCGTGATCTTATTGAGTAAACCCAGGCACTGCGGATGGTGCGACTGGGGCGGCCGATCAGCACGATCCCGCCAAATCAGGGCGGGGCGCGGCATTTTGCAGGCGAACTTTATGCCCTTCAAGGGATTATGACGGGTGACGGAAAATTAACTACAAGTCATCCCGTGACCGAATGTCGCAGATGGCCAGTTGAATCCCTTGCAGGCCGTGCCTTGCAAGGATTCTGGCTGAATTTGAAAAAATTTCTCATCGGCGGCGTGAATAGGCCGCAATGAGTCGCGGATGGAGGCTCAAAGCCACGTCAGCAGGCGCTTGTGGGACGTCTGTACGACTTTCGGATACAGTCTGCGATTTTGCGACAAATACTTATATCTGTAGGGCTTTGATTTTCCTGACTACCGGGTTAGTAATCGCCGTAAGCCTTTATCCTTCTAGGCTGTAGCTGTTTGCCTGATTGACCAGCCAATCACGAAAAGCCTTGAGTGAGGCCGATTCGACCTTTCGCTCCGGAATCATCAGGTAATACGCCTTGATGCTGGAGAGCGCATTCGGGTTGGCGATCACCAGCCGTTGCTCGGCCAGTTCACGCTGGATCAGGAACGGTGGAATCAGTGCAATCCCCATGTCATGCATGGCCGCCTGGGCCAGCATGGAGAATAGCTCGTAGCGTGGGCCTGTCATGTCGCGGGGGATGTTCAGGTGCCGGGCGTTGAACCACTGGCGCCAGGCGTAGGGGCGGGTGGTTTGCTGCAGCAGAGGCAGCTCGGCGATTTCTTCGGGCGTCAGCTGAGTTCTGTTGCCGAGCAGGGCAGGGCTGCATACCGGCATCGGATTTTCGCCCATCAACCTGTGGGATTCGGTACCCGACCAATCGGCGTCGCCAAAGTAGATCGCCGCGTCGAAATCGGTGTCGGCAAACAGGAACGGGCGAGTGCGGTTGGTCAGGTTCACCGTCACTTCCGGGTGTTTGAGCTGAAAGTCCTTGAGGCGTGGCAGCAGCCACTGAGTGCCAAAGGTCGGCACCACCGCCAATTCGATCACGTTGGTGCCCTGTTGGCCCATGACCGATAGTGTGTCGCGCTCGACGGCGTCCAGTTGCGTGGCCACCCGGCGGCTGTAGGAAAGGCCGGCTTCCGTCAGCTTCACTCCGCGTCGCGAACGTCGGAACAGTTCCACGCTGAGGAAGTCCTCAAGGCTGGCGATCTGTCGGCAAATGGCGCCCTGTGTGAGGGAAAGTTCTTCGGCAGCCTTGGTAAAGCTTTCGTGGCGAGCGGCGGCTTCGAAGCTGATCAGGGCTGTGGTGCTGGGAATCTTCCTGCGCATGTACGTCAACCTCACTAATGCGCCGCGTAAAAGGCATTCAGCGACGTTTCGGAGTGAGAAATTAGCACAACAGGATGCGAAATCCTCGTTTGCCGCGCTGGCGAACCGGGCCTAGGATCAATGCCACGTTAATTCACCGATTTGCGAGGACACACTCATGGGCGGTAAAGCTAGCTTCAACTGGATCGATCCCCTGCTGCTGGATCAACAGCTCACCGAAGAGGAGCGCATGATCCGCGACACCGCCGCCCAGTTCGCTCAGCAGAGCCTGGCGCCACGTGTTCTCGAAGCTTTCCGCCATGAGAAAACCGATCCGGCGATCTTCCGCGAAATGGGCGAAGTCGGCCTGCTCGGTGCGACCATCCCTGAGCAGTACGGTGGCAGCGGCCTGAACTACGTCAGCTACGGCCTGATTGCTCGCGAAGTCGAGCGTGTCGACTCCGGCTATCGCTCGATGATGAGCGTGCAGTCGTCGCTGGTGATGGTGCCGATCAACGAATTCGGTACAGAAGCCCAAAAGCAGAAATACCTGCCGAAACTGGCCTCCGGTGAATGGATCGGCTGCTTCGGTCTGACCGAGCCAAACCACGGCTCCGACCCGGGTGCGATGATCACCCGTGCGCGCAAAGTCGACGGCGGCTACAGCCTGACCGGCGCCAAGATGTGGATCACCAACAGCCCGATCGCCGATGTGTTCGTGGTCTGGGCCAAGGACGATGCCGGCGACATCCGTGGCTTCGTGCTGGAGAAAGGCTGGAAGGGCCTGAGTGCTCCGGCGATTCACGGCAAGGTTGGTCTGCGCGCATCGATCACCGGCGAAATCGTCATGGACAACGTGTTTGTGCCGGAAGAGAACATCTTCCCTGATGTGCGCGGTCTGAAAGGCCCGTTCACCTGCCTTAACTCCGCACGCTACGGCATCTCCTGGGGTGCGTTGGGCGCTGCCGAGTTCTGCTGGCACACCGCTCGCCAGTACACCCTTGATCGTCAGCAGTTCGGGCGTCCATTGGCCGCTACCCAACTGATCCAGAAGAAACTGGCCGACATGCAGACCGAGATCACCCTGGCGCTGCAAGGCTGCCTGCGCCTGGGTCGCATGAAGGACGAAGGCACTGCCGCGGTCGAAATCACCTCGATCATGAAGCGCAATTCCTGTGGCAAGTCGCTGGATATCGCCCGTATGGCCCGTGACATGTTGGGTGGCAACGGTATCTCTGACGAGTTCGGCGTGGCCCGTCACCTGGTCAACCTGGAAGTGGTGAATACCTATGAAGGTACTCACGACGTTCACGCGCTGGTCCTCGGTCGTGCGCAAACCGGTCTGCAGGCGTTCTATTAACAGGAGAGCGACCATGGGCGCGCTGTCGCATCTGCGGGTACTGGATTTATCGCGAGTATTGGCCGGGCCGTGGGCCGGGCAGATACTTGCCGACCTTGGCGCCGAGGTGATCAAGGTCGAGCGCCCGGGCAATGGCGATGACACGCGTGCCTGGGGGCCGCCGTTCCTTAAGGACGCTTACGGGGAAAACACCAGCGAGGCGGCTTACTATTTGTCGGCCAACCGCAACAAGCAATCGGTGACCATCGACTTCACTCGGCCTGAAGGTCAGAACCTCGTGCGGGAGCTGGCGGCGAAGTCGGACATTCTCATCGAGAACTTCAAGGTCGGTGGGCTGGCTGCCTATGGGCTGGACTACGAATCGCTGAAGGCGATCAATCCGGATCTGATCTATTGCTCGATCACCGGCTTCGGTCAAACCGGGCCGTATGCCAAGCGCGCGGGTTATGACTTCATGATCCAGGGGCTTGGCGGGCTGATGAGCCTGACCGGTCGCCCCGAAGGTGATGAAGGTGCTGGGCCGGTGAAGGTGGGGGTTGCGTTGACGGACATACTGACGGGGCTGTATTCGACCGTGGCGATTCTGGCAGCGCTGGCGCATCGTGATCACGACGGTGGTGGGCAGCATATTGATATGGCGTTGCTGGATGTGCAGGTTGCATGTCTGGCAAACCAGGCCATGAATTACCTGACTACCGGCAATGCTCCCAAGCGTCTGGGTAACGCGCATCCCAACATTGTGCCGTACCAGGACTTCCCTACGGCCGATGGTGATTTCATTCTTACCGTTGGCAACGATGGGCAGTTCCGCAAATTTGCCGAGGTGGCGGGCCAGCCGCAGTGGGCAGACGATCCGCGTTTCGCGACCAACAAGCTGCGGGTGGCGAATCGCGCGGTACTGATTCCTCTGATCCGCCAGGCGACTGTATTCAAAACCACTGCCGAATGGGTGACGCAGTTGGAGCAGGCGGGTGTGCCGTGTGGGCCGATCAATGATTTGTCCCAAGTGTTCGAGGACCCGCAGGTGAAGGCGCGTGGGCTGGCTATTGAACTTCCGCATGCCCTGGCGGGTATGGTGCCGCAGGTGGCGAGCCCGATCCGGCTGTCGCAGACGCCTGTCGAGTATCGCCGTGCGCCTCCTTTATTGGGCGAGCATACGTTGGAGGTGTTGCAGAGGGTGCTTGGTCTGGGTGCTGGTGCGGTGGAGGCACTCAAGGCTGATGGAGTGCTTTGAGTAGCCCTTCTATATAGAAGGGGTCGTTTCCTCCTTCTATATAGAGAGGTTTGTATGTTTTTTAATCGATCTGTAAGTTGTTGAAAGAAAAGTGAAAAAAGCGGTTGACGGCAGATTCAGGAAGTCTATAATTCGCCCCACTTCCGGCGCAGTCGAAACGGAAAACTCCTTGAGATTCAATGAGTTACGCAGTTTTCGACAGCGGCTTGCTTCAGTTCACCGAAGCCTGGAAGGAGTTGAAAGGGCAGTGATGTTTGGCTCTTTTGACATTT